>JAIPCJ010000132.1 GCA_021738245.1 Methylotenera sp. | reverse complement strand
CCCCCTCAAGGGGGCGCTCGCGGCTGACCGGCGAAGCCGGATCAGCGCGACCCGCTGGAGGGGATGCGGCGCTGCGCGCGCATCGGTGATGCTGGAGTTATTGAGCGGCCGAGTGGCCTTCAGCGGAGCCTGAAGGTCGCCACGACGCCGCTGAGGCGGGCGGCCTGGTCCTTGAGGCTTTCGGCGGCGGCGGTGGATTCTTCGACGAGGGCGGCGTTCTGTTGGGTCATCTTGTCGAGGTCGGCCACGGCGACGTTGACCTGGCCGATGCCCTGGCTCTGCTCGGTGGCCGCGGTGCTGATCTCGCCGACGATGTCGGTCACGCGCTGGACGCTGGTGACGATCTCGGTCATGGTGCCGCCGGCCTCCTCCACCAGGCGAGCGCCAGCCTCGACCTGGTCGACGCTGGCGCCGATCAGGGCCTTGATCTCACGCGCGGCTTCGGCGCTGCGCTGGGCCAGGGTGCGCACCTCGCCGGCCACCACGGCAAAGCCACGGCCCTGCTCGCCAGCCCGCGCGGCTTCGACGGCGGCATTCAGCGCGAGGATGTTGGTCTGGAAGGCAATGCCGTCGATGGTGCCGATGATGTCGCCGATGCGGCGGCTGGAGGCATGGATGGCGCTCATGGTGCTCACCACCTGGTTGACCACTTCGCCGCCGCGCACGGCCACCTGCGTGGCCGAGGTGGCGAGCTGGTTGGCCTGGGCCGCCGAGTCGGCGCTGTGGCGCACGGTGCTGGTGAGCTCCTCCATCGCGCTGGCGGTCTCCTCCAGGTTGGAGGCGGTCTGCTCGGTGCGCGCGCTGAGGTCGGCATTGCCGCTGGCGATCTCGCTGCTGGCAGTGGTGATGTTGTCGACCACGCCGCGCACCTGCTGCAAAGCCTGGCGCAGCGCTTCGCGCATGGCGTCGAGGGCGCGCAGCAACTGGCCGGTTTCGTCGGCGCCGTAGTGGCGCTGGGCATCGCCGCTGAGGTTCATGTCAGCGATCTCGTGCGCGACGCGCTCAGCGGTACGCAGCGGGCCGGTGATGCTGCGCGTGAGCAGCACGCTCAGCGCAATGCCAATGGCGAGGGCCAGGGCCGTGGCGCCCACCAGCACGGCCACCGTGCGCGAGCGCAGCGCTTCGACGCGCTGACCCGAGGCATCGAGCTGGCTGCGCTGGCGGGCAGCCATCGTGGACACGCCTTCCAGATAGCTCTTGGACGTGGGCTCGAACTGCTCCGCGAAGATCTTGCTCGCGCCTTCCACATCCCCGGCCTTCTTGGCCTTGCTCACGGCATCGCGTGCGGCGAGATAGGCCTTGCGCAACTCACCGATGCGGGCGAAGAGCTCGCGTTCCTCGGGAGAGTCCAGTTCGGATTCGATGAGCTTCTGCAGCTCGTTGGTTTCAGCGATGGCCGCAGCGGAGGCCGGCGCGAAGTACTCGACGAGCGAGGGGTCGCTGCTCTTGGCAATGGCCGCAGCGCGCTGCACGCCGGAGCTGGTGTTGCGCATCCAGTCGGTCGCGGCGCGCTCCACCTTCAGGTCGCGCGCGAACATGTCGTCCACCTCGCGGCCGAGCTTGCGCAACTCCCAGACGGCCAGCGCGCTGCTGAGCACCAGCAGGCCGAGGATGGTGGACAGCACGAGGGCCAGACGTCGGCCGATGGAAGCCTGCGCCGCGGTGAACAAGGACATGGTGCGTTCTCCTGTAAACCGCGCATGTTCGGTGCACAGGCGCACCAGCACCAAGCACTTTTAGGGGTAAACCCGAGCACGATGCCAATTGCTTCACGCATTTGTAACTGCCGCCGCTGTCGAGCTGACCCAACAACTGCACGAATCCGGGCTAACTCGGAGTCCACAAGCGCGCCGGCTTTTGCTTGAATGGGGGCGAAGCCGAGGAACCGACCCATGAGCAGCAGTACCGCGATCACCTGTGTCAGCCCCCGCATCCCGCTGGCGCGCATGCGCAGCATCTACCGGCTCGAAGAGGTCAGCCGGCGGCTGGAGAAGCTGCCGCCGAAGGAACACGAGTCGCTGCGTGCCACCTATGAACGCATGCTCGAGAAGGGCGAGCAGCGCTTCCAGGTCAAGCCCTCCGGCCTGCCGGCGATGGCCGCGCTGTACGACGAACTGCCCAACTTCCACGAGGTGCTGGACGACGTACGCCGCCAGATCGCGCTGTGCAACGACAGCAGCGACGCACTGGAAATCACGCCCCTGCTCCTGCTCGGCCCGCCGGGCGTGGGCAAGACCCATTTCGCCCGGCAGCTGGCCGAGCTGCTGGGCACCGGCATGGGCTTTGTGTCCATGAGCTCGCTGACGGCCGGGTGGGTGCTGTCAGGCGCCTCCAGCCAGTGGAAAGGCGCGCGAGCCGGCAAGGTGTTCGAGGCGCTCGTCGAAGGCGAGTACGCCAACCCGGTGATGGTCGTCGACGAGATCGACAAGGCCGGTGGCGAAGCTGCCTACGATCCGCTCGGCTCGCTCTACAGCCTGCTGGAGCATGACACCGCCAGCGCCTTCATCGACGAGTTCGCCGAGGTGCCGGTCGACGCCAGCCAGGTGATCTGGGTCGCCACCGCCAACGACGCCCGCAGCATTCCCGACCCCATCCTGAACCGGGTCAACGTGTTCGAAGTGCAGGCGCCTGACTTCGCCGCCGCCAAGGCGATTGCCTTGCGGCTCTATCAAAAGCTGCGCGGCGGCCATGACTGGGGCCGCCGCTTCGACGACCAGCCCAGCGAGGCGGTGCTCGACCGCATGGCCGAGCTCGCCCCGCGCGAGATGCGCCGCGCCTGGATGACGGGGTTCGGCAATGCCCGGCTGGCGCAGCGCGGCACGGTGCTCTGCGACGACCTGCCTGCGGCGGGCCAGAAGAAGGGTCGCATCGGGTTCATGCAGTGAGGCCGCTGCCGCCGACAATGCCGGCATGCCTGCCACGCTGAACGGTCAACTCGTCGTTGCCATTTCCTCTCGCGCCCTCTTCGACTTCGAGGCCGAGAACCAGGTCTTTGAAGCCGGTGACGACCGCGCCTACATGGCGCTGCAGCAGCAGCGTCTCGACGAACCTGCGCCTCCCGGCGTGGCCTTCTCGCTGGTCAAGAAGCTGCTCGCCTTCAACGCAGGCGGCACGCCGCAGGTGGAGGTGGTGGTGCTGTCGCGCAACGACCCCATCTCGGGCATGCGCGTGTTCCGCTCCGCGCGCCATTACGGCCTGCCGGTCGAGCGCGGTGTGTTCACACGGGGCGCATCGCCATGGCGGTACCTGAAGCCGCTGTCGGCCCAGCTCTTTCTGTCCACCAACGAAGCCGATGTGCGCCAGGCGCTGCAGGCCGGTGTGGCCGCAGCCCGTGTGATGCCGCAGGCCGCCCGTGCCTCGGCCGCGCATCCGCAGGAGTTGCGCATCGCGTTCGATGGCGACGCGGTGCTGTTCTCCGACGAAGCGGAGCAAGTGTTCCAGCGTGACGGCCTGGCCGCCTTCCGCGACCACGAGACCTCCCGCGCCCACCTGCCGCTGCCAGCTGGCCCCTTCAAGCCGGTGCTGGAAGCGCTGCACCGGCTCCAGCAATCGCCCGGCGGTGGCATGCGGGTCCGCACGGCGCTGGTCACGGCCCGCAGCGCCCCCGCCCACGAGCGGGCGATCCGCACGCTGATGGACTGGCAGATCGAGGTCGACGAAGCCATGTTCCTCGGCGGCCTGGCCAAGGGCGAGTTCCTGCGCGAGTTCGAGCCCGACTTCTTCTTCGACGACCAGGCCGGCCATGTCGAGAGCGCGGCGGCCCATGTGCCCGCCGGCCAGGTCACCGCAGGCATCGCGGCAGGCCCGGCCTGACCGGCGCGTTGGCGCTCGGCGGCTCAGGGCTTGAACCGCTCCACCGCCTCCCGCCCCTGCAGCCGCAGCGGCACGGCCTCATTGCCCAGCCAGTCCTTCAGGTAGCGGGCATAGCCCACGCCGCCCGGCTGCTCGCTCAACCCGCCGGGCCAGACGTTCTCGACCCGGGACGTGCCCCACGGCGCGAACTCGGCCACCAGGCGCTGAGAGGCCGAATGCCGGCTGATGAAGTCATCCGGCGTGGCCGCCCGAGGCTCGAAGCCGGCGACGTCGACCGTCTGGTAGCCCCCGTCGACCGGGATGCCGGCGCGGCCGGGCAACGGCGGCGGGTAGGCGCTGCCCGGCGACGGCAAGGTGAACGGTGCGCCCAGTTCACTCCTGAACTCCACGCGATGCAGCAGCCCCCAGCGGTAGTCCGCCTGGTTCGTGGAGTTGCCGAAGGCCGGCTTGAAGGTATCGCTGGCGGCCAGCGTGAGCGCATCGGCCAGGCTTTGCAGCAGCACGAGGTCACGCCGGTCCTCCGCCGCCGCGACCCCGGGCACCGGGAAGAAGTCCAGGCCCGAGGCGCCCCGGCCGCCGTTCTGCGGGAAGCTCTCCAGCAGGTGCCCCACGGCGATGAGCAAGGGGCCCGCGTCCGGCACCGGCAGCCCGGCGCCGCCCACCACGCGGTCGACCGTGTTGGCCGCCAGGCGGCTGCGCCACAGGTTGTAGAGCGTGGCGGCCACCGAGGCGCGCACGCTCTCGGCCGACGGTTGCCGGCCGGCGGGCTTGTCAGCGTCCCAGCCTTCGGTGAGGCCGGTCGGGCTGGTGTGGTCCCAGCGACGCAGACGGCTGGCCGCCTCGGCCACGCCGGGCTGCGCAGCCAGCGCGGCAAGTGCCGGCAAGGCGCCGGGGCGGCGGGCCCGGTCGAAGGCGCGCAGCAGGTGCGGCAGCAGCACCCGCGCATCGCGGATGGTGCTGTCGGCCTGGATGGATTGCATGTCCTCGAAGCGCACGCGCCGGCGTGACAGCACCTCCTTCAGCCGCGCGGTGATCTGGCCTGCGCGCAGGCCGGTGGAGTCGTTGAAGTTGAACGACAGGTAGTAGATGCCGCCCCCCGGCCGGGTCTCGTTGAAGGGGTTGTTGTCGAAGGTGACGCCCAGCGGATCGTTGTTGCCGTTGACGAGAAAGCCGGCTGGCGGGTTGATGATCTGGGGCAGCTCCGAAAACGGCAGCACCTCGTAGGGCAGCGCCTGCTGCGGCTGCGGGTTGCGCACCGGCAGCCATTCGTTGCCGCCCTGGCCGTTGCGGATGAAGTGCGGCGGCAGCCCATTGACGTAGCCGGCCTGCAGGTCTTCGCGCACCGGCACCTCGCCGCTGGTGAAGTAGCCCAGGTCGCCCCGGCCATCGGCCACGATCCAGTTCTGCGCGCCCACGTCGAAAAACTGCAATGCCGCCTTGAACTCGCCCACCGTCGTCGCGCGGATGATGCGCAACAGCGCGTCCACCTCGCGGGTGGGGCCGGCGCCAGCCCATTGCAGGGTCAGCGCCGATCCGGTGGCGCGGTCGAACTGCACGACCGGGCCGTGGCGCGGCACGATGAGCGTCACCGGCGGGATGTCACCGCCGGCCGGCACCGTGACGAGGTTGTCCGGCACACCGTCGCCCGGCCGGTTGGCGCGGTAGGTCTGCGGGATGGGAATGACCGGCTCCAGCTGGCCTTTGTAGACGCTGCTCAGCCCACTGGGCGAGCTGGCGTCGGGCACCAGGCGCTCCTGGTAGGTGTCGGTCACGTCGAACAGGGAGTTGGTGCTGCCCCAGGCGATGTCGCGGGTGTAGCCGCCCAGCAGCATGGGCACGCCCGCAAAGCTGTCGCCCACCGCCTGCAGCGGTGCGCCCGCCGCCCCGCTCACGCTCAGGCCGATCGGGTACCAGACGCCGGGCGCGGTCAGCGACAGGTGCTTGTCGTTGGCAATGAGGGGACGGCCGCTGTCGGTGTAGCGCCCGCTGACCGCCCACAGGTTGGAGCCGGCCCGATGGTCACGCTGCGTGATGCCGCGCAGCGCCGGCACGAGGCGCAGTTGCTCGCGCCAGCGGCTGGCCAGCCGGTCGACCTCATCGGCCACGGCCGCGCCCTGGGCTGCGCGCGGGCGGTGCGGGCCGCCCGGAGCCCGCGGCGGGCGCTGCGTGGCGTCCGGCAGGGTCGAGGCGGTGTCCAGCGGGGCGACGCGGTTGAGGTCGTCGAAGAACAGGGCCTTGCCATCGAAGCCGGCCACGGCACCGGCGCGCTGATACGCCGCCAGCGCCAGGGTGTTGTCGATGTCGGTCTCCAGCGAGAGCTGGGCCGCGAACAGCTTGCCGATGACCACACTGTCCAGCGGCGTCCACGGCGCGACCTGGGTGAGCTCCAGCGCGCGGTATTGCACCGGCAGCGGGTAGGCGGCGATGTAGGCATTGACGCCCCGGGCATAGGCCTGCAGCGCCGCCAGCGCTTCGGGTGACAGGGCTGCGAGCGACTTCTCGGCGGCCCGGCGCAGCCCGATGGTGCGGAACTGCACATCCGAGGCCAGCGCCCCCGTGCCCAGCAACTCGGCCAGCGTGCCACTGGCGGTGCGCCGGTACTGGTCCATCTGGAAGAGCCGGTCGCGCGCATGCACGAAGCCCTGCATGAACCACAGGTCGGCCTCGTTGCGGGCCTGCACATGGACGATGCCGCTGCGGTCACGCGACAGCTCGACCGGCGCAGACAGGCCGGTGAGCTGGACCGCGGAGGCCCTCAGCGTGTCACCGTCATCGGCCTGAGCCAGGGACGCGCCGAGGCACAGCGCGAGCGAGATGAAAAGACGCGGCATGTGGAACCCTCCCCGGGCATCGCAACGCGCATCACTATCTGCCTCTCACGCCCCGTGTCCACGAGGGACTGCCTGAGCCACCTTCCGGGGACGCCGCCGCCTGACGCCGACATCGCGGCGACACGCGGCCGGGTGCCACAACGCACAACGGCCCCGAAGGGCCGCTGTGGTCATGGGTATGAAGCGTCAGCTGCGGCGGCGGCGCGCGATGAAGCCCACCGCCCCCAGCCCGGCCAGCATCAGCGCGTGGCTGGTGGGCTCGGGCACGGCGGCGGCGGTCACGCTGAAGCTGACGTTGTCGATGGCGAGGCCATGGTCACCGCCGGTGTTGTCCACGTCCGTCCAACGGATCCACAGGGTGTCACCGACAGCCCAATTCGTCGCGATGGTGCCGCCGAGACCGGCCACTTTGCCGGCCGCGTTGCCATCGACTGCGGCGGCCGTCGTGGAGCCGACCACCGACGTGAAATCAAAGCCGGCCCCTGCCGTTTGCCAACTGACGGAGGCGTAGCTGCTACCGAAGCCGTACTGGACGGTCAGCGCATGCGCGGCGGCGACGCCACCATTGCGCCACTGTTCACCGTCGTAGCCCAACGTGAAGCTGTCCAGCGCGCTGCCGGAGTTGTTGGTCAGGGAGAGGGCGTAGTTGATGGTGCCTGTGCTGGTGCTCGCGATCGATCCGAGCGCGCGCTCTGCGGACGCAGAGGCACCAAAGCTGTAGAAGCCGCCGGCGTTGCTGCTGCCGGTGCCTGCGTTCACCGCCATGGACGTTCCAAGCGCACGGAAAAGACTCCAGCCGGTCAGCGTCGTGTCGTTGACGAAGGTCACCGACCCCGACGACGCCAGCGTGTCAAAGCTCTGGCTGTACGTGAATGACGTGCTGCCGACGGACACGGCGGCCTGGGCGGACGCTGCGGCCGACAGGGCCAGGGCGGCCAGGAAGATTCGAGAAGACATGCGCTGAACTCCAGACGGTGGGGAGGGGAGGAAGGTTGCGCGGCGACTTTCACTACCCAGTCAAAATCGGTCAACGCGGAGAACCCGCCTTCCCCCGGAGTTGCGGGGGGCAGGCTGTGGCCTGGGCGCCTCAGCGGCACCAACGTGCGGCAGCGGCGCACAGACAGGGCGCATGCACCCTGATGGCGCGAATCATTTTGTCCACATGACGAATCACCCGGGGTGTGGGTCGGCTCACAATGCCGCCGCTTCCAGGAAAGACGCCATGCCACGCTTGACCCTCACTGCCCTCACCCTGGCCCTGTGCGCCACGGCCGCCACCGGCGCCGATGCGGCCACCCCGGGCTACTACCGCCAGCCCGCCTTGCGCGGCGATCAGGTCTTCCTGGTGGCCGAGGGCGACCTCTGGCGCGCCAGCACCCAAGGCGGGGACGCCCAACGCCTGACCACCCACCCCGGCCAGGAAAGCCAGCCGGCTGTCTCTCCTGACGGCCAGTGGCTGGCCTTCACGGCCCAATACGACGGCGGCACCGAGATCTACGTGATGCCGGTCGCCGGGGGCGTGCCGCGCCGCCTGACCTGGGAAGGCGGCGGCCTCAAGGTCTGGGGCATCACCGCGGCCGGTGAGGTGCTGTACACCGGGCTGGACGGCGGCCCGGGCTCGCAGCTCTTCGCCATCGACATGAAAACCGGCCAGCGCCGCCAGTTGCCCGTGGGCCAGGCGAGCGACGCGGCGCTGAGCGCCGATGGCCGCACGCTGTACTTCACCCGCAGCGGCCTGCGCGGCGACAACGCACGGCAGTACCGCGGGGGCGCCATCGCCCGGCTGTGGGTCATGGACCTGACCGACAAGTCCGAAGCCCGCCCGCTGGTGGCCGAGGGCAACAACGACCGCCGCCCCATGCCTTACCGCGCGGGTGGCCAGGACCGCATCGCCTTCCTGTCCGACCGCGACGGCAGCGTCAATGTGTGGTCGGTCAACGCCCAGGGCGGCGATCTGCGCCAGCACACCACGCACAAGGGCTGGGACATCCGCCATGCCTCCGCCGACGGCAGCCGCGTCGTCTACGCGCTGGGCGCCGACCTCTACCTCGCCGACCTGGCGCAGACCACGGCCCCGAGCAAGCTCGACATCCGCCTCGGGGGCGACTTCGACCAGCAACGCGAGCGCTGGGTCAAGAAGCCGCAGGACTTCCTGACCGACACGTCCTTCGCCCCGAACGGCGAGCGCGTGCTGCTGGCCGCGCGGGGTCATCTCGCGACCCAGGGCGTGCAGCAACTGCGCCGTGCCGAGCTGCCGCAGCCGGCTGACGGCCGCTGCCGCAAGGGCGAGTTCAGCAGCGACAGCAAGAGCGTGCTGGCGATCTGCGACTTCAGCGGCGAGACCGAACTCTGGCGCTTTGCCGCCAACGGCAGCGGGCAGCCCGAGCGCCTGACCTCTGGCGCCACCACCCTGCGCCTGGCCCTGCTGCCGTCGCCCGATGGCCGCTGGGTCGCGCACACCGACAAGGAACACCGCGTCTGGCTGACCGACCTGAAGGCCAAATCCACAAAGCAGATCGCCCAGGGCCAGCGCGGCGAAGCGCCCGAGCTGCAGGGCTGGAGCGCGGACGGCAAGACCCTGGCCTGGACGCGCTCGCTGCGCCACCCGGACCGCGGCCAGCTCGAGCTCTACAACACCGCCGACGGTCGCACCCACACGCTGACCAGCGACCGCTACGACACCACCGCCGCCACCTTCAGCCCCGATGGCCAGTGGCTGTATTTCGCGTCCAACCGCAACTTCGCCACCACGGGTGGGGGCAGCCCCTGGGGCGACCGCAACACCGGCCCGTTCTTCGGCCTGCGCACCAAGCTCTACGCACTGGCGCTGCAGCCGGGTCTGCGCTCGCCCTTCGCGGCCAAGGATGAACTCGAATCCAGCGCCGACAAGAAGGCCGACGAACAGCGCGCCCAGGACAAAAAGGCCACCGACAAGAACCCCACCGAGCGCAAGCCCGACACGCCGGCCGGCGCGGACAAGAAGCCCGATCCCAAGGCCAAGCCCGCCATCCAGTTCGAGGGCCTGGCGGGTCGCCTGTACGAGTTGCCGGTAGCGGCTGGCAACTACCGCGCCCTGCGGTCGGACGGCAAGCGGCTGTGGTTCCTGGACCAGGACTTCGACCGCAAGACCCAGCTCAAGTCCATCGGCATCGACAACCAGGGCGGCAACCCCGAGGTGCTGGCGCAGGACGTGCGCGGCTACGAGTTGAGCGCCGACGGCAAGAAGCTCATGCTGGTGCGCAACCAGGGCAACGCTGCCCCCGAGGTGCTGATCGTCGATGCCGCGCCCAAGCTGCCGGCCGATCTCGCCAAGCAACAGGTGCGCTGGAGCGACTGGCAGATCGCCACCCAGCCGCGGGCCGAGTGGAAGCAAATGTTTGCCGATGCCTGGCGCATGCACCGCGATTTCTTCTACGACGCCGCCATGCATGGTGTGGACTGGCCCGCCGTGCGCGCCAAGTACGAGCCCCTGGTGGACCGCGTGACCGACCGCTACGAACTGGCGGACCTGATGGCCCAGATGGTCGGTGAGCTCGGCGCCCTGCACAGCCAGGTCGGCCCGGGCGATGTGCGCCCGGCAGGTGACGAACCCGGCCTGGCCGGCCTGGGCGGCCGCTTCTCGCGCACGCCGGCGGGCTGGCGCATCGATGCCATCTATGCCCACGAGGCCGAACTGCCCGGCGAGGCGCCGCCGCTGGCCGCGCCGGGTGTCGACCTGAAGGTGGGCGACATCATCACGGCCGTGAACGGCCGGCCCACGGCCGATGCGCCGCATCTGCTGGAGCTGCTGCGCGGCCAGGCGGGGCGGCAGGTGCTGCTGGACGTCAAGCAAGGCGAACAGCGGGTGCAGCGCATCGTCACCCCGGTGGCGCAGCGCCGCGAGAACCAGCTGCGCTACAACGACTGGCGCGTGGGGCGCGCCCGCGCGGTCGAGCAGGCGGGCCAGGGCCGCATCGGCTATGTGCACCTCAGTGCGATGGGGCCGGCAGACATCGCCGACTTCGTGCGCGAGTTCTACGCGGCCATCGACCGAGACGGGCTCATCATCGACGTTCGCTACAACAACGGCGGCAGCATCGACAGCTGGATTCTCGAGAAGCTGCTGCGCCGCGCCTGGGCCTTCTGGCAGACGCGCTCGCCGGCCGGCTCGGCCGTGTACGCCAACATGCAGAACGTCTACCGCGGCCACACCGTGGTGCTGATGAACGAGGACACCTACTCCGACGGCGAGACCTTCGCCGAAGGCTTCAAGCGCCTGAAGCTCGGCCCCGTCATCGGCAAGCGCAGCTCCGGCGCGGGCGTGTGGCTCTCCGACCAGAACCGGCTGCTGGACAACGGCATCATGCGTGCCGCCGAGAGCGGCCAGATCGACGCCGACGGGCGCTTCCTGATCGAAGGCGTGGGCGTGACCCCGGACATCGAAGTCGACAACCCGCCGCGCGCCACCGCTCTCGGCCAGGACGCGCAACTCGACGCCGCCATCGCCGAGCTCAAGCGCCGCATGGCCGCCGAGCCGGTGCGCGAGGTCAAGCCCGGGCCTTACCCGCGGCCCGTGAAGCCCTGACGGTCAGCGCCGCCCCGCCAGCCGCAAGGCCGGGGCGACGCTGCGGCGGGGGCTCTCAACCGAGCCACTGCCAGCCAAAGGCCCGCTCCAGGCACCACACGCCGGCCAGGGCGGCCACGCCGGCCGACAGCACCGGCACGATGGCGCGCCGGTAGAGGGGCTGGCCGCGCATCAACAACGCCGGCGGCAGCAGCAGCGCGACCACGGCGAGCTGGCCCAGCTCCACGCCCACGTTGAACCCCAACAGGGGCAGCACGAGCGCGCCGCCCCGCAGGCCCAGGTCTTTCAGCGGGCCGGCAAAGCCCACGCCGTGCACCAGCCCGAACACGGCCACCATCGCCCAGCGCGGCCCGGGCACGAAGGGGCGCAGGTTGTCCAGCGCCGCCAGCAGCACGGTCAAGGCGATCAGGGATTCGACGGCAGCCGCCGGCGGATCGATGAAGCCGCCCGCCGCCAGGCCGAGCGTGACCGAATGCGCCAGCGTGAAGGCGGTGACGAGCTTGAGCGTCTCGGCCAGCACGCTGCGCGGTCTCTCGCGCGGCTGCCACCCCGCGCCGTCACGCCGGAACACGGCCACCAGCAGCAGCGTGACGAGGAAGAGCACATGGTCCAGCCCGCCGGCAATGTGGCCCATGCCTTCCACGATGAACCCACCCAGCCCGCGGCCCTCCTCGGCATGGAGTCGTCGCTGGCCCGCGCCCGGCACCAGGACCAGAGGCTCCCCCGCCGAGCCCTCCAGGCGCACCAGCCCGCGGTGGGCCGCATCGCTCCGAGCAAACAGACGGTAATCCAGCATCAGCGCCTGGACGGGTGACGGGCAGCGCCAGTGGCTGATGAGCACGGCGTAGGTGCCGTCGCTGTGTGCTTCGAGCTGCGGCGTGGGTCGGTCCAGCGGCGTGCAGGCCATGCCGTCGGCCGTGAAGCGCAGGCCCTCGGCAGCCAGGCGCTCGATGTCCGGCCAGCGGCCACGCACCTCGCCCCAGCTGAGCGCGCCGTCGCCATCGGCGTCAAGCGCCAGGTCGCGATCGAGGTCGCGCAGCGCCACGTCCAGGCGCTGCTGCACCTGGGCGCCCTCGATGCGATAGATGACATAGGCCTCGCTGGCCTGGTGGGCCTGGGCGCCACCAGCAAACAACAGGGTCAACCACAGCAGGCAGCGGATCACGGTGCAAGGCTCCGGTCGAGGGTGCTCAGGCGGGCATCCTGCCAGCCCATGGCGCGAAGCTCGCGGGCGAGCGCCTGGCGCGGCGCGTCGCCCTCGCGGCCGGCTGCCAGGGCGGCGCGCCACAGCAGCACGGCGTCGGCTGGCTCGCGCTGCAGGGCCCAGTTGGCCTGCGCCAGACGCAAGGCCTCGCGCGGCTGCTGCATCACGTCGAGCGCGAAACGCGCCTGCTCGCGTGCATGCTTGCCGGGCTCGCGCCGGTCGGCAGCCGCCAGGCGCTCGCGCATGCGGGCAGCCAGCGCCGTGGCGTCGCGGCCGAGCTGGCGCATCGCGATCACGCGGCGCAGCAGCAGCGCATCGGCATCGGCGTCCGGGCTGCGCTCCAGCAGCGCCAATGCCTCGGCAGCGCGCTGGCGGGCCAGCAGCCAATCCGCCAGCGCGGCCCGGGTGTAGACCTCGTCCTCCGCGGCCAAGGCCAGGCGGTAGAGCATCGGCGCGGCAGCTTCATCACCCAGGCGCTCGGCCAGTTCGGCGCGCATCAGCGCCAGCCAGGGCGCGGGGCTGCGGTCGGCCCCCAGTCGTGCGAGCACCTGCGCGGCAGCCGGGGCCTGGCCGGTGAGGCTGTCCAGCTCAGCCAGGCAGGCCGACGCCTGCAGGGGTGCCAAGGTGCGCAGCTGCTCGCACAGCGCGCGGGCCTGCGGCAGGTCGGCACGCAGCTGGTGCAGGGCGGCGGCGTCCAGCAGCGCCTGGGCGCGGTCGTCCGGGGCCAGACCGGCGCGCCCGAGCAGCCGGTGCAGATCGGCCAGGGCCGCGTCGAAGTGGTGCTGCGCCTGCCGCACCCGCGCGCGCAGCAGCCCCGCCTGCGCCGGCGCGTCAGCCTGGCTCCACCAGGGCGCGAGCGCCGCCTGGGCCGCGCCGAGCTCACGCGGGTCGCCATGCACCCGGGCGCGACGCAGGGCC
>JAIPCJ010000131.1 GCA_021738245.1 Methylotenera sp. | reverse complement strand
GTCGAGACCCTGACCAAGGGCGCCACGGGCCCGTTCGGCGGCGACATCGGCTACACGCTGGCTGTCTTCCCCAATCACGCGCGAGCCATCATCACGCTGGAACGCCTGGTGGAGCGCACCAAGCGGGACCCCGCCGAGGGGTCGGACATGACGCTGGAGTGCTACTTCGGCCGGGGCATGAACTTCGCCCCCGACGACCATGTCTTCCGCATGCTCTACGTCAACTACCTGATCCGCAAGCAGCGGCTGGATGAAGCGCAGCGATTCCTGGCCTACGTGGTCGAGCGGGCCACCGACAACCCGCTCACGCAGTTCAACGCGGGCATGCTGTATTTCGACATGAAGGACTACGACAAAGCGCTCGTCCAGGCCCACCGGGCCATGGCCATGGGCATGACGCGGGTGGAGCTGCGCCAGCAGCTGACCGCCGTCGGGCGCTGGAAAGACCCCGAGCCAGCAGCGCCTGACGCAGCGGCCTCCGCCGCTTCGGCAACCGCCGCGTCGGCGGCTTCCGCGCCGGCCTCGGACGCACAGGTCCCCCGATAAGCCGCCCCGTCCATGCCTCGCGTCAACATCGTCATCCCCGCCTTCAACGCCCAGGACTTCATCGCCGACACGGTCAAGTCCGCACTGGCGCAGACGATGGGTGACCTGCAGGTCACCGTCATCGACGACGGCTCAAGCGACGCCACGGCCGAGCGCGCGGCTTGCGACGACCCACGGGTCAAGCTCATCTCGCAAGAGAACCGGGGCATGTCCAAGTCCCGCAACCGCGGTATGGGCGAGGCCGACTCCGAATTCGTCGCCCTGCTCGATGCGGACGACCTCTGGCACCCCGAGAAGCTGCGCCTGCAGCTCGAGGCGCTGCGCCAGCGGCCCGACCACGATTTCTGCTACACCGCGTTCGATGTCTGGCATGGCGAACCGCGCCCGGCCTACTTCGCCGAGCCCCGCGCCGGCCAGGTGGACGAATCGTTGTCAGGCTGGATCTACCCGCACCTGATCCTGGACAACTACGCGCTGCCCTCCTCGGTCGTGTGGCGACGCAGCGCCTGGGAGCGCCTGGGTGGCTTCCTGACCGACGACCAGAAGACCGATGACTGGGAATACCTCGTGCGCGCCAGCACCCAGCACCGATTCGTGCGGCTTGCCGAGTCCTTCGTGCTGTACCGCCAGCATGCGGTCTCGTTGTCGCGGCGCATTCCTCCCGTCAACAGCCACGAGCTCATGCGCAGCCGGCTGCTGCAGCGCTTCGGCATGAGCATGCCGCCGGGGCACGACGTCGATGCCCGGGCACTGCAGATGTTCCAGCACCGGGGCTGGTGCAACTTTGCCGATTCGCACGTGGCCAAGGGCGACCTGGGGGTCGGGCTCAAGGCCTTCGCCCGGCTGCTGGCGACCGGCCCGTACCGCGCACAGACGCTGACCAAGCTCGGCAAGTCGCTGTTCCGGCGCGTCGTCCCGCGCGACTGAACGCAACGGGCCGCCACCGCCACCGCGTGGAGGCGTCAACGGCGGCGTGAACGCGCCAGCACCTCGCGGTAGACCTCCAAGTGCTTCTCGACGCTGCGGCGCCAGGAGAAGCCTCTCGCCCAGCGCATGCCCGCTTGGGCGCGCTCCGCCCGCACCTCGGCCGGCAGGGCCAGGATGGCCTGCAGCGAGGCCAGCCAGCCGTCGAAATCCTGCGGTTCGTTCGTCCAGGCCAGCGGGCCCACGAGATCCACGAGGCTGCTGACCGGGCTGAAGAGCACCGGCGTGCCGGCGGCCTGGGCTTCGACGGCGGGAAAGCCGAACCCCTCGTACAAGGTCGGGTAGATCGCTGCCTGGGCGCCACGGTACAGGCTCACCAGCTCCGCATCCTCCAGGAAGGGCGCGATGTGCACGCGCGCACGCAGCGCAGGCGGGATGCGATCCAGCGGCGCGGTGCCGGCGCCGAAGCCGCAACCGATCAGGTGCAGATCCTCGCGCCCGCTGCGGGCCAGCAACTCCACGGCCCAGTCGAAGCGCTTGCGCGCCTGGGCACCACCGAGATAGAGCAGGTAGGGCGCGCCGCCGAGCGCCTGCAGCAGGCTGTCGGGCAGCGGCGCTCGCTCGTCGCTGAAGAAGTCATCGGCGATGCCGTGCGAGATGACCGTCAGGCGATTGGCCAGGAAGGGCCAGCGGGCCACGATGTCACGCCGGGACGACTCGCTGATGGTGATGACATGGGCACAGCGCTGCAAGGCCAGTCGCTGCACATGGTGCATGTAGGCGTGCTGCACGCCGTGGGTTTCGTCGGACCAGGGCACCGTGTCATGGATGGTGACGATGGTGGGCAGGGGCTGCCAGACCGGCGCGGTGTTTTCGCCGCAATGCAGGATCTGCGCGCCGGACTGGCGCAACTTCAGTGGCAAGCCGATCTGCTCCCACAGGTGGAAGCGGTCACCACGGAACTCGAACAGCTCGGCACGGCCCAGCAGCGGCTCCGGCACCCGAAAGGGCAAGGCGGGGTCGTGCGCATAGGCCGTCCAGCGCACTTCATCGGCCGGGGTCACGTTGCGCAGGATCTCCTGCACATAGCGCCCCGTGCCCCGCAAATGCCGCACGTTCAACGTGCGGGCGACCATGGCGACATGCAGATTCATGGGGAGACGTGGGTCAGGCGCCAGGCGTGCGCCGGCCGCCCAGGTGGGCAGCCAGGCGCAGCGCCAGCGCGGCAATGGTGAGGCCGGTATTGGCGATGCCGCTGGCCGGGATCAGCGAGCCGTCACAGACATAGAGGTTGGCCAGGCCATGCACGCGCGCCTGGGGGTCGCAGACACCGGCATCCGGGCTGTCAGACAGGCGGGCCGTGCCCGAGTGATGGGCGGCGGAGCGCAGGTCCGCCTGCCAGCCCGAGAACACGCGTGATGCGCGGGTGACGGGCGCGAGCCACGCCAGCACGTCGCGCACCGCCGCCTCCATCTGCTCACGGAAGGCGGGCGTCAGGTGCCAGCGACGCACCCCGACCTCACCCGCCCCGTCGTCGCGCGGACGGCTCCACACCGAAGCTTCAGCGGCCGTGGGCATCTGGGCGCACAGCAGCAGCGTGTAGTGACGCGTGGGCAGGTGGATGCCGAACTTGAAGGACAGGATGTCGAGGATGTCATCCCAATGGCGCAGCAGACGCGCGTAGTGCGCCGGGTTCCAGGGGTTGCGGCGCAGCTCGTTCAGCACGCTGCCCACCTGCTCACGCCGGCTGGCGCGGTAGTAATTGGCCGCCGGGCGCAGCTGGAAGGACATGTGCAGGCCATCGCGCTTGACCACGAGCGGCAGGCGCAGGTTGCCGTCCGTCCCCGGCACCCGGTAGTTCCAGAGGCGGTACAGCGGCACCGTGACCTCGACCTCACCGACAAAGCCCATCGGGTGGTCTTCGTAGTGGGCGCCGGCATGCGCCAGCCCGGGCAGGGGCAGGCGGGCCTGCAGCTTCTGCAGCAGCACCGGCGAGGACAGGCCGCCGGCACACAGCACGAACACGTCGCCCTCGACGCGCTCGCGTGATCCGCCCTGCTCCACCAGCAGTCCGGCGATGCGCCCTTCGGGCCCGACATCGAAGTCCACCACATTGCCTGCCACCACCGTCACGCGCCCCTGCAGGCCCAAGGTGGCCCACAGGTTGCGCGGCCAGCGCGGGTAGTACAGGCCCTGCATCAGCCCGGGCGGCAGACCCAGCTCGCGGTAGCGCTGCTTCAGTTGCTCGATCGCCTCCCGCACCCGTGGCAGCTCGACGCCGGACAGCAGAGAGAACGCCTGCGCGTAGTAAGGGTCCAGCTCGGCCTTGGGCCAGGGCCAATGGGCGGCGAAGATTTCCTCATCGATCTCGATGAGGCCGTTGTGCCACAGCTGCGTCGAGCCGCCCAGGCCTGCGCCGAAGTGCGGCTCGGTCACCGCCGGCAGGCCCACATCGCAAACCGGGAAGCGCGGGTCAACGACCGACTCGCCCCGCTCGACCAGCGTGATGTCGTGGGTGTCGCTCAGTGCATGGGCCAGCACACAACCGCCCAGCCCAGCGCCAACGATGACCGCGCGTGGGCGGCTCACGCCGCGACCTTGCCCAGCAGGCCTTGGGCCCGGAGCCAGTCCTCGCTGCGGGCAGCGCCCTGTGCAAAGTCCACCTGCGGCCGCCAGCCCAGCAGGCGCTTGGCCTTGTCGTTGCGGAACTGGATCGGGAAGGTCTCGCGCCAGATACGCCCCTGAGGCGGCCAGGGCGCGACCGGTGGCTGCCATCCAGTCAGCCGCTTGAGCTTGCGCCAGACGCGATCCGTCAGGCCGCCCGCCTGGAGCGGTGGATGGGCGGCCCAGTAAGCCTGCGCGGCTGCCGAGTCGAGTCGCTCGAAGCGCGGCGGCGGCTGCACCATCTCCGCAAACGTATGGATGAACTGCCCCCAGGTCAGGGCCTCGTCGCCGTTGATGAACATGGCCTGCCCCAGCGCCTCGGGGCGCACCAGAGCGGCATCGATGGCATCGCAAACGTCCTCGACGAAGACCGCATTGCAGACGCCCTGCCCTTCATCGAACACCGTCACCCGCCCCTGGCGCGCCTGGTCGATGACCTGCCGCTCGAAATGCCCCCCCAGGCCGTAGACGACGGTGGGCCGCAGGATGACGACCGGCAGATCGCCTCGGTCGTGGGCGGCCTGCACGCAGGCCTCCTGCTCGGCCTTGGAATCGGAGTAGTCATGGCCATAACGGCCGATGACGGCGGTGTCTTCGGACGCCGCCTCTGGCCCCGGCACCGGGCCGTGCACGGACATCGTGCTGATGTGCACGAAGCGGCGCACACCCGCGGCCACCGATGCCTCGACCAGATGACGCGTGGCCTGTTCGGCGCGGTCGCCCTGGGCCAGATGCACCACGGCGTCGCAGCCCCGCAAGGCCTCCTTCAAGCGCTGGGGATCGAGCAGATCGGCCTGCACCACCTCGCGGCCGCGGCTTCGCCAGTCTTGCACGGCCGCCGCGCTCCGCAGCATGGCCACCATCGGTTGCCGCCCCTGCAGGCGTTCACACAGATGCGAGCCGATGAAGCCCGAGGCCCCGGTGATCACACATCGTTCCGGGCGCAGACCAGCAAGACTCATTCCGTTGAGGTGTTCAGGAGTTCCAGGGAAGGCCCGCAAGCGCCCAGACCGGGCCCGCAGGCGCGAGGCAAGCAGGCCGAAAAGCGCGCGAGAGCGCGCGCTCGCCCAGCCCGAAGCCATGATAAGTGACACACAGCGGCGGGCTGCGAGGGCGATACAGCCCAATCGAGGGGGGAACACCGCGCACGCCGGCATCTACACTGGCCGGCTCAACTGGCGCACCCTGCCGACGGCGCCGTCTTCGCAGGGCCGGACCACCGGCCCGCACTCCGCCCAACCGAGATCTCCCCGCCGCGAATGTCCACCCGCCTCGCCGTCATCATCTGCACATGGAATCGGGCGGAGACGCTGCGCATCACGCTGGACTCGCTGCGCAGCCAGCAGCTGGCCCCGGGCCGCGGCGTGGAGTTCATCGTCATGGACAACAACTCCAGCGACGGCACGCGAGCGGTGGTGGAGGCGGCCCAGGCTGACTGGCCGGTCGGGCGGCTGCACTACCTCTTCGAGGGTCGCCAGGGCAAACAGTTCGCGCTCAACACCGGCATTGCCCATGCCCGCAGCCTGGGCTGCGAACTGCTGTCGTTCACGGATGACGACATCCTCTTCCCGCCCGACTGGTGCGAGCACACCATCCGGCTCTTCGACGATGCCGGCATCGAACTGGTCGGTGGCAAGACCCTGCTTGACTGGCCGGCCAGCGGCGCCCCGAAGTGGTTCCATCGAGACATGGCCGCCATCCTGGCCGGCGTGGACTTGGGAGACGAGCGGCGGGCACCGCCCTCGCCCGAGTACGCGCCCGCCGGCTCCAACATGGCCGCCCGCGCCGCGCTGTTCGACCGCGTGGGCGGTTTCTCCGAGGCGCACTTCCGCCACATGGACTTCGAGTTCGGCCAGCGCTGCATGCGCCGCGGCGTCGGTGTCGCCTACGAGCCCGATTGGATCGTCCGCGCGCCAGTGGACGAACAATTGCTCAGCAAGCGCTACTTCCGCCGCTGGTCCCTCAAGGCCGGGATCTCGCCCTGGCAGGACATGCAGCCGGGCGTCAGGCACCTGGCCTGGGTCCCGCTGTGGCTGTACCGCCGCACGCTGCAGGACGTGCTGGCCTGGGCCGTGGCGCCGCTGCGCGGCGAGCCGCCCGCCGACCGCTTCCTGCGCGAGCTGCGCATCTGGCGAGCCTGGGGCACGATGCTGAGCCGCTGGATCTCCCGCCTGCGCCCGGCGGCCTACCCGGCCTGGGTCAAGGCGCGCTCCCAGAAACGCAACAACGTCTACTGAGAGCGCGGCATGAGCACGGTGCGCCGGTCCCTCGGCTTCGCCTTCCTGGAGCGCTACCTGCTGATCGGCCTGCAGCTGGTGTCGTTCACGCTGCTGGCACGCCTGCTGACGCCGCACGAGATCGGGCTCTACTCGGTCTCCATGGCCCTGATCAGCATGGCCCAGGTGGTGCGCGATTTCGGCCTGGCCAACTACCTCATCCAGAAGAAAGACCTGGGCCGGGAGGACGTGGGCAGCGCCCTGGGCCTGTCCATCCTGCTGGGCGCCGGCCTGTTCCTGCTGATCAATCTGGCAGCGCCCTGGATCGCGGACTTCTACCGCGAGCCCAGCCTCGTCAACATCATCCGGATCATCTCGGTCAATTTCCTGATCCTGCCCTTCAATTCGATCTCCATCTCTCTGCTGCGCCGTGACATGCGCTTCGATGCGCTGATGCGGATCAATGTGTGCGCGGCCGTGACCAGCTGCTTCACGACGCTGGGGGCCGCCTGGGTCGGCGCGGGCTCCGTCAGCCTGGCGTTGGGGGAGATCGCGAGCAGCCTGACCATGGCCGTGGGCGTCAGCCTGGCGGGCGCCTGGGGCCGGCTGCCCATGCCGCAGCTGCAGCGCTGGCGGCAGATCGTCGGCTTCGGCGGGCCGGTGACGGCGGCGAACGTGGTCACGTCCATTTCCATGGACATGAATGACCTCGCCGTCGGCAAGATCCTGGACTTCAGCCAAGTGGCGATCGCCAGTCGCGCGCAAGGGCTGATGAACCTGTTTGCGCGCGACGTGATGGGCACCATCCGCGCCGTGGCCTACCCGGCGTTCTCGCGCGCGCATCGAGAAGGCGATGCCCTGGAGCAGCGCCATGTGCAGAGCCTGGCGGCGGTCAGCGGGGTGGCCTGGCCCTTCTATGGCTTCGTCAGCCTGTTCGCGCTGGAGGTGCTGCGGCTGATGTTCGGCACCCAATGGGACGCCTCCGCGGCCCTTGTGCCCATCTACTGCATGGCCGGCGCCGTCAGCGTGATCAACAGCCTGGTGCCCACCATCATGCTGGCTTCGGGTCATGCCAAGCGGGTCGCCATGGCTGACCTGATCATCCAGCCGGTGAAGGCCGTGGCCCTGGTCGCCACCCTGTGGTGGTGGCGCGAACTGCAGCCGCTCGCCTTCGCCTTCCTGGCCATGGCCATCATCGCCGTGCCCTACTTCTACGCCTTCAAGCAGCGCTGCCTGCCCACCGACTTCCGCACGATGGCGCGCGAGTTGGCCCGCAGCGCCCTGCTGGCCGTGTTCAGCCTGGCACCCAGCGCCGTGGTCGTGCAGACGCTGCGCGAGCCCGGGCAGGCACTGCCGCTGGCCGGCATGCTCGGCTGCGCCGCCCTGACCTGCGTCATGTGGTTGGTGGGCCTGCGCCTGCTGCATCACCCGCTCTACCCCGAGCTGATCGGCTTCCTTCGTCGGCGCCGCACGCCGAGCACGCCTGCATGAACGTCTTCGTCGTCATCGTCACCTTCAACGGCGCCGCGTGGATCCGCGGCGCGCTGCAGTCGCTGCGCGACAGCAGCCACCCGTGCACGGCCGTGGTGATCGACAACGCCTCCACCGACGACACGGTCCAGATCATCCGGCGCGAGTTCCCCGAGGCGGTGCTGCGCGAGGCGGGCGGCAACCTGGGCTTCGGCCGCGGCAACAACCTGGGCATCGCCCACGCCCTGCAGCACGGCGCCGACGCCATCTTCCTGCTCAACCAGGACGCCTATGTCACGCCGCAGGCCATCGGCCTGATGGTGGAATTTCTGCAAAGCGGCACAGGCCATGAGATCGTGTCGCCGCTGCATTGCAGCCCCGACCTGAGCCGGGTCGACCCGCAGACCCACCGGGGCTATCTGCAGCGCTACGCCGCCGGGTACCTGTCCGATGCCTGCCTGGGCCAGATCAAGCCGCACTACACCATCCGTGGCATCAACGCGGCAGCCTGGATGGTGCGCGCCGACGTGTTCCGCCGGGTCGGGGGCTTCGACCCGCTGTACTTCATGTACGGCGAGGACGACGACCTGATTCAACGCTTCGAGCACCACGGCATTCGCACCGCCCTGTTGCCGCAGGCGCGCATCGTGCATCTGCGGGCCAAGGCGCCGCGGCCCGCGCAGACCTGGTGGCAAACGACGCGCGCGCGCAGCGAGCGCTTTCGCTCGGAGCTGCTGGTCGACTTGAAGCAACCTCGCGCCCGGCTGGCGGGCCGCGTGTCACGCCTGGTGGCGGACGGCGTCATCCGCCCCCTCGCCAATGTGCTGAGCTCGCATGACGTACAAGCGCTTGTGGCCCATCTCTGGGCAACAGCGCGCGTGCTGACCGAGCTGCCGAGAATCCAGCGCCACGCCCGGCTGTGCGCATCCCCTGGCCCGCACTTTCTGGACACACCGTCGCCATGAGGCAGGCCCCGCACGGCACGCTGAGCCTCGCTGCACGGCGGCCAGAGCTGCCGCGCGAGGCCGCACAACGGGGCCAGCCCGCGTCGGCGCTGCATGATGCCGTCGCGCTTGAAGCCTACGCTCACGTCCGCGAGTTGCCTGCCGACGCGCTGGCCCTGCTCGCCGAGGCCGAGGCCCAGCATGTCGAGTTCGGCGCTGACTGGTATGCGAACCTGATCGACACGGTGCAGGCCCAGGCCCCCCGAACGACGCAGGTACGCATTCATGTGCTGCGGCAAGGCGGCCAGGTCAAGGCCGTGCTGCCGACCTTGCGGCATGCGCGGCGACTGGGGCTGGAAGTCGCGTCGCTCTCGAACTTCTATGCCGCGTTGTATGCCCCCGCGCTGGCCGAGGGCGTGGACGCCCAGACGCTGTTGCCGCTGCTGCAGGGACTGCGGCGTGAGCACCTGGCGGTGTACCGCTTCGCCCCGATGGACCCCGGGTCGCGTGCCTTCCAGGTGCTGCGCGACGCCATGGCCATGGCCGGCCTGAGCACCCATGCCTACTTCACATTTGGCAACTGGTACCAGCCGGTGTCGCAGGCCTGGCCCGACTACCTGCAGGCGCGCAGTGGCCAGATCCGCAGCGCCCTCAAGCGCCAGGGCAAGAAGTTCGCCGCGCAGGGCGGTCGCCTGGAGATCGTGCAGGGCGGCCCGGCGCTGAGGCCCGCGATCGCGGCCTACCAGCAGGTCTATGCCCGCAGCTGGAAGCTGCCCGAGCCCTACCCTGCGTTCATGCCCGGGCTGCTGCAGTTGTGCGCCCGCCGCGGCTGGTTGCGACTGGGGGTGGCCTGGCTGGGCGAGACCCCCGTCGCCGCCCAGATCTGGATCGTCGCCAATGGGCGCGCTGACATCTACAAGCTCGCCTACGACGAAACCCACAAGGCCCTGGCGCCCGGCACGCTGCTGACGGCGCACCTCATGCAGCAGGCGATGGAGGTCGACCACGTCCGGGAGATCGACTATCTGATCGGCGACGACCCGTACAAGGCGGCCTGGATGAGCCACCGGCGCGAGCGCTTCGGCCTCGTCGCCTACGACCCGCTGACCGTGGGCGGGCTGTTGGGCCTGGCCCGCCAACAGATCGGCGCGGCGTGGCGTCGTTGGCAACCGAAACCCGCGCGGCACCACGACAATGCGGCCGCTGCGTGAAGCTCGAACGACAACAAAAGATGCACAACCACACCCTAGCGCCTGACACGCCCTTTGCCGCCGGCACCGCCCGCTTCGCCGCGCCTGCCGAGGACGCGATGAACGCCTGGCAGCAGGCCTACGCCACCCATGGCGCCCGCTGCGCGGCGGACGCCGTGGGCGAGTTTGCGGTCGCGCTGGCGCTGCCCAGCGGCGGCACCTACCTCGCGGTGGACCGCTTTGCCGTTCACAGCCTGTGCTACGCGGTGCACGACGGCCAACTGCATTTCGCCACCCGGGCCGACGAACTCGCCCGGCTGCTGGGCATCCGCGAGATCGACCCGCAGGCGATCTTCAACTACCTCTTCCACCACTGCATCCCGTCGCCGCGCACCATCTACGCCGGCATCTACCGCCTGCCGCCGGCGCACTACGCGCTGTTCGAGAACGGCCAGCTGACGGTAGCGCCCTACTGGACAGCCCACTTCGACGAGCTGCGCCAGCCGAGCTTCGACGAACTGCGCGATGAATTCCGCAGCATCCTGCGCACCGCCGTGAAGGAGCGGCTCGCGGCCGACGGCCAGACCGCCTGCTTCCTCAGTGGCGGCACCGACAGCTCCACCGTCTGCGGCCTGCTGGGCGAGGCCACGGGCAAGCC
Source organism: Methylotenera sp. (assembly GCA_021738245.1). Taxonomy (GTDB): domain Bacteria; phylum Pseudomonadota; class Gammaproteobacteria; order Burkholderiales; family Burkholderiaceae_C; genus Pelomonas. The sequence goes on along the minus strand of JAIPCJ010000131.1, from coordinate 2,963 downwards.
GGCAGCCAGCTACTCCATCGGCTTCGAGGCCGAGGGCTATGACGAAATGGCCTATGCGCGCATCGCCGCCAAGGCTTACGGCGCCGACCATCACGAGTACTACGTGACGCCGGCCGACCTGGTGAAGGCCATCCCCGACGTCGCCGCCCACTACGACCAGCCCTTCGGCAACTCGTCGGCCGTGCCGGCCTTCTACTGCGCCAGCAAGGCCCGCGCCGACGGCTACACCCGCATGCTGGCGGGTGACGGCGGCGACGAGCTCTTCGGCGGCAACACGCGCTATGCCAAGGAACGGGTGTTCCACGTCTACAGCCAGATTCCGTCGCCACTGCGCGCGGGCGTGCTGCACCCGCTCTTCATGAATCCGGTGACGGGCAACATCCCGCTGCTCAAGAAGGGCACCAGCTACATCCGCCAGGCCCGCGTGCCCATGCCGGACCGCATGCAGAGCTACAACCTGCTCGACCGGCTGGGCATGGCCGAGGTGCTCACGCCGGCCTTCCTGGCGGCGGTCAATACCCAGGGCCCGCGCGAGCACCAGCGCGCCACCTGGGCGGCTGGCCCGCATGACGCCAGCCTCGTGAACCAGATGCTGGCCTTCGACTGGCGCTACACCCTGGCCGAGAACGACCTGCCCAAAGTGGTCGGCACGACCGCGCTGGCCGGTGTGGACGTGAGCTTCCCGCTGCTGGACACGCGGCTGCTCGATTTCTCGCTCAAGCTGCCAACGCACTACAAGCTCAAGGGCCTGAAGCTGCGCTGGTTCTTCAAGGAAGCCCTGCGAGGCTTCCTGCCCGACGAGATCCTGACCAAGAAGAAGCACGGCTTCGGCCTGCCCTTCGGCCCCTGGGCCGTCAAGGATGCAGCCTTGAACGCCCTCGCCACCGAATCCCTGCGCGGCATCGTGGCCCGCGGCATCGTGCGGGCCGACTTCGTCGAGCGCCTGCTCACCCAGCGCCTGAAAGAGCACGCCGGCTACTACGGCGAGATGGTGTGGATCTTGATGATGCTGGAGCAGTGGCTGCGCCGGCATGCGCCGGATTACCGGCTGGGCTGACGCGGCGATCAGGGTGCACTCAAGGCTGGTGTCTGGACCGCCCAGCAGCAGGGGCGGCGAGCAGTCGCTGAAGACGAGGCGATGCTGGGGCGAATGGCAGCAAAAGGCTGGTCAGCTTCTTTCGCGATCCAGTACCTGGATGGCTGCAGCTCCCAAAACCGGTCATTGAGAATCGCCGGTGACGACCAGCGGGGCCTCCCGCTGCCCGAATGCACGACGAGGGAGCGCCAGGGCCAGGCGTGGCGAAAGATCGGTTCAGAGTCTCACTCATGTTGGCGAACAGTGGGCTTCGCGGGGCATCTATAGCCTCAGGCCGAGAGGTTCGATAGGGGTGAAGCAGATTGAGCGACAACGGCGAGTCAGGATGGCGTTGAAATCAACCGCGTGATGGTGAAAGGGCCGCAATGGCGACACAGCTATCCGCCGATTCAAGTCGACGCAACGGTGGAACTGGCGCAGGATCGAGGATCGACGTTGCGATGGGGGGTGCGCTGCCCCCAGGATTCGTAGCACTTCGATCTAGAGCCCTGGGGTTTGCATCGTAGTTGTCGATGCTGGGTTTGGCGCGATGCCGCCAGCATGCTGGCGGCATCGCGCGGCGAACACGGCCGGTGGCACGTACCCGAGGGTGCTGTGCGGCCGGCTGTGGTTGTAGTCCTCGCGCCAGTTGTCGATGACGCTGCGCATGTGGCTCAGGCTGGCAAACCAGTGCTGCGACAGGCACTCGTCGCGGAAGCGGCTGTTGAAGCTCTCGATGTATGCGTTCTGCACCGGCTTGCCGGGCTGGATGAAGCGCAGTTCGACGCCGTTCCTGGCGGCCCAGCTCTGCATCGTTCGGCCCGCGAACTCCGGGCCGTTGTCGGTACGGATCACTTTGGGCAAGCCTCGCTCGGCTTTGACCTGGTCGAGCACTCGCGTGACGTACAGCGCGGGGATCGACGTATCCACGGCGATCTGTACCGCCTCCTTGCTGCAGTCGTCCACAACAGTCAGCGTCTTGACCCTGCGGCCGTTGGCCAGTTCGTCGAACACAAAATCCATGCTCCACACCTCATCGGGTTGCGTCGGGCGCACCAACGGCTGCCGCTCGGGCACGGGCAGCTTCTTGCGGCGGCGCTTGCGCACCATCAGCCCTTCCTCGCGGTAGACCCGGTACGTCCGCTTGACGTTGATCGTCCAGCCTTCGAGCTGCAGTCGGCTGTGCAGCATGCGATAGCCGTGGCGGCGGTGCTGGCCGGCGAGTTCCGTCAATCGCTCGCGCAGCCTGCCGTTGCCATCGTCGCGGGGCCGGTAGCGCAGGGTGCTGGCACTCATGCCCACCAGCCTGAGGGCTCGGCGTTCGCTCAAGCCCTTCTCCTGCAACTGCCGCACGACCTCGCGCCGCGCCGCCACGGCCATCACTTTCCCTTGAGCACCTCGCGCATCGCGTCGATCTCAAGCATCGAGTTGGACAGCAGCTTCTTGAGCTTCGTGTTCTCCGCCTCCAACGTCTTCAACCGCTGTGCGTCCGACACGTTCATGCCGCCGAACTTGGCCTTCCAGGCGTAGTAGCTCGGCTCGCTGAAGCCATGCTTCCTGCACAGCTCCTTGACCGGCAGGCCAGCATCGGCCTCACGCAGGAACCCAATGATCTGTTCCTCGCTGTATCGCTTCTTCATCGGTCCGATCTCCATCTCGGGTTGATCGGACTCTAGAACTACCTGCTGCGAATCTCAGGGGGCAGCGCACCAAAGCCCCATTCACTAAGGGCATCAATCATTGTGGGGGTGAACCGCCCCGGGTTTCGAGGAGGCTCAACACTCTGAGAGGATTGAGCCATGAGCAAGTCGAACAAGTTCTCGCCCGAGGTGCGTGAGCGCGCAGTGAGGATGGTGCAGGAGCACCGAGGGGAGTACCCGTCGCTGTG
>JAIPCJ010000130.1 GCA_021738245.1 Methylotenera sp. | reverse complement strand
GCAGGCGCAGCCGCCGCAGCCGGTGCGGGCTCAGCCGCAGGTGCTGGAGCCGCCGCGGCAGGCGCAGCAGCCGCCGGGGCGGGGGCGGGCGCCGCGGCGGCGCCTTCGGCCTCCACCAGCACCAGCAGGCTGCCTTCCTTGACCTTGTCGCCCACGGCGACCTTGATCTCCTTGACCACACCGGCGGTGGACGAGGGAATCTCCATCGAGGCCTTGTCGCTCTCCACGGTCACGAGGCTTTGCTCGACCTTGACCGTGTCGCCGACCTTGACCAGCACCTCGATGACGCCGACCTCGTCGAAATCGCCGATGTCGGGAACCTTGACTTCAACCAATGCCATTTGTTGTCTCCCCCGACGCTCAGGCGTAGAGCGGGTTGATCTTGTTGATGTCGATGCCGTACTTGGCAATCGCCTCGGCCACCTTCTCGGCGGGGATCGCGCCGTCGTCGGCCAGGGCCTTGAGCGCGGCGACCACGATGTAGTGGCGGTTCACCTCGAAGTGCTGGCGCAGCTTGGAGCGGAAGTCACTGCGCCCGAAGCCGTCCGTGCCCAGCACCTTGTAGGAGCGGTTCTTGGGCACGAAGGCGCGGATCTGCTCCGCGTAGTTCTTCATGTAGTCGGTGGACGCGATCACCGGGCCCTTGGTCTGGCCGAGCTGCTGCGTCACGAAGGGCACGCAAGCGAGTTCGGTCGGGTGCAGCAGGTTCCAGCGCTCGGCGTTCTGGCCGTCGCGGGCCAGTTCGTTGAAGCTCGGGCAACTCCACACGTGGGCGCCCACGCCCCAGTCTTCTTCCAGCAGCATCTTGGCCACCTGGCTTTCGCGCAGGATGGTGCCCGAACCCAGCAGGTTGACCGTGACCGGCTTGCTCGCATCCGCCTCTTCGAGCAGGTACATGCCCTTGAGGATCTGCTCTTCGGTGCCGGCCTTCAGGCCCGGCATCGGGTAGTTCTCGTTGAGCAGGGTGATGTAGTAGAAGACGTTCTCCTGGTCTTCCACCATGCGCTTGAGGCCGCGGTGCATGATGACCGCCACCTCGTGCGCGAAGGTCGGGTCGTAGGAGATGCAGTTCGGGATGGTGCCGGCCAGGATGTGGCTGTGGCCATCCTCGTGCTGCAGGCCTTCGCCGTTCAGCGTCGTGCGCCCCGAGGTGCCGCCCAGCAGGAAGCCGCGGGCCTGCATGTCGCCCGCCGCCCAGGCCAAGTCGCCGATGCGCTGGAAGCCGAACATCGAGTAGTAGACGTAGAACGGGATCATGATCCGGTTGTTCGTCGAGTAGCTCGTGGCGGCTGCGATCCAGCTGGCCATGCCGCCGGCTTCGTTGATGCCTTCCTGCAGGATCTGGCCGGCCTTGTCCTCGCGATAGTACATCACCTGGTCCTTGTCGACCGGGGTGTAGAGCTGGCCCTTGGGGTTGTAGATGCCGATCTGGCGGAACAGGCCTTCCATGCCGAAGGTGCGGGCCTCGTCCACCAGGATGGGCACGACGCGCGGGCCGATGTCCTTGTCGCGCAGCAGCTGCGTCAGGAAGCGCACATAGGCCTGGGTCGTCGAGATCTCACGGCCTTCGGCGGTCGGGTCGAGGATGGCCTGGAAGGTGGCCAGCTCGGGCGTCTTGAACTGCTCATCAGCCTTGGCGCGGCGGCTCGGCAGGTAGCCGCCCAGCGCCTGGCGGCGCTCGTGCAGATAGCGCATCTCCGGCGTGTCGTCGGCCGGCTTGTAGTACGGGATCTTGGGCAGCTCGCTGTCCGTCACCGGGATGTTGAAGCGGTCACGGATGTATCGGATGTCGTCGTCCGTCAGCTTCTTGGTCTGGTGGACGGTGTTTTTGCCCTCGCCGGCCTTGCCCATGCCATAGCCCTTGACGGTCTTGACCAGCAGCACGGTCGGCTGGCCCGTCGTGTTGTGGTGGGCGGCGTGGAAGGCGGCATAGACCTTCTCGGGCTCATGGCCGCCGCGGCGCAGATCGAAGATCTCGTCGTCGGTCATGTGGGCCACGAGCTTGGCGGTCTCGGGGTACTTGCCGAAGAAGTGCTTGCGGACGTAGGCGCCGTCGTTGGCCTTCATGGCCTGGTAGTCGCCGTCCAGCGTTTCCATCATGAGCTGCTTGAGCTTGCCGCTCTTGTCGCGGGCCAGCAGTTCGTCCCAGCCCTTGCCCCAGATGAGCTTGATGACGTTCCAGCCGCTGCCGCGGAACTCGCCTTCGAGCTCCTGGATGATCTTGCCGTTGCCGCGCACCGGGCCGTCCAGGCGCTGCAGATTGCAGTTGACGACGAAGACGAGGTTGTCGAGGCCTTCACGCGCCGCCAGCGCGATGGCGCCGAGGCTCTCGGGCTCGTCCATCTCGCCGTCGCCCATGAAGGCCCAGACCTTGCGGTTCTCGGTGTTCGCAATGCCGCGGGCGTGCAGGTACTTCAGGAAGCGCGCCTGGTAGATGGCCATCAAGGGGCCCAGGCCCATCGAGACGGTCGGGAACTGCCAGAAGTTGGGCATCAACTTCGGGTGCGGGTAGCTCGACAGGCCCTTGCCATCGACTTCCTGGCGGAAGTTGTCGAGCTGCTCCTCGGTCAGGCGGCCTTCCAGGAAGGCGCGGGCGTAGATGCCGGGCGCGCTGTGGCCCTGGATGTAGAGGCAGTCGCCCCCGTGGTTCTCGCTCTCGGCATGCCAGAAGTGGTTGAAGCCGGCGCCGAGCATCGAGGCGAGCGAGGCAAACGAGCCGATGTGGCCGCCGAGGTCGCCGCCGTCCGCCGGGTTCAGGCGGTTGGCGCGCACGACCATGGCCATGGCGTTCCAGCGCATGTAGGCGCGCAGGCGCTTTTCGATCTGGATGTTGCCCGGGCAGCGCGCCTCGGCGGAGGGCTCGATGGTGTTGACGTAGCCGGTGGTGGCCGAGAACGGCAGGTCGATGCTGTGCTGGCGGGCATGCTCCAGCATCTCCTCGATCAGGAAGTGGGCGCGCTCGGCGCCTTCACGGTCGATGACGGCGGACAGCGCGTCCAGCCACTCCTTGGTTTCCTGGGGGTCAGCGTCGTTCGAAGCGGCGCCTAGAAAGTGTTGCGGCTGGGCGGACATGGCCGGTCTCCTGGTGATTTCGCCTCTGTCGGGCGGAAGTCGCTGTTCAACAAGCGGGGGCAAACCGCGGGCCGAACCCGCGAGCGGGCGGAGTGTCTCATAAGCCGCCGCGTTTCCCAAATGGTGCGAAGTCGTTTCTCCATGTGAAATGCAAAGCGACGCGAGCCGTCAAGCACCCCCGGATAATCCGCGCCCATGTCCCCTGCCTCCGCCCCGCTCAACCGCAGCCAACGCTGGATCGCGACGCTGCGCCGCCTGGTCACCAGCTGGTGGACCCGCCAGTCGCCGTCGCGCCAGGACCGGCTGGCCACGCTCGGGCCTTTGATCTCGGTGCTGCTGTTCCTGGCGGCCATCATTTCGGCCTTCTGGTACCTGCGCAACGAAGAAATCGAGCGTGAGACCGAGTCGGTCAAGCGCGACACCGAGATCGCCCAGCAGCAGATCCGCCTGCGCCTGATCGAGAACCAGGAGCAGCTGGTGCGCATCGCGCGCGAGGTGGTCACGCGGCAGATCGACGCCCACGAGTTCTCGGCCCAGGCCCAGGCCTTCGCGCGCGAGCGCCCGGAGCTGACGCACGTCACCTGGCTGAGCGCCAAGCGCGAGCGCCGCAGCAGTGTGGGCGCGGCCGGCTTCCAGGCTGACGGGCTGATGCAGGCGGACGGCGACGACCCGTCCATGCCGCGGCCCAACCAGTCCAACGCGGCCGCCATCGCCTTCGAGGCCGCCAAGGAGCGCCGCCAGCCGGTGTACTCGCCGCCCTTCACCGACGCCAATGGCACCACGGTCTTTCAACTGCACATCCCGCTGATCGACCGGGGCGGCTTCGCCGGGGTGCTGATTGCGGAATACACCGTCGAGGCCCTGCTGCGCTACTACGTGCCGAGCGAAGTGGCCACGCGGCACAGCATCGCCGTGCTGGACGCCCGCGACCAGATCGTCAGCAGCACGGTCACCCCCATGCCCGGCCAGGGGCTGCGCCGCACCTCACTGCTGCATGACGTGCCGCTGGCGCCCGCGCTCAACGGCCTGGTGCTGCGCGGCCAGGGCTGGCGCACCTCCATCGGCCTGATCAACAACGCCCTGTTCTGGCTGGTGCTGGCCCTGGCCGGCATGACGGTCTGGATGCTGCTGGGCACCTGGCGTCACATGCGCCGCCGCACCCAGATCCAGAACGCGCTGACGCTGGAAACCAACTTCCGCCGGGCCATGGAGAACTCCATGCTGACCGGCATGCGCGCGATGGACATGGACACGCGCATCACCTACGTGAACCCAGCCTTCTGCGCGATGACCGGCTTCTCGGAAGCCGACCTCGTCGGCCGCACGCCGCCCTACCCCTTCTGGCCCACCGACCGGCGCGAAGAAAACGCGCGGCTCCTGCAACAGGAGCTGCAGGGCAAGAGTCCATCCGGCGGCGTGGAGGTCAAGATCCAGCGCAAGGACGGCAGCCAGTTCGATGCGCGCGTCTACGTGTCGCCGCTCGTCGACACCAAGGGCAAGCAGACCGGCTGGATGACCTCCATGACCAACATCACCGAGGCCAAGCGGGTGCGCGATCAGCTCTCCGCCTCGCACGAGCGCTTCACCACCGTGCTGGAAGGGCTGGACGCGGCGGTCTCGGTGCTGTCGGTGCAGCCGCCGGAGCTGCTGTTCGCCAACCGCAGCTATCGCCTGTGGTTCGGCGCCGACCCGGCCGGCCACGCGCTGCTGGCCGGCGGCCAGCTGTCCGGCACCACCAGCCGGCATGGCGAGCTCGACGGCGGCGCTGACGAGGTCGACGACTACTCCGGCCTGCCTGCCGAAGCCCTGACGGACATGGGCTCCGACCCGCGCGAGGTGTATGTCGAATCGCTGGCCATGTGGTTCGACGTGCGCGCCCGCTATCTGCAGTGGACGGACGGGCGCCTGGCGCAGATGCTGATCGCCACCGACATCACCATGCGCCGCCACGCCGAGGCCCAGGCCGCGTTGCAGGCCGAAAAGGCCCAGGTCACCAGCCGGCTGATGACCATGGGCGAGATGGCCTCCAGCGTGGCCCACGAGCTGAACCAGCCGCTGACCGCCATCACCAACTATTGCAATGGCATGGTCAGCCGGGTGCGCAATGACAGCATCGACAAGGAAGCGCTGATGGCGGCGCTGACCAAGACCGCCAAGCAGGCCGAGCGCGCCGGGCAGATCATTCACCGCATCCGCAACTTCGTGAAGCGCAGCGAGCCGCAGCGCCAGCCGGCGCATGCGGCCGACATCGTCGAGGACGCCGTGGAGCTCGCCGGCATCGAGCTGCGCCGGCGCAACGTGGCCATCCACACCTACGTCGCCCAACGCCTGCCGCAGATGATGGTGGACCCCATCCTCATCGAGCAGGTGCTGATGAACCTGCTGAAAAACGCGGCCGAGGCCATCGACAACGCCTCGCTGCCGACCTCTCGCCGCCACATCGAGCTGCGCGTGGTACCCAAGCACAGCGCGGAGCTGGGGGGCCAGATCGAGTTCTCGGTCACCGACATGGGCCCAGGCCTGCCGGACGAAGTGCTGGCGCGCATGTACGAGGCCTTCTTCTCCACCAAGGCCGATGGCCTGGGCATCGGATTAGGGTTATGCCGGTCCATCGTGGAGTCCCACCAGGGCCGGATAAAAGCCGAGAACCTCTACAATGGGTCCCTGGTTGTCGGGTGCCGGTTCGCCTTCACGATCCCGGTCACCATCACTTCCGAACACCTGCGCCAGGAAGCCTCCCCAGGCACGCCCGGCGGCGCTCCGAGAACTGAACCCACAGCACCATGAGCTTGATCCCGAAGAAGGGCAACGTCTACGTTGTCGATGACGACGAAGCGGTCCGCGACTCCCTGCAATGGCTGCTGGAAGGCAAGGACTACCGGGTCAAGTGCTTTGATTCCGCCGAATCCTTCCTGGCCCGCTACGACCCCCGCGAGGTGGCCTGCCTGATCGCCGACATCCGCATGGAGGGCATGACGGGCCTGGAACTGCAGGACCGCCTCATCGAACGCAAGAGCCCGCTGCCCATCGTCTTCATCACCGGCCACGGCGATGTGCCGATGGCGGTGCAGACCATGAAGAAGGGTGCGATGGACTTCATCGAGAAGCCCTTCAAGGAAGAAGAACTGCTGGCGCTTGTGGAACGCATGCTCGACCAGGCCCGCGACGCCTTCTCCAGCCACCAGGAGGCCGCCAGCCGCGACGCCCTGCTCGCCCGCCTCACCACGCGGGAAGCCCAGGTGCTGGAGCGCATCGTGGCGGGCCGCTTGAACAAGCAGATCGCCGACGACCTCGGCATCAGCATCAAGACGGTGGAGGCCCACCGCGCCAACATCATGGAAAAGCTCAACGCCAACACCGTGGCCGATCTGCTCAAGATTGCACTGGGCGCCACGGCCAAGGCTTGATGCTCATCTGACACCGAAAGGCCGCTGAACCGTCAGCGGCTTTTTCTTTTCTGACCTTGGAACACAGCCACAGAGGCACAGAGACACAGAGAAATCACCACACTCTCTGTGCCTCCGTGTCTCTGTGGCTTTGTTTATTTCGCCTCACCGGAACCCCGCCATGACCGCACAACTGATCGACGGCCTTGCCCTCGCCAAGCAGACCCGCGCCGATGTCGCCGCCCGCGCCGCCGCCCTGACCGCCCAAGGCCGCCGCCCGGGCCTCGCCGTCGTGCTCGTCGGCGACAACCCGGCCAGCCAGGTCTACGTGCGCAACAAGGTCAAAGCCTGTGAGGAGGCCGGCATCCACTCGGTGCTCGAGAAGTACGACGCCAGCATGACCGAGGCCGAACTGCTGGCCCGGGTGGACGCGCTGAACAATGACCCGACCATCCACGGCATCCTGGTGCAGTTGCCCCTGCCCAAGCACATCGACGACCACAAGGTCATCGAAGCCATCTCCCCGGCCAAGGACGTCGACGGCTTTCACGTCGCCAGCGCAGGCGCACTCATGGTGGGCGAGGCGGGCTTCCAGGCCTGCACGCCCTACGGCTGCATGAAGATGCTGGAAAGCATCGGCATGAAAGATCTCAAAGGCAAGCACGCGGTCGTGATCGGCCGCAGCAACATCGTCGGCAAGCCCATGGCCATGATGCTGCTGGCGGCCAATGCCACCGTCACCGTCTGCCACAGCGGCACGGCCGACCTCGCTGCCATGACGCGCCAGGCGGACGTCATCGTCGCGGCCGTGGGCAAGCGCAATGTGCTGACGGCCGACATGGTCAAGCCGGGCGCCGTGGTCATCGACGTGGGCATGAACCGCAATGACGAAGGCAAGCTCTGCGGCGACGTTGACTTCGACGGCGTCAAGGAAGTGGCTGGCTGGATCACCCCCGTTCCCGGCGGCGTGGGCCCCATGACGATTGCCATGCTCCTCGTCAACACGCTGGAGTCCGCCGAGCGAGCTTGACGCCGCGGCGTCAAACGTTGCACGATCCTGCAACGAATTCGTTAACAGGAGCCCGCATGGCCATACGCAGCAGCGACGTCGTCCCCATCAGCGATGCCCGCGCGCGACTGACGGAGCTGGCCGAGGACGTGGTCAGTGGCGGCCATGAAAAAGTGCTGACCAAGAACGGCAGCAGCTATGTGGCCCTCGTCGATGCTCGCAAGCTCGACTACTACCACGCGCTCGAAACCGAGCACGGCCATCTCCTGCTGGCGCAGGCTGCGCTCGACGGCCTGGCCGATGTGGCAGCCGGGCGCCTGCTGGACGAAGCGGACCTCGACGCCGCGCTCGCTGCGCCGCGCTGACCCGTGCCCCTTCCAGCCCACGCGCGACTCCGGGCGGCGCAGTCATTTGTGCGGGACGTGCGATCCTGCGGCGACTTCATGCGACAGCAGGACAGCGCAAGTGCCGAGGCGCGCTATCAGCGATTGCTGGAGCAGCTGGCTCAGGCCCGCGAACTGCTGCGCTGGAACCCCCAGGCAGGGCGTCCGGCGCGGTGGCTGCAGGCGCAGTCCTTCCAGGGGCGCGCGTTGGCACACCGGACCCAGACCCTTGCAGAATCCCTGGGCCTGCCCCATCTTCGAGAGCTCATCATCAAACCTTATGTGCTGCTCTATGCCCACGGTGACGATGATGTCGTTTTGCTGGCGCTCAAGCACCAGCGCCAGCTGAGCTTCAGTCTTTGAACGCGACCATGACCAATCCCCTGCTCTCCACCGCTGCCCTCCCCGACTTCGCGGCCATCCGCCCGGAGCATGTGCGGCCGGCCATCACCGAACTGCTGGCCGCCGCGCAGGCCGCGCTGGACGAAGCGGTCAAGGCCGAGACTCCGGCCGACTACGACACCCTGTCGCGCATCCTTGACACGGCCACCGAGCGCCTGGGCACGGCCTGGGGCGCCGTCGGGCACCTGAATGCCGTGGCCGACACGCCGGCACTGCGCGAGGCCTACAACGGCATGCTGCCGGTGATCACCGAGTTCTACACGGCCCTCGGCGCCAACGAAGCCCTGTTCGCCAAGTACAAGGCCATCGTCGCGGCGCAAGGTGATCGACTGAGCGCACCGCGCCGGCAGGTGCTCAAGCACGCCATCCGCAACTTCGTGCTGTCGGGCGCCGAGCTGCAGGGGCCGAGTCGCGAGCGCTATGCGGCCATCCAGGAACGCAGCGCCGAGCTCCAGCAGCAGTTCAGCGAGCATGTGCTGGACGCGACCGACGGCTGGAGCTACATCGCCAGCGCCGAAGAACTGGCCGGCGTGCCGCAGGACGTGCTCGACGCCACCCGGCTGGACGACGGCGGCCACAAGCTGACGCTGCATTTCCCGGTCTACCTGCCGGTCATGCAGTACGCCGAGAACCGCGCGCTGCGCGAGAAGCTCTACCGCGCCTACGTCACACGCGCCAGCGAGCACGGCAAGCCTGAATGGGACAACACCGCTGCCATGCGCGAAATCGTCGCACTGCGGCAGGAGGAGGCCCGGCTGCTCGGCTACGCCAGCTTTGCCGAGGTGTCCCTGGCGCCCAAGATGGCCTCGTCACCGGCCGAGGTGACCACCTTCCTGCGCGACCTCGCCCAGCGTGCACGCCCGTTCGCCGAGAAGGACCTGGCCGAACTGCGCGAGTTCGCCAAGGGTCAGCCGCTGGAGAGCTGGGACGTGTCCTACTGGAGCGAAAAGCTCAAGGAAGCCCGCTACGCCTTCAGCGACCAAACGGTGAAGCAGTACTTCACCGCGCCCAAGGTGGTGGCCGGGCTGTTCTCGATCATCGAGCGCCTGTTCGACGTCAAGATCAGCGAGGCGCAGGCTTCGGTGTGGCATGACACCGTCACCTTCTACGAGATGAAGCGTGGCGGCCAGCTGATCGCGCAGTTCTACCTCGACCTCTACGCCCGCACCGGCAAGCGCCCCGGCGCCTGGATGGACGAGGTGCGCAGCCGCTGGCTCAAGCCCGGCGGTGAGCAGCAGACGCCGGTGGCGCTGCTGACCTGCAACTTCGCGTCACCCGTCGGCGACAAGCCCGCCCTGCTGACGCATGATGACGTCATCACCCTCTTCCACGAGTTCGGCCACGGCCTGCACCACATGCTCACGCAGGTGAACGACCTCGGCGTGTCGGGCATCTCCGGTGTGGAATGGGACGCGGTTGAGCTGCCCAGCCAGTTCATGGAGAACTTCTGCTGGGAATGGGACGTGCTGCAGCAGCTCAGCGGCCATGTCGACAGCGGTGAGCCGCTGCCGCGCGAGCTCTTCGACAAGATGACCGCCGCCAAGAACTTCCAGAGCGGCCTGATGACGCTGCGCCAGATCGAGTTCGCGCTGTTCGACATGCGCCTGCATGGCGAGCCCGGCGCCGAGGCCGATGTGCAGAAGGTGCTCGACGAGGTGCGCGCCGAAGTGGCCGTGCTCATCCCGCCGGCCTTCAACCGCTTCCAGCACAGCTTCTCGCACATCTTCGCGGGCGGCTATGCGGCGGGCTACTACAGCTACAAGTGGGCCGAGCTGCTGAGCGCCGACGCCTGGAGCGCCTTCGAAGAAGAAGGCGTCTTCAACGCCGCCACCGGCAAGCGCTTCCTGACCGAGGTGCTCGAGCAGGGCGGTGCGCGCGATGCCATCGACAACTTCAAGGCCTTCCGCGGCCGTGAGCCGACGATCGACGCGCTGTTGCGGCACCAAGGCATGGCCTGAGTTGGTGGCCACCCGCGTGGCCAACCGGGCGCGGCTGACTGACAGGTTCTGAGCTGCAGGTGCCGGGGGGCTTCAAAGGCCCTTGCGCTCCTGCTCCTTCCAGAGCTGCACGCCGCGGTCGACGAAGCCGCTCATCAGCTTGGTCTGACGCAGCTTGAACATCGCCCGCGTGAGGGCTCCGCGCAACTCCGGCGTGTTGCACGGCGAACGGTGCGAGACCGTGACGTAGAGCTGCTCCTGCGCCACCGGTGTGGACATCAGGCGCAGGCTGCGCAACCCCAGCCGGGCAATGTAGGCCTCAGCCGGGCTGTCCTCGTAGACGAGGTAGTCTGCTCGGCCACGCTCCAGCATCTGCAGGGCCTGGTCGAGGCTGCTCACCTTGGCCAGGCTCAGCGACTCGTTCGCGAAGCGGTCGAAGGCCTGACCGAAGCTGTTGTTGATCACCGTCAGGCCCTTGCGCGAGACGAGGTCCTCCCAGCGCTGGTAGGGAAAGGTCGCGCCCTCGCGCTGGATGATGACCGAACGCGTCTCCCGAAACGGCAGCATCGCGTAGTCCATGTACTCGGTGCGTGGCAAGGTGAAGAAGGCGCCGGCGATCATGTCGACACGCCCGGCCCGCGTCTCTTCCTGCACGCGGGCCCAGTTGCCCACGTAGCGGAGCTCGATCGTCACGCCCAGTTCATTGCCGAGCCATTCGGCCAGCTCGGCGATCGCACCGATGAGCCGCGTGTCGTTGTCCGGGTCGCGCCACAGGTAGGGCGGGTACTGCGGATTGCCCGAAGCCAGCAAGGTCTTGCACGCCGCCTGCGCCTGTGCCGAGGCCGCCAGCATGGCACCCGCCAGCAGGGCCACACCCCATCGAATCAAGCCATGCGAAGGACCATGGTGCATCAATTCACCCTGTCGGCTGCCATGCGGGGACGCTATCGCGCGGGCGGCCGGCTTGGCAAGCTGGGGTCGAGCCCCGATGTGGTCAAACCGCACGCGCTGCCCCGCGGCGCGGCGCCACCCGCGTTGTTCAGCCGTCGCTCTCCAGCGTATGCACGCGCATGCCCACGGAGTCATCGGGAGGCACCTGCCACGGTGCGCGCGCCCGCATGTGCCGGCCGTCCTTCAGACCGGACTGCCAACGCGCACGCAGGCGCTCGTCGCTGAAGTCGATGTCGCGCCAGGAGTCTTCACCCGGCAGGGCCTGCATGACGAGGTGGACCACGTCGATGCGTGAATCGCAGCCCATGTCGAGCAACTGCTTCACCGCCGGTTCGGCCGCTGTCTTGGCATCGAGCCGCCGCCCCAGCAGGCGCAGCGCGCGGCGCAGGTTCTGCAGGCGCTCGTGGTCGGCCAGGTGCTCGTTGATGCGGCTGGCGTACTGGATGTCCTTGTAGCGGGTCAGCACCTGGGCCATGGTGTGCGGGGCGGCCTCGCTGGCGTCCCAGAGGTCGACCATGAAGCACAAGGTGTCGCGACGTTCGGCATCGTCCAGCACCACGTCCAGCGGCGTGTTGGAGTAGATGCCGCCATCCCAGTACGCAGCCTTGCCGATCTGCACCGGCGCAAAGCCCGGGGGCAGCGCGCCGCTGGCCAGCACGTGCTCGGGCCCGATGCGGGTGTGGCCATCGCGGTTGTCGAACAGCGCCAGCGCGCCGCTGCGCACATCCACCGCACACAAGGTGAGTCGCGTCTCGGCGGCGGCGATGCGGTCGAAGTCGACCAGCTCTCGCAGCGTGGCTGCCAGCGGGCTGGTGTCGTAGAAGCCCAGCTCCGGCAGGGGCGCGCGGCGGTTCATGTCCCAGGCTTGCGGACCGCGCGGCCTGAAAAAGCCCGGCACGCCGCTGGTCAGGGTATGCCAGGTCTGCCAGGCGGCGGTGAAGGGGCTGGCGGGCAGATGGGATGACCAGCCCGGCCGGGTCACGCCGTCCCAGAACTTGCGCAGCGCCGGCAGCCGCTCAGCGGGCGCATTGCCGGCGATCAGGGTGGCATTGATGGCACCGATGGAGGTGCCCACCAGCCAATCGGGTGCGAGGCCCCCACCCTCCAGCGCCTCGAAAAAGCCGGCCTGGTAGGCCCCCAGCGCACCGCCGCCCTGGAACACATAGACGGTCTGGCGCGGGCGGCGGGCCATCAGCGCAGCTCCACCGTGTCGTCGCAGGGGATGGCGCGGAACACCGGCAGCGCCTCGGCCGCAGCGGCATGCGCCACCAGCGCCGGGAAGGCCGTGGCATCCACGACCTCGGGCAGCATGAACTGCGTGAAGGTCCAGGCCACGGCGGTCGTCAGCGACGCCTGCCCGAGGGCTGCCTCGGTCAGCGCCGCCGGCGGAGGGAGCGCGCCGCGCGACAGCGCCGTCTCCAGCCCGGCATAGGCGGCCTGCAGCTGGCCGGTGACCCGCTCGATCCAGGGCGCATGGCGCTTCTCGGCGGGCCGCAGGCCGCGCTCGTAGACGATCTGGGCCGTCTTCTCGCAGGCGGCCAGCGCCAGGCCGATCAGGTGCAGCTCATGCGCGAGCGCAGCAGGCGCGGACGGCAGCAGGCTGCGCCCGGCCAGCGCCTCGGCGTACTGCAGCATCAATGAAGAATCCATCAGCAGCGTGCCGTCGTCGCAGACCAGCGTGGGCGCCTTGACGACCGGATTGAGCTGGCGGAACTGATCGAAGCCGCGGAAGACCGAGATGGACGCATGCTCGAACGGCAGGTCCAGCAGGCGCAACGACAGCGCCACGCGCCGCACATAGGGCGAATCCAGCATGCCGATGAGCTTCATGGCGTCACCTCCGGTCGCTTGGCGCGCGCATCGCGCTGCAGTTCCTCCACCGCGGCCTTGCCGTGGCGGCGCTCGATCTCGGCCAGCATGATGCGGTTGTAGCCGCTCACGAAGGCCTCGCCCAGCGGCGTGGGCTCCGTCTTCTTGTACACCCAGCTCAGGCCCCAACGCTCTTTCAGCCGTTGGGCGCGGGCTGACTCGGCGGTCGCCTCGGCCAGCGGCTTGGCGAAGGTCTGCAGTTGCAGCAGGCCGTCCTTCAGGTCGGCCTTTGCACGCGCCTCCCCCTGCTGGCCCACGGCCGCGGGGTCGCCGATGCGAAGGTCCACGCTGGCAATCAGCTGCCGCTCCACCGCGTCGGACGCGCGCACGATGCCGAAGGTGTCGAAGAGCCACACCACACAGCCCGCGGCCATCACGCTGACCAGGGCTGCAACGAGATGGATGCGGCGCGAGCGGCGCCAGGTCGCGGCCGCGGGCATGCGGTCGCTGTCGAGTTCAGTCATGGGTTCAGGTCCTTGAGGCCCGATTCTCGGCGAGCGGCGCCAGCGCCGCCTGCACGCGGGCTTGCCAGGCGAGCTGCTCGTCGGCCGACCAGTCGGCCCAGCG
>JAIPCJ010000129.1 GCA_021738245.1 Methylotenera sp. | reverse complement strand
GGCGGCGCTGGATGCCTACATCCGCTGGTACAACGAGGTTCGGATCAAGAGCTCACTGGGCTTTCGCAGTCCCGCCCAGCATCGTCGGCGCCTGGGCATCGCCGCATAACCAGTCCAAGTTTTTGTCCGCATCCCCACGGCAATGGTTCCGGCTGTCTGGAAAATAAAAATTGCCCCCTGGCGCTTTTGGACAAATCTGAATTGCCCCTTGCGCGCGATTCACGGACAAAAAAATTTGCCGCCCGACAATTCGGTGGGGAAGGGGGCGAATTATGCCGGGCGACCCGGGCGCCATGCCTGCCGTCCCGCATCCCGCACCCCGGTGTCCGCACTTCGTCTCCGGCCGGCCCGGCCGCGCGGCGGGCCTCCCTAAGATGAGCCCATGGACAGCCTGGACCCACGCCCACCCCACCGCCGGTCAAACCGCCGGCTGTGGCTGGCCTATGCCGGCTGTTGTGCGCTGGCCTGGTGCCTGTATGTGCTGGCCGGCAGCGAATTCGACCGCGGGCTGGACCCGTTCTGGCTGGCCGTCTACCAGGCCACGACCACGCTGTGGGCGCCGATGCTGCTGGGCGTGGCGGTGTGGCCGGTGGCCCGCCGCCTGCATGCGGCCGACAACGGCACTGCGGCCACCGCGCTGGCGCACGGCATGGCCGCCTTCAGCTTCAGCGCGCTGTGGCAGGCCGGCGAGTTCGCGGTCAATGCGGTGCTGTTCGGCACCGACCACGCCGGCGCCGTGCTGGTGGCGGGGCTGCTGTGGCGTTCGGTGTGGGGCCTGGTGGTCTATGCGGCCATCGCCACCGCCTTCACCGCGGTGCTGCAGGCGCGCGCCGCGCGGGCGGCGGCCGTGCATGCCGCGCAGGCCGAGAGTGCGCTGGCCAAGGCCGAGCTGTCCGCCATCAGCGGCAAGTTGAACCCGCATTTCCTGTTCAACACCCTGAATTCGCTGATCGCGCTGACGCGCAAGGACGCGGCCCAGGCCGAGGCGGCACTGCTGCGGTTCTCGACCATGCTGCGCTATGTGCTGGACACCAAGCGCGGCGCCGAAGACCGCGTGATGCTGTCCGACGAGATCGACTTCCTGCGCGACTACCTCGCCCTCGAAGCCCTGCGCCTGGGCCCGCGCCTGCGGGTGGACTGGGACCTGGAGGAGCGGGTGCTGGCCGACGAGCTGCCGCCGCTGACCCTGCAGCCGCTGGTGGAGAACGCCATCCTGCATGCCGTGGCCGGGCGCAAGGGCGGCGGCACCGTGACCATCACTGCGCGCCGCAACGGCCTGAACCACGGCCTGGACCTGGCCGTGGCCGACGACGGCCCCGGCTGCGACCCCGCCGCGCTCGAACCCCAACCGGGCCAGCGCCGCGGTGTTGGCCTCGCAGCCCTCAGGAAGCGCTTTGCGCTGGACTACGACGGCCGGGCCCGGCTGCGCATCCACACGGCCCCCGGCGCGGGTTTCCGCGTCGATCTCTTCATCCCTCAGGTATGAGCATGACCACCGTTCTGATCGCCGAAGACGAACACCTCGCGGCCGAGGCCCTGGCCGACTGGGTCAAGGCAACACCCGGGCTGCAACTCGTGGCCGTCTGCGAAGACGGCGAGGACGCCCTCGCCCAGATCCGCGCACTCAAGCCCGCCCTGGTGCTGACCGACATCCAGATGCCTGGCCTCACGGGGCTGCAGGTGGTGCAGGCGCTGCAAGGCCATGATTGGGGATCAGGCCATCAGCCGCGCATCATCTTCACGACCGCCTACGACCAGCATGCGCTGACGGCGTTCGAGCTGCATGCGGTGGACTACCTGCTCAAGCCCTTCTCGCGCGAGCGCTTCGACGAGGCGGTGCGGCATGCGCTGCGCGACGCAGCACCCAGCGCGGCGGAGGTCGCGCAGGCCCTGGGCGCGCCGGCCGATGCGCCGCTGACGCGCCTTTTGGTGCGCGACCAGGGCAAGATCTTCCCGCTGCAGGTGGCCGACATCGAATGCCTGCGCTCCGACAACAAGTACACCGCCATCACCAGCAAGGGCCGCAGCTTCCTGGTGCGGCTGCCGATCGCCGATTTCGAGGCGCGGCTGGATGCGAGCCGCTTCCTGCGGGTGCAGCGGGGCTGCATCGTCAACCTGGATTTCGTCGACAGCATGACGCCCGACGAGAACTCCCAGCTGGTGGTGCAGCTGCGTGACGGCACGCGCATCACCGCCAACCGCGAGGTGTCCAAGATGCTGCGGGAGCAGTCGCTGTGACGCTTTGGCGCGCTCTGCCTGGGTTGCTGGTGGCCGGTCTGGCCCAGGCCCAGATGGGCGTCGGGCCCACGATGCCGCCCGCCTCGCCAGCCCAGCCCGCACCGCTGGCGCCTCCAGCGCCGGCCGCACCGCCGGCGCCGCCCAGCGATGTCGGCCGCGTCTACGCCCCCGGCGCCTTCGACCGCCTGGAGCTGGCTGGCGCCGCGCGGGTGGTGCTGACGCAGGGCGACCGCGACCAGGTCTTCGTTGCGGGCGACGCCGACGTGCAGAAGTCGGTGGATGTCGACCTCTCCGACCGCCTGCTCATCATCCGCCCCAGCGGCGGCTGGAAGTTCTGGCATTCGGCCAAGGTCTATGTGCAGGTGGAGATGCGGCAGCTGCGCCAGCTGTCGGTGTCCGGCGCCAGCGATGTGCAGGCGCCGGGGCCGCTGCGGGCCGATCAGCTCAAGCTCAGCATCAGCGGCGCGGGCAACGTGAAGCTCGACCAGCTGCAGGCGCGCCAGCTGGTGTTCTCCATCTCCGGCGCGGGCGACGGCCAGCTTGGCGGCCGGGTGGATGAGCTGGCCCTGCAGATCTCGGGCAAGGGCAAGGTGATTGCCGATCGGCTGCAGGCGCAGCGGGCGCGCGTGGGTGTGAGCGGCCTGGGCAACGTGGTGCTCTGGGTGACCGAGGACCTCAACGCCCACATCTCGGGCATCGGCTCGGTGGACTACTTCGGCAACCCGGCCGTGCAGCGCTCGGTGTCGGGCATGGGGAATATCACCGCCCGCGGCGAGAAGAAACCTTCCGTGGACAGTCGCTGAGCCCTGCCTAAACTCCCCCGCAACTTGTGGGGAGAGCATTCATGGTGGCTTGGCAAAAGGTCGTCCTCGGCGTGGTCGGCGCAGTGGCCGTGGTGGCAGGCGGCTGGTGGGCCACGCAGAAGCTGGCCGCCCCTGGGCTGCCTAGCCGCGCCGAGGTGGGGGGCGAGCAGGCGGCGTTCGAGTTGCTGGACTGCAAGCCCCGCCTGTTTGACGGCGCGCCGGCCATCGCGATCAGCTTCACCCAGCCGCTGGACAGCAAGCAGGACTTCGGCGCCCTCATCACCGCCCAGGAGGGCGGCGCGCCCACCGAGACCGACGGCAAGAAGGTGCCCGCGGCCGACGCCAGCTACAAGCCCGTCGCCGCCCGCTGGGTGGTGGGCGACAACCCGCGCGTGCTCTACCTGCCCTTCGTCACGCCGGACCGCAGCTTCAAGTTCGCGTTCAAGCCCGACCTGGCGGCCCGGGCGGGCGGCAAGCTGGCCACCGCCCAGAGCTGCGTGGCCGTCAGTGAGGCCATGCCCGACAGCTACTACTTCGCCAGCCGCGGCCTGGTGCTGCCGGCGGGGCAGAACGGCGGCCTGCCGGTCGTCACCGTCAACACGCCCGAGGTGGACGTGCAGTTCCTGCGCGTGAAGCCCGAGTCGCTGCCCGCCTTCCTGGAGCAGGTGGGCGGCCGGCGCGAGCGGCGCGTCAACAGCGGCGAGGAAGACGGCGAGGGCGGCTACTACTACGACGGCTACAGCGACAACCAGCGCCGCCTCAAGGGCACCGTGGGCGGCTGGGTGCTGGATGAGCTGCGCGCCATGAGCCAGAGCGTCTACCTCGGCCGCTTCACGACCGACGCGCGGCCCAACCGCCGCAACGTGAGCTTCCTGCCGGTGGAGAACATCAAGGAGCTGCAGGAGCCCGGCATCTACGTGGCCATCATGAACCAGCCCGGCCGCTTCGGCTGGGACTACCAGGTCACGCACTACTACGTCACCGACATCGGCCTGCACCTACGCCGGCATGCCGAGCAGATCGATGTGTTTGCCACCTCGCTCAAGAGCGGTGGGGCGCTCAAGGGCATCGAGTTGAGCCTGGTGGACGAGGGCGGCAAGGCCATCGGCCAGGCGCAGACCGATGGCGACGGCCACGCCGTCTTCACCGGCAAGCTCGACAAGGCGCGCGCCGTGCTGGCCCGCCGCGGCAACCAGGAGATGTCCATCCTGAGCCTGCGTGACGCAGCGCTGGATCTCTCCGAGTTCGACGCCACCGGCCATCCCTCGCGCAGCAACAAGCTCTTTGTCTACGCCGGCCGCGACCTGTACCGGCCGGGCGAGAGCTTCCCGCTGTCGGTGCTGGCGCGCGATGCCGACGGCAAGCCCTTCCCCAAGCCGCTGCCGGTCACGCTGACGGTCAAGAAGCCGGACGGCAGCAAGCTGCTGGAGCAGCTGCTGCAACCCGGCAAGACCGGCACGGCGTACTACCAACAGACGATCACACTGCCCGCGGATGCGCCCACCGGCGGCTGGACCGTGCAGGCCCGCATCGACCCGGCCGCCAGGCAGCCGGATGCGCAATGGGCCTTCAAGGTGGAGGAGTTCCTGCCCGAGCGCATGAAGCTCGCCCTCACCGCCCCCGAAGGCGTGATCACCGGCGAAGGCGGGCTGACGGTGCAGGTGCAGGGCGACTACCTCTACGGTGCGCCGGCCGCCGGCAACCGGCTGCAGGGCAGCGCCTATTCCGAACGGCTGCTGATGCCGCTGCCGGCCAAGCTGCCCGGCTTCATCTTCGGTGACCTGGCTGACGACAAGGCCAAGAACCGGCAGGACCTGGAGGAGCAGACGCTGGACGCCGACGGCAAGGCCAGCATGGCGATCAAGACGGACTTCGGCGAGCGCAACTCGCCCATGCGCATCCGCGCGGCCTTCAGCCTGTTGGAGAGTGGCGGCCGGCCGGTCGTGCGCACGCTGGAGCGCACCTGGTGGCCTGCGCCGGTGCTGGTCGGCGCACGCCCGCTGTTCGACCGCAACGTGGCGCCGGAAGGCGGCCTGGCCGAGTTCGAGCTGACCCGTGTGGATGCAGCCGGCAACTTCAAGCCCGCCAAGGAGCTGCAGCTCAAGCTCATCTACGAAGAGCGCCAGTGGTATTGGCGTTATGACGACGGCCGCGGCTGGCATTCGGGCTTCAACACCACCGAGGAGCTGGTGGAGGCCCGCACGCTGGCGCTGAAGGAGCGCACCAAGGTCGCCCTGCCGGTGCGCTGGGGCCGCTACCGCCTGGAGGTGACCGACCCCGACACCAACTACGCCCTGCGTTACGGCTTCTACGCGGGCTACGGCGCGCAGGACGCCGACGACATCGGCAACCGCCCCGACCGCGTGCAGCTCAAGCTGCAGGGCGCGCCCTTCAAGCCGGGCGACGTGGCCAAGCTGGCCATCAAGCCGCCGCATGATGGCGAGGCCATCGTCACGGTGGAAGGCGACCGCGTGCTCTGGACCAAGCGCATCGGCGTGAAGGCCAGCGGCACCGACCTCGACATCCCGGTCGATGCCGCCTGGGCGCGCCACGACCTCTACATCACGGTGGCCGCCTTCCGCCCCGGCAGCCAGGGCGACAAGGTCACGCCAGCGCGCGCGCTCGGCCTGGTGCACCTGCCGCTCAATCGCGAGGACCGCAAGGCCAAGGTGGCGCTCACCGTGCCGGCCAAGACGCAGCCGTCGGTGCCGCTGCCCATCACCGTCAAGGCGCCGTCGCTCGCGGGCAAGCCGGCCATCGTCACCGTCAGCGCGGTGGACGTCGGCATCCTGAACATCACCAACTACAAGACGCCTGACCCGCAGGACTTCTTCTTCGGTAAACACCGCTACGGCGCCGACATGCTCGACCTCTACGGCCGCCTCATCGAGAAGATGGACGGCAACATGGCCAAGCAGCGCTTCGGCGGCGACGCCGGCAAGCGCGACTCCCAAAGCATGCCGCGCAAGGTGCTGCTGGTGGACCTGTTCAGCGGCCCGGTGCAGCTCGACGCCAAGGGCGAGGCGACCGTCAACCTCAAGCTGCCCGACTTCAACGGCACCCTGCGCGTGATGGCGGTGGTCAGCAGCGCCGACAGCTACGGCTCGGCGCAGGCCGAGACCGTGGTGGCCGCGCCGCTGGTGGCGGAGCTGAACATGCCGCGCTTCGTCTCGCCCGGCGACAAGGCCACGATTGCGCTGGACGTGACCAACCTCAGCGGCGCGCCGCAGACGGTCAGCGTGGCCGTCACCGCCAGCGGCCCGGTCAAGATCACGGGCAGCGCCGAGCCGATCAAGTTGAACGACAAGCAGCGCCAGATCCTGCGCTTCCAGGCCGAGGCGCTGGACGCCTGGGGCCTGGCGCCCATCCAGGTCAAGGTCAGCGCGGGCGCCTTGAGCCTGACGCGCGAGGCCGCGCTGCAGGTGCAACCCGTCACGCCGCTGGTGCGTGAGGGCCGGCGCGTGCGGCTGGAGCCCGGCGCCACGCAGGCGCTGGACAAGACCCTGCTCGACGCCTTCTGGGCCGGCTCGGCGGGCGTCACGCTGAGCGTGTCCAACACGCCGCCCATCGACATCAAGGAGCAGGTGCAGGGCCTGTTGATGTACCCCTACGGCTGCCTGGAGCAGACCACCTCCAGCGCCTACCCGCTCGTGTTCATCGACGACGAGGCGGCCAAGCGCTGGGGCCTGAAGCCTGTCCCTCGGGAAGAACGCGCGAAACGGCTGGAAGGCGCCTTCGCGCGCCTGGCCAGCATGCAGCAGCCCAAGGGCGGCTACGGCCTGTGGGCGGCGAGCAGCCCGTATGAAGGCTGGCTGAGCGCCTATGTCACCGGCTTCCTGCAGGATGCGCGCGATGCCGGCTTTGCCGTGCCCGAGGCGCAGCTCAAGCGCTCGATGGACGGGCTGCTGGAGCAGTTCCAGCGCGCGCCCTCGCAGCAGACCACGCCCGCCAAGGACCCCAAGCGTGACGACAAGGGGCGGATTGCCGACTGGCGCGATGCCGAGACCCTGCGCCTGGCCCACCAGCGCTTTGCCGAGGCGGCGCATGCGGGCTACATCCTGGCCCGCGAGCAGAAGGCGCCGCTGGCCACGCTGCGCACCCTGCACGAGCAGTACCGCAGCCATGCGCTGTCGCCGCTGCCGCTGGTGCACCTGGGCCTGGCGCTGAAGCTCATGGGCGACGAAGCCCGCGCCAAGCAGGCCTTTGACGACGCCATGAGCCGCGGCTACGGCTACCAGCCCGACGACCCCAACAACACCTGGGGCCAGTGGCTGGGCGACTACGGCAGCAAGGTGCGCGACCGCGCGCTGGCCTATGCGCTGCTGCTGCGCCACAAGGTCACGCATGAGCGCCGCGAGAACCTGCTGTTCGACCTGTCGGACGACTTCAGCCGCCGCAACTACTACTCCACGCAGGAGCGCCTGGCGCTGTTCCTGGCCGTGCAGGCCGCCACCAACGGCACCGCGAAGGACACGGCCTGGACCACCGCGCTCACCGTCGGCACCAAGGCCGATACCTGGACGGGCACGGCCGTGGGCCAGCAGAGCCTCACGCTGGCGCAGCTCAAGTCCGGCGTGTCCCTGAAGAACGAAGGCGGCGCGCCGCTGTACGTGGAGGTGTCGGCCCAGGGCTACCCGGTCAAGCCGCTGCCGCCCACCAGCGACCGCATCTCGGTGGAGCGTGCCATGTTCTCGACCGACGGCAAGCCCGTCACCGCCCGCCCCTTCGCCACCGGCGAGATGTTCATCGTGCGCCTGCGGGTCAAGGCCAGCCAGAGCATCAAGGACGGCCTGGTGGTCGACCGCATCCCGGCCGGCTTCGAGATCGAGAACCTCAACCTGAGCCAGGGCCCCCAGGCGGGCGAGTTCACGGTGGACGGCGTCAACATCGCCCAGGCCAACGCCAACGAGCGCATCGCGCACATGGAGTACCGCGACGACCGCTTCGTGGCCGCTGCGGCGCTGGGCCAGACGCTGGACGTCTTCTACCTGGTGCGTGCCGTGACGCCGGGCCGTTATGTCGTGCCGGCCACCTTTGCCGAGGACATGTACCGGCCCGAGGTGCGGGGCATTGGCAGGGCGGAGGGGGAGATCACCGTGGTGGCCAAGAAATGATGCGCCCTGTTACGTCGACCCGGGGAACTCGGCGCCTCGGTGTTCAACAAAGAGCATCGAGGCGATGCGGCATGGGTGGCTGCGTCAGCCGAAACCCGACGCAGGAATCCCATGGCCATCGATCTGAAAAAAGTCCCGAGAGCGATCTACGACTTCACCCAGGACTGGGAAGACTACCGGCGGGCGGCGCCCAAAGCGGGTGCCGATCTGCGCAGCATCCGCAAGGCGGGTTTGCTGACCCAGAGTCTGCGCGCGCTGGCCGACAGCGTGCAGCAGTTCGACGCCAAGTTCCTGCTGCTGCAAAAGCTGTTGGAAGAACTCCAGCGCAGCAGCAAGCCGGGCTACGTCAACGATGCGAAGAAGCAGGGCAGCGAGCTCAAGACCAGGAGTCAGGATTTGCTCTTGGCCACCAAGGACGCATCCAAGCTGCTCAAGGAGGTCGACCGTGAGCTGCTCGACATCATCAATGAGCATTACGACCGCAAGACCCCTGCAAGCCAGAAGACCGCCGAGACTCTGCGCATCGGCTACCAACGCATCCTCGGCCCTTTGCGCATGCTGCTTGAGCAGTCGGACCGCGAGTTCACGCGCATCAGCCGGGAGCTGGCGCAGAACCTGGTGGACATGGATCGTGCGCAAGCACCCCAGCTCGACGAGGACGGCATCATCTGCCCGCACTGCAAGCGCGCCCTCAGCATCAAGGAAGCGCGCAAGAAGATGCAGGCGCGCCGCTGACGATCGGCTGCGGGCCGCCGCCGGGCGGCCCGGCAATCGGTGCTCCAGCCTGCCCGCGCCGCGCGGGTTCTGCCACTCGGGCTCGACGCCATGACTCGCATGCCACGGCTTTGCCTTGTCTGGATCGCCTGCCTGATGCCGTGGGCCGCGCACGCCGCCCCACTGCCGCCGGCCGCCCGCGCCGACGTCGACGCCCTGCTCACCCGGCTGCAAGCCTCGGGCTGCGAGTTCAACCGCAACGGCAGCTGGTACGCCGGGGCCGAGGCGAAGGCGCATCTGCTGAAGAAGCTCGACTACCTCGAAGGCAAGGACATGGTCAGCACGGCCGAGCAGTTCATCGAACGCGGCGCGTCTTCCAGCAGCATGAGCGGCAAGCCCTACCTCGTGCGCTGTGCCGGCAAGGCACCGGTGGAGAGCGCGGTGTGGCTCAAGGCCGAGCTGCAGCAGGTGCGGGCGGCGCGGGCGGCGTCCGGCCCTCAGCGCTGAGCGCCCTTCGTTGCCCGAAGCGCCCAAAATCCTTACCATTCAGGAAATCGAAAGGAAATCCGATGGCCGACACCACGCTGACCAGCAAAGGACAGACGACGATCCCGAAGGAGATCCGCGAGCGGCTGGGCCTGGAGGCCGGCGACAAGCTCAGCTTCACCGCGCTGGCCGATGGCACCGTCGTCATGCGGGCCAAGACGCGCCGCCTGCTCGACCTGGCGGGTTCTCTGGCCCGTCAGGGCCAGCCGAACGTGCCCGTTGAGGACATGAAGCCTCTGCGCGGCTGATTCATCGCTGCCCGCTGCTCCTGATGAAAGTCGCCATCGACACCAACGTTCTCGTGCGGCTGCTGGTGCGCGATGACGAGGGCCAGTTCCAGGCAGCGCAGCAGCTGGTGGAAGCAGCCGAGGCCGGGCAACAGGACATCCTCGTGCTGCTCGGGGTGCTGTTGGAAACGGAGTGGGTCCTGCGCAGCCGTTATCGGCTCGACAAACCCAGCATCGCCGCGACTTTCGCGAGGCTGCTGGAGACACAGGGCGTGGTGTTCGAACATGAGGCCACGGTCGAGGAAACGCTCTACATCTGGGGCCAGAACCCGGGTGCCGATTTCGCGGACTGCCTGCACAGCGCGCGGGCGGTGCACCTGGGCTGTTCACGGTTCGCCACGTTCGACGTGGCAGCCGCGCGGCTTCCGGGTGGAGAACTGCTCGCGGCTGCATCGTGAGCGCCCACCCAGCGCCCAGGCGGCGCCTCAGCCGCCTGCGCCGCTTCGAGCTCACGCTCGCCGCCGTCCTGCTGCTCATCCTCGCGCTGGACTTCGCCTTCCCGTTGCCCACCCCCGCGAGCGACTCGCCCACGCTCACCGTGCTGGCCGCCGACGGCACGCCGCTGCGCGCCTGGCCCGGGGACGACGGCGCGCAGCGCCACCCGACCACGCCCGAGGCCGTGTCGCCGTACTACCTGCAGGCGCTCCTGCATTACGAAGACCGCTGGTTTGAGTGGCACCCGGGCGTCAACCCGGTGGCCCTGGTGCGGGCTGCGTGGCAATGGGCGCGGCACGGGCGCATCGTGTCGGGTGGGTCCACCCTGACCATGCAGGTGGCTCGCCTCGTCGACGACAAAGCCGCTGGCCGCAGCGTGCCGGCCAAGCTGCGCCAGATCGCCCGCGCGTTGCAGCTGGAACTGCATTGCAGCAAGCACGAGATCCTGTCGCTCTACCTCAACCTCGCACCCATGGGCGGGCCGCTGGAGGGCGTGGAGACGGCCAGCCGCGCTTACCTGGGCAAGGGGGCCAGTGATCTCTCCCGCGCCGAGGCCGCGCTGCTGGTGGCGTTGCCGCAGTCACCCACCCGGCTGCGGCCTGATCGCGCCGTGGCCTCGGCCCAGGCCGCGCGCGACAAGGTGCTCACCCGCATGCAGACCCTGGGCGTGTGGACGGCCGCCGAGGTGGCCGACGCCAAGCTGGAGCGGGTGTTCGCCCCGCCGCTGCGCGCCCGCTGGCTGGCGCCGCTGGCGGCCGAGCGCCTGCGCCAGGAGGCCCGCCGCCAGGGCCAGGCCCCGGCCGTCATCCAGAGCACGCTCGACGCCGGCCTGCAGGCACGCCTGGAGCAGCTGCTGACCGACCGCCTCAACAGCCTGCCCGATGCCGTCTCCATGGCGGCCCTGGTGGTAGACAACCGGACACTGGAAGTGCGCGGTTATGTGGGCTCGGCCGACTTCACCGACGCCCGCCGCGGCGCGCATGTCGACATGGTGCGCGCCCGCCGCTCGCCGGGCTCCACGCTCAAGCCGTTTCTGTACGCGATGGCGCTGGACGACGGCCTCATCCACTCCGAGAGCCTGTTGATCGATGCACCGCAGAACTTCGGCGGCTACGCGCCTGGCAACTTCCAGGCTGACTTCTCCGGCCCGGTCAGCGTGAGTGAGGCGCTGCAGCGCTCGCTGAACGTGCCGGCGGTGGACCTGCTCGACCGCATCGGCCCCGAGCGCTTTGCCGGCCGCCTGCGCAACGCGGGCGTGAAGCTGCGCATGCCGGCCAACGCTGCGCCCAACCTGAGTCTCATTCTCGGGGGCGGCAGCACCACGCTGGAGGAGCTGGTGGGCGCCTACACGGCGCTGGCGCGCGGTGGCGTGGCGGCGCGCCCCCACCTCACGCCGGGCGCCGCGTTGCGCGAGACGCGGCTGATGAGCGAAGGCGCCGCCTTCATCGTGCGCGAGATCCTGGAAAACGGCGGCCGGCCGGGCAACCCGTTTCGCGAGAGCGGCCAGCGCGTGGCCTGGAAGACGGGCACGAGCTTCGGCTTTCGCGACGCGTGGGCCCTGGGCGTGACCGACCGCTACACCTTCGGGGTGTGGATCGGCCGGCCCGACGGCACGCCCAACCCGGGCCACTTCGGTGCCAACTCGGCCGCGCCGCTGCTGCGCGACCTGGCCGCCGCACTCGGCCCCGGCGAGTCCCGCCAACAGCTCGGCCCGCGCCGCCAGCCGGCCAGCGTGGCCGCTGTGCCCATCTGCTGGCCGCTGGGCCTGGCCGAATCGGCCACCGAGCCGGGGCTGTGCCTGCAGCACCGCACCGCCTGGACGCTGGACGGCGCGGTGCCACCCACCCTGCCCGACCGCCTGCGCCCCGGCCCGCTGGCGGAGCCGGTGTGGGTGCTGGCCGGCCAACGCGTGCAGCCGGGCTGTGCGGCGAACGCCGAGCGATTCGAGGCGGTGCGCTGGCCCGCCTTGCTCGGGCCGTTCCTGGACGCCGAACAGCGCCACCCCCTGGAGCGCCTGCCCTGGCGTGCCGACTGCGCCCCGCGTGAGCCGGTGGCCAACCGGCTGCGCGTGGTGGGCCTGGAGCCCGGCACCGTGCTGCGGCCCACGCCGGGCCAGGCGGCGGTGACGCTGCGCCTGCAGGCCGTCGGCGCCCAGCAAGGCACGACCTGGCTGCTCGATGGCCAGTGGATGGCGGCGAGCGAGTCGGCTGCAGCGGCGCAGACCCTGCACGTGAACCAGCCCGGGCCGCATCGCCTCACGGTGATGGACGGACTGGGCCGCTGGGCGCGGGTGGAGTTTCAGCTCATGCCCTGAGCCGCCGGGCTGTCGTCGTCGGGCAGCGGCGTGTGGGCCAGCAGCTGCTCCAGCCGCTCCAGCCGATGCCGGTGCAAGGTGGTGATGGCGTAGAAGTTCTCGCGCAGCTGCGTGGAGCGGCCCACCCGCACCAGCACGCCGGTGCGCAACTCGTCCTGCACCACCACCTCGGGCAGCACGGTCAGCCAGCCGCTGTCGCGCGCCACCAGGCGCAGCATGGCCATGTCGTCCACCTCGGCACGCAGGCGTGGGGTGACGCCGGCCGCCACGCACAGGGCGTCGAACTCGCCGCGCAGCGCATGGCGCGGGCCGGGCAGGGCGAGCTCCAGGCCTTCGAGGTCTTCCGGCAGGCGCAGGCTGCGGCCCTGCCACGTGGCCGCCGGGCCCACCAGCGAGATCGCCTGGCTGCCCAGAAAGCGGCAGTGCAGTGGCCGGTCGGGCCGGGCGGGCGCGGCCTCGTTGGCCAGCACCACGTCCAGCTGGTGCTCGAACAGGCGGCGCAGCAGGTCATCCAGCAGGCCCGACTCCAGCGACAGCGTCACGTTCGGGTCGGCCAGCAGCGGTCGGATCCAGTTCTCCAGGTAATTGCGCGACAGCGTGGCCACGCTGCCCACGCGCACCCGCGTCAGGCCCTCGCCCCGGCCCTGCAGCCGGCCCAGCATCTCGCGCCCCAGCCCGAAGATGTTCTCGGCATACGACAGCACCAGCTGGCCGGTGTCGGTCAGCAGCAGGCGGCGCCCGCTGCGCTCGAACAGCGGCTCGCCGATGCGCTCTTCCAGCTGCCGGATCTGGCTGGACAGGGCCGATTGCGATACATGCAGCTCGGTCGCCGCCTGCGTCAGGTGCCCTGTCTTGGCCACCCGCCAGAAATAGAAGAGGTGGTGGAAATTGAGCTGTTCGATCTGAAGCATTCTGTTTAAAAGATCGATTCGTTCCGAACATTGAATTTTACGGAACGCTCGGACTTGCGCACCATGCTGCCCATTGCGATTTGGAGTGCGCCGATGAACCCGCCCGCCTTGCTGACCCTGGTCTGCAGCCTGTTGCCCGCCGGGCTGATGCTGGCGGCTGTGCTGCATCGCCGCGGCGGGCCGGCGGCGCCGGCCTGGCGGCGTTTCCGGGCGCTGGCCTGGCTGGCGCTGGCCGGCGCCCTGGCCAGCCTGGGGGCGCAGTTCGTGGCGCCTGCTGCGGTGGCCACCGCCCTGCCGGCTGGC
>JAIPCJ010000128.1 GCA_021738245.1 Methylotenera sp. | reverse complement strand
GATGAGCACGTGCCCCTCGCCTGGTCCCGCCCTGCTGCACGCAGGCGTGCCCCGTCGGTCCCCCGAGGGGACGGCGACGTGTGCCGGCTCGACCGGCAAGCACATCGCCCTTGGCGGGCCGGCTTGGGAGCGGCCCCGCGCACGGCCCGCAAACACCCTTGCACACGTCGAGGTGACGTCATGAGTGCCTATCTCGAACGCCGTGGCGAGATCGAAACCTATTTCGACCGCACCGCCGCCGACGCCTGGGCGCGGCTCACATCGGACGCGCCGGTCGGCCGCGTGCGGGCCAGTGTGCGCGCCGGACGCGACCGCATGCGCGGCACGCTGCTGTCCTGGCTGCCCGGTGACCTGCGGGGCCGGCGCCTGCTGGATGCCGGCTGCGGCACGGGCGCGCTGGCGGTGGAAGCCGCGCGGCGCGGGGCCGAGGTGCTGGCCATCGACCTGTCGCCCACGCTGGTGGACCTGGCCCGCGAGCGCACGCCGCGCTTTGACAGCGGCGGCAGCATCGAGTTCCGCGCGGGTGACATGCTGGACCCGGCGCTCGGCCGCTTCGACCACGTGGTGGGCATGGACTCCCTCATCCACTACGAGCCCGCCGACGCCGTGGGGGTGCTGGCCGAGCTGGCGGCCCGCACGCGGCATTCGGTGGTGTTCACCTTCGCGCCGAGCAACCCCGCGCTGCAGCTGATGAAGGCCGTGGGCAAGCTCTTCCCGCGGGGCAACCGCTCGCCGTCCATCGTGCCGGTGGCCGAGCAGCGGCTGTACCGGCTGATCGACGCCCACCCGCGCCTGCTCGACTGGGACGTGCGCCGCAGCCAGAGAGTGTCCGGCGGCTTCTACACCTCGCAGGCCCTGGAGCTGGTGCGGCCATGAAGCCCCTGTCGCCCCGCCAGCTCAACCAGCGCCTCGCGCTGAAGTGGTCGCGCCTGGGCCTGCAGTTCCTGCCGTTCGCCGACGTCGCCACCACCGAGCTGCCGATGTCGCGCCTGCTGCGGCTGGCGCTCTTCCAGGTCTCGGTGGGCATGGCCTACGCGCTGCTCGTGGGCACGCTGAACCGGGTGATGATCGTCGAGCTGGGCGTGGCGGCCTGGGCGGTGTCGCTGATGGTGGCCCTGCCGTTGCTGGCTGCGCCCTTCCGCGCACTGGTGGGCCACCGCTCCGACACGCATCTGTCGGCCCTGGGCTGGCGCCGCGTGCCCTATCTGTGGTTTGGCTCACTGCTGCAGTTCGGCGGGCTGTCCATCATGCCGTTCGCGCTGATCCTGCTGCAGCCGGGTGCGGACGCCAACGCTCAACCCGGCGGCGTGCTGGCCGGGCAGCTGGGTGCGGCCCTGGCCTTCATCCTGGTGGGCGCCGGCATGCAGACCACGCAGACCGCCGGCCTCGCCCTGGCCACCGACCAGGCCCGGCCCGACACCCGCCCCCGCGTGGTGGCGCTGATGTACGTGATGTTGCTGCTCGGCATGGTGATGGCCAGCGCGGTGTTCAGCCTGGTGCTGCAGAGCTTCAGCCCGACACGCCTGGTGGCCGTGGTGCAGGGCGCGGCCCTCACGACCATGGTGCTCAACACGCTGGCGCTGTGGAAGCAGGAGGCCCGCGGCACCGTGGTGCGGGCCGAGGCGGATGCAGCGCGGCCGCCCTTCCGCGAGGTGTGGCAGCGCTTCGCCGCGCAACCCCAAACGCGCCGCTTCCTGGTGGCCGTGGCCCTGGGCACGGCGGCCTTCAACATGCAGGACATCGTGCTGGAGCCCTATGGCGGCGCCATCCTGAAGCTGCCGGTCGCGGCCACCAGCCTGCTCACCGCGGGCATGGCGCTCGGCTCCGTCATCGCCTTCGCCATCGCGGCACGGCTGCTGCAGCGCGGCTTCGACGCCCATCGGCTGGCGGCCCTGGGCCTCTTGATCGGCATCGTCGCCTTCTCGGCCGTCATCTTCGCGGCGCCGCTCGACTCGGGCTGGCTGTTTCGCGCCGGCAACCTGCTCATCGGCCTGGGCGGTGGGCTGTTCGCGGTCAGCACGCTGGTGGTGGCCATGGGGCTGGAGAGCGCTGGCGGCGCGGGCCTGGCCCTGGGCGCCTGGGGCGCCATGCAGGCCACGGCCGGCGGCTTGGCCGTGGCCCTGGGCGGCACGCTGCGCGACGGCTTCGAAGCCCTGGCCGCACACGGCTGGCTGGGCTCGGCGATGTCCGAGCCACAGGTGGCGTACAGCGTCGTCTATCACCTGGAGATCGCGCTGCTGTTCGGCACGCTGATCGCCATCGGTCCCTTGGTGCGCACTCGCGGCACACCGCTTTCGTCACGCCAGCGCTTCGGGCTGGCCGAGTTTCCAGGCTAGGAGGCCTCCATGCAAACCGGTGCCATCACGGGCTATATCGACGTCGCCCAGCTCGTGCTCTATGCGTTCTGGATCTTTTTCGCGGGGCTCATCGTCTACCTGCACCGCGAGAACAAGCGCGAGGGCTACCCGCTGGAGTCGGACCGCTCCCGCGCGATTGCCGTGCAGGGCTGGCCGGCCGTGCCCGAGCCCAAGACCTTCCGCCTGGCCAACGGCGACACCGTGCAGGCGCCCAACGACCGCCGCGACAACCAGCCGCCGCTGCATGAAGGCGTGTGGCGCGGTGCGCCGCTGGAGCCCACCGGCGACCCGCTGCTCGCGGGCGTAGGCCCCGGCAGCTGGGCCGACCGTGCAGACGTTGCCGACATGACCTACGAAGGCCTGCACAAGATCGTGCCGCTGCGGGCCGCGCCCGACTTCGGCGTGGCGCACCAGGACGTCGACCCGCGCGGCCTGCCCGTGCTGGGCGACGACGGTGTCGAAGGCGGCCGCGTCGTGGACCTGTGGGTGGACCGCTCGGAGATGCTGTTCCGCTACCTGGAGCTGGAAGTGCCCGGCGCCGGCCGCGTGCTGCTGCCGATGAACTTCGCCCGCGTGCAGCAGCGTGCGGTGCGCGTGAAGTCCATCCTCGGCCACCAGTTCGCCAAGGTGCCGGCGACGAAGCTGGCCGAGCAGGTGACGCTGCTGGAGGAAGAAAAGATCATGGCCTACTACGGCGCCGGCACGCTCTACGCCACGCCGCAACGCCAGGAGCCGCTGCTGTGAGGGCGGTGCCCAACCTCGTGAACGTGCTGGCCCCGGCGCACGAGCACGAGTTCGAGGCGGCGCGCGGCCTGCCCGAGGCCCTGCCCGACGGCGAGGTGCAGCTCTGGCAAGGCAGCCCGGACGCGCGCCTGCTGGCCCGCCAGGCCCTGCATCTGGATGTGGTGGCCGGCTACTTCGCGCTGCTGCTGGCCTGGCGCGGCTACGGCAGCTGGGCCGAAGGCGCCACGCTCGGCCAGACGCTGATGCAGCTGGCCGGCATGCTGCCGCTGATCGCGCTGGCCTGCGGCCTGCTGGCCACCATCGCGTGGCTGATGGCGCGCACCACCGTCTACACCCTCACCAACCGCCGCATCGTGATGCGCGTGGGCATCGTGCTGAGCATCACCTTCAACCTGCCCTTTGCCCAGATCGCCGCGGCCAGCTGGCGGCCGCGCGGGCGCGGCGGCGACATCGTGCTGAGCCTGGCCGGCAGCGACCGCATCGCCTACCTGCATCTGTGGCCGCATGCCCGCCCCTGGCGGCTCAAGCGCACCGAGCCCATGCTGCGCGCGCTGGCCGATGCGCCCGCCGTGGCCGCCCAGCTCGCCCAGGCCCTGCAACAGGCCGAAGCTGCCCGTCAAAGCCTGCCGGTGCGCGCCGTGGCCACCGCGCCGGCCATGCCCGCGGGTGCGCCGGCGGGCGGCAGCACGTCCCGCCCGCTTCCCCAGGTCGCCTGAGCCATGAGCACGCCTCTCACCAGCAAGCTGCCCACGCTGCCGCTGTCGGCGCTGGGCGCGCTGGTGCTCGTCAGCGTGATCGGTGTGGGCGCGGTGCGGCTGAGCGGCACCAGCCCGCAGCAGCAGGTCGACGCCAGCACCCTCGTCAGCCGGCAGCTGCGCTTTGAAGACGGCGCTGACGGCAGCATCGCGGTGCGCGATGCCCGCAGCGCTGCACTGCTCGACACCATCGCGCCGGGCACCAACGGCTTCCTGCGCAGTGCCATGCGCGGCCTGGTGCGAGAGCGCAAGCGCCAGGGCCTGGGCCCCGAGCAGCCGTTCGAGCTGCTGGGCCGCGCCGATGGCCGCCTCACCCTCGTCGACCCCGGCACCGGCCGGCGCATCGACCTCGAATCCTTCGGGCCGACCAATGCCGCGGTGTTCGCGCGGCTGCTGCCCACTCACCCACCAGGAGCCGACCATGTCGCTCAGCGCTGAACTGCAGACCCCGGAAGACGCGGCCCGTCTGGCCAAGACGGAAAGCATGCTCACCCCGCGCTTCTACAAGACCGACTACGTGGCGATGGACCGGCTCGACATGAGCCCCATCCGCGCCGAGTGGGACGCGATGATGGCCGAGTACGAAGGCGACAACAACCACGACCATTTCACCCGCACGCCCGAGTTCGCGGCCGAAGCCGCGGCGCTGTCGGCCACGTGGTCGCCCCAGCTGCGGCGCGACTTCCAGGACTTCCTCGTGAGCTCCCTCACCAGCGAATACTCGGGCTGCGTGCTCTACAACGAGATCGCCAAGAACGTCAGCAACCCCGACATCAAGCAGCTGATGCGCTACCTGACGCGCGATGAATCGCGGCATGCGAACTTCATCAACCAGTCCCTGAAAGACTTCGGCCTGCAGGTCGATCTCGTCGGCCTCAAGCGCACCAAGGCCTACACCTACTTCAAGCCCAAGTACATCTTCTACGCGACCTATCTGTCCGAGAAGATCGGCTACGCCCGCTACATCAGCATCTACCGCCAGCTGGAGCAGCATCCCGAGAAGCGCTTCCACCCGATCTTCAAGTGGTTCGAGCGCTGGTGCAACGACGAGTTCCGCCACGGCGAATCGTTCGCGCTGATGATGCGCGCCCAGCCGCACCTGCTGCAGGGCGGCAACAAGCTCTGGATCCGCTTCTTCCTGCTGGCCGTCTACGCCACCATGTACGTGCGCGACCACACCCGCCCCTGGCTCAGCGAAGCCCTCGGCATGGACCCGACCGACTACGACTACCGGGTGTTCGACATCACGAACGAGATCGCCCGCCAGGTCTTCCCGCTGAGCCTGGACACCGACGCGCCCGCCTTCCGCGCCGGCATGACGCGGCTGTGCACCATCGCCGCCGCCAATGACCGCGCCAAGGTCCGCGGCGGCCTGCTGGGCAAGCTGCAGCAGGGCGCGTGCGCGGTGCGCGCCACGCTGTGCTTTGCGCGGCTGTACCTGCTGCCCGTCAAGCACCACGACCTGCCGCGCGAGATGCGCGTCGCGCCCAGCTGGTAATCCACAGCGAAGCGCCGCGCCATGCAACACGGCTGGCCCGCCCTGTACACACTGCTGCTGTGGTGGTTCAGCACGGGCGTGATCCTGTACCTGAACGGCCTGCCGCGCGCCACGCACAAGTGGACGATGGGCGCGGCCACCGTGCTGCTGGGCATCTCGCTGCTGGGCGTGGCCGTGACGGCCTCCGACACCCGTGTGACCGGGGCCTACCTCGCCTTCACGGCGGCGCTGATGGTCTGGGCGTGGCAGGAGGTGGGCTTCCTGCTCGGCTACGTGACCGGCCCGCGCCGGCGCGCCTGCCCGCCCGAAGCACGCGGCTGGCGCCGCGTGGGACACGCGGTCATGGCCATCCTCTATCACGAGCTTGCGCTCATCGTGCTGGGTGGGGCCGTGCTGGCCCTGACCTGGGGCCGGCCCAACCAGGTCGCCACCTGGACCTTCGGCGTGCTGTGGCTGATGCGCTTGTCCGCCAAGCTCAATGTCTTTCTCGGCGTGCGCAACCTCAACGAGCAGTTCCTGCCCGAGCACCTGCGCTACATGCACACCTATTTCCGCCAGCGGCCCAGCAACGGCCTGTTCCCGGTCAGCGTGATCGCGGTCACCGGCCTCGCGGCAGCGGCCTGGCATGGCGCCGTGGCCCGCAGCTTCGGCGCCTTCGAGGTGACGGCCTGCAGCTTCGTTGCGATGCTGCTGAGCCTGGCCCTGCTGGAGCACTGGTTCATGGTGCTGCCCCTGCCCAGCGAGAAGCTGTGGGACTGGGGCCTGCGGTCGCGGGCGCCGCATGGGTGAGTCCGTGGGGCCGGCCGGCTCGCATTGCCTGATGGTGTCGGAGGCTCGACGAGGAGGTCGGGAACTGCCTGTCAAAACATCGAACTGGACGTCGCTACGAGGCCCGCGGTGCACGTCAGGCTCTCGGCAGGGCATCGCGAAACGTTGGTGCTGCCTTGTCTACTGGAGTTCCGCTGTGCAGCGATTCTGTTGAAGAACTCGCTTTTGCCTGATGAATGCGGTTTTTTGAAGGGCCGTCGCCCCCTTGGCACCATTGAGATCGTTGAACCCAGGAGGATCGGAGAGGTCGACATTTGCGCACACGAGTGATCGCGGACGGTTTATTGAGTTCCTCAAGCGCATCCAGCGATTGCGGCTTGTAGCTTGCCCGGCCGCGGCTCCAAAAAGCCGCCGTTAAGCGTGCGAACCTAGGTGCGAGCAACAGCAAGGTGACTTGCCGTTGTGATCTCAGCCGCGTGCAGGGCTTAGCGCGCCGTCGTCCCACCCGACTATTCGGACCGGCGCCCACTAGAAGTAAGTGCCGCTATTGCCTCATTAAGAAACTCGTCCGGATCCACCACAAAGCGGGCCCGCAGCAATGCCGATTCGAGGTCACTCGCTGTTATGAGGAGAACATTGCGATCAAGGAGCTCCGCGGGGGACGCGGCGATTTCGTCGCGACCCAGGCGGCAAACAAGCGCAGCCGAAACCGACGCAGGCAAGTTTGCTGCGGCAAGTGCTTTGGACAGGAATGCCCGGCGCTCGACCAACTTGCCGATCTTGCTAGCGAAATCAGCGATCCTCGTGGTGCTCTCTACAACTATTGCCTGACCCGCCGGGGTAGCAACTACTAGGTCCGGTGAGTCTGTTTCAATAGGTAGCGCGGCAGAGAACCCGAGCATGTGAAGCAGTACGCCGACGGCTTGTTCAAACTTTCGCGACTCTGGCGCATCGAACAACGCTTGGCGGAGCATGCGAAGGTCAGGATCAAAGTGGCTCACGGACAGGTAGCGCGCGTTCCTCGCCTTAAGCGGATCGACGATCCATTGGCGGCGAACCGTCTGACCTGCAAAGGACAGGAGCGTCAGAACACTGTCCGCATTGGCGAGTTGGATCTCACCTTCGCCCCTCCGGAAACCCTGCGACGCATCTGACCAACTGAGCGTATCGCCGACACGACGGCGCGCCGTCAGGCCGACACCTGGTGCCGCCCGCACAGCTAAGTCAACTTTTGAGAGATCTGCGTTCTGATGAGCGTAGAGCGACGGGCGCAACACGTTTTCAGACAACCTCGTGCCCTCAAAGTTCAGATCAACTGGCGGCGAGACACTTAAAGTAATCGACGGCGCGCGCGTCCCTGAAAGGTCCGTGCTGAGTCCAAGCCAAGAGACTAGGTCCGTCATCCCGTCGAAAGGCGGGTCGGCCGTTCGAAGGTGCGCATCAACCGATGCTGCGAGCAAAGAGCTTGGAGCGCTTGCACGCATTGACGCCACCCGCAGATGCAAAGGGAGGAACCATCGGTCTCGATGGCTCATTTCAGAGTACGTGTCTAGCTCGTTAAGCGGCGCAAGAGCAAAGCATAAGTGGCGAATCTCGACGCGGCCCGTTGTGGCGAGGCGCAATGCATTCATGGCCTCTACTTTCGAGATCGGATGGACCTGAAGGTGGCCTCCGATCCAGCCCTCACAAGAGAGATGGAAGGTGTGGTCATGACTAGGCGGGAGAGGAAGCAACGTCATTGACGCTTCAAGAATTTCCCACCGCTCACCGTTCAGCCAAGCTAGGTACCGCACATCAAGTGCGTAGCCATCACAAAGCCACGATTCCGCGGCTGCAAGAAACTGCTCGACAGCTTGATCCACTGGCATGAGATTTGTTGCTACCTAATGGCGAGTAGATTGCTTACGGTAATCCGGTGGCCATTCTGGCGAGGAGTGCCATGAGCCGGGGGGGATGTTGCAAAGCAAGCGCCGACTGCTGCCGTAGCGGGCGGTGGAGCGGCATGTTATGCCTCACCCAACCAACTTGCGACAAGCCGACGCGCGGCCCCTTGGCGTTAATCACGTACCGGCTTGAAGGGCCAAGGTTATGTAGAAAGGTTTCGTGGCACGTTGCGCAACCTGGCGGAACGCTTACGCATGCCGAGACCTCGTAAAGCAGTCGTTGGCGAAGTTCCGCAGTCAGCCCACAGCTGCCGCACCCTTCAACTGCGGGTCGCATTCCTTGTGGGAGGTTGCATCCGACAAGTTGACCTCCTGGCGCAGTCGTCGCGAACCACGCTCGCGGGTTCAAAACTTACACCCTCGCGGTCCGGGCTGGCCACGCGGCGGCTACCGGACACGCACCGATCCGTTCAAACCATGCTTCGGCCTCCCTGATTGCGGCTCCCCCTAGCTGCGGCTGCCCCGAATTGCGGGTGGCCGCAGCTAGCCGGCGCGCGTCAGTCCGCATGCAATTGCGCTGCGACTGAAGAAACGCATCAGGAGAGACCATGACCACCATCCAGACCGCCAGCGCCACCTCGCTGAGCGCCACCGCCGCCCTGAGCGGCAGCAACCCGACCCACGCCAGCACCCACATGAGCGGTGGCCAGGCGGTGTTCGAGAACGACAACTACCGCATCACCGCGGGCGACAACAACACCGTCAACATCTACAACAAGAACACCGGCGAGAACTACAACATCTGGGGCGACCCGCACGTCAACATCGACGGCCAGCACGCCTTTGACTTCTGGGGCACCACCACCTTCGCGCTGGAAGACGGCACCAAGGTCACCATCGAGACCGTGCCCGCCGGCAATGGCATGACGCTGGCCAGCAAGGTCGCCATCACCAGCGGCGACTACGGCGTGGAGATCAGCGGGGTGGACACCAACCAGGTCGGCGACCTGAAGATCGACGAAGCCGCCGGCTGGGGCAGCACCCTGGACTGGACGCATGACGACGGCAACGTGCTGCAGGAGAACCCCGCCGGCAAGGGCTTCCTGGCCGTGGACGACAACGGGCAGATCCACAAGGTCGACCAGAACTACATCAACGCCACCGACCTGCAGAAGAACCCGCCGGCCGAAGCCACCCAGCAGGGTGGCGAGTTCCTGCGCAACCTGCTGACGATGTTCTCGGGCGTGATGACGGCCTCGCTGAGCGGCGCCTTCCTGAGCGCGCTGAGCAGCGCCTTCGACGCCACCGAAGGCCGCCGCCA
Organism: Methylotenera sp.; assembly: GCA_021738245.1. Classification (GTDB taxonomy): domain Bacteria; phylum Pseudomonadota; class Gammaproteobacteria; order Burkholderiales; family Burkholderiaceae_C; genus Pelomonas. The sequence continues at coordinate 4,469 of JAIPCJ010000128.1, read as the reverse complement.
GCCGGAGCCCGCCGTGCGTGACGCCCACCGCTTCACGCTGACCATGGTGCGCCTGGAGTTCTGACACGGCGCTCGCGCCACCGCGACACGGGCGGCTCCTGCGAGCCGCCTTTTTTTGTTCGGGCCTGCCCGACACTGCCCGCATGCGCACCTTCCTGCCCCGCTGGCTCGGCGGCTTCGGCGGCTCCAAGCCGGCGGCCTGGCCGTTGCATGACTACCCGCCCTTCCCGCTGCCGCACCCCGGCTGCGGCGCCGCGTTGAGCCTGGCGCAGGCCGAAGCCAACCTGGCTGCCTTCACGACCACGCTGGCCGAGCGCCAACTCGCCCTGCGCGACTGGCTGGCCCAGCATCACGGCCCCGACGCGAGCCAGCTCACGCCGGTCGACTACGCCACCGCCCTGCAGCGCTGGGCACGGGAGCACTGGGCCCGCCTGCCCGCCTTTGCACGGCTGCCTGCACACGCGCCCTGGCCCGATGGCGGCATGGCGGGCCCCTTCATCGTCAACAGCCTGCTGGCCGATCTGGCGGTCAGCCTGGGCGAGGCCATCCGCCGCGGCCAGCCGGCCTGGCGCTGGGGGCTCAACCTCGATGCCGCCGACCTGGCCGACGGCATGGCCACCGCCCGCCGCGTGGTGCTGCTGGCCGACCTCGCCGAGCCCACGCCCGAGACTGCCGAGGCCGTGCTCGACCCGGCAGCGGTGGTTTTCGCGGCCCACCGGTTTCCCGAGGCGGTGGACTTTCGGCTGCTGGACAGCTGGGCCGAGATGGTCCGCGGCGCCCTCAGCACCGGCGGATTGCGGCCCACCCCAGCTGCGGCTGACCCGAATTGCGGGCGGTCCTAGCTGGCACATCGAGCGCAAGCCGTCTGCAATCACGGCAACGCGCCCGCTCCCGGGCGCAGGAGCCGCTTCATGACCTCCGTGCCCAATTACCGCGTGCAGCGCGGCGACACCCTGACCGAGATTGCCCACCGCCATGGCGTGGACCCGGAGGCGCTGATGCGCGCCAACGGGCTGGACCCCGCGCTGGCCGACGGCCGCATCAGCCGCAACGCACGCGACCCCGACCGCCTGCAGGTCGGCCAACGGCTCAGCATCCCGTCGGCCACGCCCGGTCTGGAGCGCCAGCACGAGGTGGCGCCCGGTGAGACGCTCGCCGGCATCGCCGAGCGCTGGGGCGTGGCCCTGTGGTCACTCATCGAGGCCAACCTGCCTTTCCTGGCCTCTCACAAGCCCGCGGGCCGCCCCGCCGCTGGCCAGGGCCCCGTCGCGGCGACGGGCCCGGCGGCGGCCAGCCCGGCCGGCACGCTCGACCTGCGCCAGTTCACCGACCCCGCGCAGGGCTCTCGGGCTGCGGCGGCCATCGTCATCGGCAGCGCAGAAGGCACGCGCCGGCCCGATGGCAGCTTCACCGCGGCCTATGGCGGCCACGCCGACCCCGGCAATGCCGCCCACAACCGCGGCTCGTTCTCGTACCAGCACACCGCCAGCAGCCCAGCCGACGCCGACCGCCGCCAGCTGCAGACCCTGCAAGGCCAGCTGCCCGCCTATGAAGCCGCCGCCCGCGCGGCCGGCCTGGACCCGCGCAACGCGCGCCTGGCATCGGCCTACCTGGACCTCTACAACCAGTCGCCCAGCGCCGCCGCCCGCTTCCTGAACCAGCTCGACAGCCTGCGCGGCCAGCCGCTGGACACCGCTCACCTGACCCAGCTGCGCGTGAACAGCTTTGTGGACAGCAGCACTGGCGAGCGCTTCCGCCTGGCCAACGGCGGACAGGCGGGCAGCGGATTCGTGAACATCGCGCGCCACCAGCTGGGCCGCACGCCGAGCGAAGCCGAAGTGCAGGCCGTCATCCGCGCCGACCAGCAGCGCCGCATGACGGCGGTCGACGCCGCCTTGCAGCAGCAAGGCCTGCTCGGCACCGCTGCGGCCGCACCCGTGGCGCAGCCGGCGGCAGCCACCGGCGTGCCGCGCCACCTGCAGATCGCGCGCGGCGAACTCGGCACGCACGAGATCCGCGGCGCCCAGGACAACCCGCGCGTGATCGAGTACCACCAGGCCACCAGCCTCAAGGCGCGCAACGACGAGACCTCGTGGTGCTCCTCCTTCGTCAACTGGACGATGCAGCAGGCCGGCATGCGCGGCACGAACAGCGCGGCCGCCCGCAGCTGGCTGAACTGGGGTCAGGCCGTGCCCCGTGATGCCGCGCATGTGAAGCCGGGCGATGTCATCGTCTTCCCGCGCGGCAACAACCCGGCGCAGGGGCATGTGGCCATCGTGTCGGAGGTGCTGGACAACGGCATGGTGCGCGTCATCGGCGGCAACCAGGGCGTGCGCGGCGAGCACTACGACGGCGTGACCTATGCCGACCGTCGGCTCGACAGCGCCTTGGGCGTGCGCCGCGCGCCTTGAGGCCAAGGCAGCAGCCCGCCGCGCACCGCCTGCCCCTCGTTGATGTGACAGGGCGCCCCGCCGCCCTGCCCGAAGATGCCGGCCATGCCTGCTTTGCGAACCTCACTTCTGCTGGCCACGCTCGCCATGCTCGGCCCCGCGCTGTCAGCCCAGGCCGCAGCGCCGCTGCCGCCGCCGCCCACCCAGCTTGCCTGCACCCCCGACGCCAACACGCGCTGGGCCCTCAGCCGCGACAGCAGCGGTGCACCGCGCCAGGTCAGCGTCAGCGTGACGGCCGGCAGCCGAGACTGCGACTTCGCCAGCCGCGGCGCGCCCACCGCCCTGCCCGGCGGCGGCTGGCGCTTTGACTGGCAGGACGACGTGCTCGGCCAGCGCCAGCGCGTGGAGGTGCAAGCGGCGGGTGACGGCTTTCGCCTGAGCCCGCAGCCGGCGGCCTGCGGCGCGCTGCGCCTGCCGGCCACCGTGACGCTGGCGCCCAAGGCGGCCGGCTGCACCGTGTCGGTCGACCGGGACGGGGCCTTCGAGCAGTTCTGGCAACAGCTGCGTGACGCCCTGGCGCGCCAGGACGGCGAGCAGCTGCAGCAGCTCTCGATGCCGCAACTGGAGTTCGTCGAGGGGCCCGACATCGTCAAGGCGCCCGCCAGCGTCATGCGGCGCGCCGCGCGCTGCCTGCCCCGGGTGACGGCCACCACCCGCCCCATCGAACTGCGGGACCTGCTCAAGCCCGAGCAGGCGCCCCGGCTGGACATGCCGCCGCTGTCCCGCAAGGGCGATTCGCGCATCGACTTCGCCGGCGCGATGAGCCTGCGCTGGACCGCCCAGGGCTGGCGCATGGACGGCTTCAACACGAGCCGCGACGTGTTCGAGAAATGCCCCGCGCCCTGACGCGCTGATTCAGCGGCTTGCGGCCGGCCCGAGCTGCGGCTGACCCGAATTGCGGGCAGCCGCAGCTGGCGCGCCGAGGCACGGCGGCATGCAATCGCAAGTGCGACTGAACCAGCTTGAAGGACACCGCCTTGCTTCCAGCCCTCGACACCACCGGCACCCGCGCTGCCGGCCCCACGCCCCGCCCGCCCTCCGGTGGCGAGACCGTCTACGCCCAACGCGGCGACCGCCTCAGCGACGTGGCGCAGCGCCACGGCGTGGACACCGACGACCTGCAGGCCGCCAACCCCGGCCTGGCCCAGGCCGAGGCCTTGCTGCCCGGTCAGCCGGTGCGCCTGCCTGAACGCGATGAGGGCCTCAGCCCCGCCGTGGCGGGCGTGAGCGCCGCCACGGGCCGCGAAGGCCTCGTGCAGGCCTTGCAGGCCCGCGCTTACGAGGCCGGGCGCGTGGCGCCACAGACGAGCTTTGACGGCACGGTGCTGCGTGCCGTGCCCACCGCTTACGAACGCGGCGCCCTGGACCACAACTTCGGCGGCCCCGGACGCAGCAACGCGCGGGGCCAAGGCATGATCTACACGGCGCCCGACGCGGCCGGGCTGCTGCGCGAAAACGCCGTCTACGCCCGGCCGGGCGAGCACCCGCTCAAGGACAAAAGCGTGGTGGCGCTGCGCTACACCGCCACGCCAGACGCCGAGGGCCGCGGCGGCGTGGCCGACATGGCCGAGGGCGCCCGGCGGCAGCACCTGCCCGAGCAGGCGCTGGTCGAACCCAAGGGCGGCAGCAAGCCGGGCTGGCTGCACCAGCTGACCGGTGAGCACCCCTACACCCTGCCCCAGCAGGCCGGCAAGGGGGCGTCCGACGCCGGCGCCAGCGCGCTGCGCGCTCCCGCCGCCGTGGGCGGAGAACAGATCGACATCGTCACCCGCAACACCGCGCCCGCACAGCTGGCACCACAGACGGTGACCCGCCACGATGCGCAGGGCAACGTGATCTCCCGAGGCCCCGCGGCTGGGGCGATCAATCCCATGCCCGGCGATGTCCGCCCCTACACCGACGGCCCGCTGAAAAAACAGGCCGGCGGCCATCCTGCGACTGACCGCCTACCCGACAACGCCCGCCGCTTTGCCGCCACCGACCCGCCCGGGCGCCCCCTGGCCGCCGCAAACGAAGGCC
>JAIPCJ010000127.1 GCA_021738245.1 Methylotenera sp. | reverse complement strand
GGCAGCCACAACCGCAGCAACCGCGGTGACGACCGCGGCGGCCAGGACCGCCTCTACGCCACACCCGGCCGCCCCGGCGAGCTGTGGGTGGCCGCCTTCCACGGCCTGTACCGCCGCACCGCCACCGCGGGCGCCGCCTTTCAACGCCTGCCCGCCGTCAGCGAGATCCACGCCTTCGGCTTTGGCCGCGCCGCACCGGGCGCGACCGATCCAGCTCTCTACCTCGTGGGCACGGTGTCAGGCCGTTATGGCCTCTTCCGCTCCACCGACGCGGGCGCGAGCTGGCAGCGCATCAACGACGACGCGCACCAGTGGGGCTTGATCCTGCAGGTCAGCGGCGACCCCAAGGTGTTCGGCCGGGTCTATGTGGGGACGCATGGGCGGGGGGTACTGTATGGCGATCCTCAGCTCGGTGCAGGCTCCATCAACGCTGAGCGAATGAGCCGATTCAGCTGGCGGTAAGTCGTGGCCGGCAAAGGCTCAGGCACATGAGTCGTCAATCGGCCATTGAACGCTCGGCGTCGTTCATCCCGCTTACAGGACTGCCAGCTCCATGAAGGATGCCCAGTCCATCAGTGACAACCAACCGCGGAGTGGAATACCGATCGCTCAGTGGCCTCGCTCAAGATCACCCCTGACGACGAATCGGTCTCACGCCCCTCCGTGTGCATCATCCAGCGGCCAGCCAAATGAGGAACTCATCGGCCGGCATCGCTCTGGCGAAGAGCCACCCTTGCGCCTCCATCACACCCGCTTCGCGCAACCATTCGCTTTGTTCCTGGCGCTCCACGCCTTCTGCGATCAACTCCATGCCCATCGCATTCGCCATGGCGACGACAGCCCGCACGATCGCTTGGTCTGAGCTGTTGTTCACGACATCCTTCACGAATGCGCGATCCACCTTCATTCGCTTCAAGGGCAGCATCTTCAGCATGGATAACGAGGAGTAGCCGGTCCCGAAGTCGTCCAGAGCAATACAGATACCCAATTCCCGGATTCGCCTCAGCTTTTCTTCCACGTGCGGAACTCGCTGGAGTGCTGTTTCCGTGACTTCAATCTCCAGCATGTGGGCAGGCAAGCCCGACGCTTGCAGCTCCGCAGCCAACTGGTCAACGAATGCCTCGTCCTGGAGTTGCAGCGCGGAAACGTTGACCGCGACGCGACCGTCGACGAGGCCGGCCTGCCACCATTGAGCCCACGTCATCAATGCGCGGCTCATCACCCAGCGGCCGAGCGGCTGAATCAAGCCACACTCTTCAGCAATCGGGATGAAGCGGTCAGGCGGGACATTGCCGCTCTGCGGTGACTTCCAGCGCAGAAGCGCCTCAGCCCCAACGATGCGCCGTGAACCCAATTCAACCTGTGGCTGCCAATGCACAGACAACTCACCGTTGCCCATCGCCTGCAGCAGCCCTTGTTCGATGACCAAGCGCTCGTTCGCCGCCTCGGCCATCGAAGATTCGTAAAGGGCGTATCGATTGCGCCCACCTGCCTTTGCCGCATACATGGCGATATCAGCGGCGCGAAGCAGCGCGTCTGCATCAACCCCGTCCCGCGGGAACACCGCCACACCCAGGCTGCCTGAGATCTGGACCGAGCCGCCAGGCGCCATGTCGATCGGTTCATGAACGCTGTCCAGGACGCGCCTCGCGACCCCCCCCACCTGCTCTGCGCCAACGCTTCTAAGCAGCAAGACGAACTCATCGCCCCCCAGCCGAATCGCCACGTCGCCTAACCGAAGCATGCCCTGGATGCGCTCCGCAACGGACATCAGCAGTCGGTCGCCAGCGTCGTGACCCAAACTGTCATTGATGACCTTGAAGCCATCAAGATCCAGGAACAACAAGCAGGCTACCTCGTCTGATGCCAACAGGGCCAGTGACTCCCGCAGCTGATGTCGATTTCCAAGCCCCGTCAGCGCGTCATGAAACGCCAGGTGGCGCACCTTGCTCTCTGCCATGCGCAGCGCAGAAATGTCGGTAAACGTCATCACACGCTGGGTGACCCTGCCGTACTCGTCTCTGACGGGTGCCACGTGCTCCCAGCCGGGAAAGGTACTTCCATCCCGCCGTTTGCAGACCACTTCCGCATGGCCGGAGGAATCGAGCGGAGTCTGTGCCAAGAGCTCCCGATCGGACCCTCTTCGCGCGTGAAGAAAGTCGTTCGGGTGGAGGCCACGAATTTCTTCAACCTGCCAGCCCGTCAGGCGAGTAAACGCTCCATTGGCAGTGGTGATGCGACCCTCCTTGTTCAAGATGAGGATGGCATCGGCCGCCGACTCGAACACCACAGCTGCTTGGCGCAACTCATCCTGCAGTTGGACCTGCTGTGTCACATCACGGCAGATGCCGACCACTGCACCTTCGTACTCGGAGTAGCTAGCATGCACTTCGAGCCATCGCGTTGAGCCCTCGTCAATGCCCTGCCAGCGCGCCAACAGATGAAGATCGCCGCCGACGGCCAACAATTGGTGCACCTTGGCCTGCGCGTCGAGCGAAAGGTGACTGAGGAACTCAGTGAGTGGCATTCGCAGTCCACTCAGGGACTCGTCTGCCACTGGTGGAAAGTAGCCATCGATCTCGACAAGCTCCGTCCCCATTGGCAAGCTGACCAAGCCAAGTTTGGCCCGCTCCAACGCAAGGCGCAGTCGGCGCTCCGCCCGCATGCGCCCCTGGGATGCGCGAAATCGGGCCAAAGCCATCTGCACCACGGCATTCAGCTCGCGCTGCTGAACTGGCTTGACCAGGTAGCCGTAGGGCACCGCATGCGCTGCCCGGCGCAAGATCTCGTCGTCGGCATAGGCAGTCAAAAAGACCACAGGGACGTCGATGACTCGATTGATATCTTCCGCGGCAGATATTCCATCGCCGCCGACCCCCAGATTGATGTCCATCAGGACCAAGTGAGGTCGGTGGTTTACGCCCAGCTCAAGGGCCTCCGCGTGAGAGGACGCGATCGCGATGACCTTATACCCAAGGGCCTGCAGCGTTTGCTTGAGGTCCAGGGCGAAGATCGCCTCATCCTCCACGATCAGCACAGTGTCAGGTTCGCCCCCGCACGCGCCGCCAAGATCAAGAGCCATCGTCATGATTTCTCCCTGCCCAGTGGAATCCTGAGTACGAAGGTCGCGCCCGCCTGGCCAGGCTGAGGCCAATTCATCGACGCGTTGAGCTGCTTGGTCAACATCGTCATCAGGCTGAAGCCGAGGCTGGAGGCGTTGGATAGCGGGCTATCCAACGGCAGCCCTCGCCCGTCGTCGCGCACAGCCACCTCGACGGCGGCGCCTTCACGGCGCGCCACCACTTCCACGTTACCGGGCGACGAAGGAGTAAAGGCATGCTTCAGCGCGTTGGTGACCAACTCGTTGACGATCAGGGCCACCGGCACCGCCTGGGTCAGCTCGATCTGCAAACCACTGTCGGGCGCGTTGACCCCCAACGTGATGCCGTGCAGCAAGGTGCCGTGCGCGTCGCGCAGACTGGCCACCAAGCGCTTGAGGTACGCCCCCAGCTCAAGCGAAGAAAAGTCCGTGCGCTCGTACAGCAATTGATGCGTCAATGCCATCGCCATGACCCGGTTCTCGCTGTCCTGCAAAGCCAACGCCACGTCAGGCGTTGCGGCGCGCCCTTGCAGCCTCAGGAGGCTGGCGATGATCTGCAAGTTGTTCTTCACCCGATGGTGAATCTCCTGCAAAAGCACGGTTCGTTCGCGCAGCGCTGACTCGATGCGGCTTTGCGCCGCTTTGCGATCCGACACGTCGATGGCTGACGGGATCAGGTGTGTGATCACGCCCGCGTCATCGCGCATTGGAACGAGCATGAAGTCCAGCGCCATGCGCGTGTCTCCGGCCATGCGAACGACTACGTCCTCACGAACGATCTCGCCGGCGGCGACCCGCTGACAGGCGCCCTTGAGCCAGTCGCGCACGGTGTCCGAGTAGTTCCACCAATACGTGTCCCAGAACGGCCTTCCGAGCACGTCACTGGCGTCGATGCCGGCGGCTTCCAGAGGCGCTCGATTCGCTTCCAACAGCGTGCCGTCCGGGGTCATGACTCCCACAAACGCAAAGAGGCTGTCCAGCACTCGGCGCAAGTGCTTCTCGCTCTCGGCCAATGCCCTGTCGGCCAAAAGCTTGGCGGTCAGATTGACCGCCTGAACGTACACGCCGCCCACCCCGCCGTCGGGCAGGAAAACTGGCAGGTAGCTCGCTTCCCACTCCGCCTTCTGCCCGTCGCCACCCGGCATTTGCACAGAGATTCGAAAGCTCGCCGCGGGCATGCCAGTGTCAAGCACCTGCGCTAGCAGCGGCTCGAGGGCGGGGTAGGCCTGCGGAAGTACTTCCTGAACGGTCCGTCCCAGGTGCTCGTCCACCGAAAGGCCGTTGAACCTTGCGAGTGTCCGGTTGATGAAGACGTACCTCAGCCGGCGGTCAAGCACGGCCTTGCCAACTGGGGAGTCGGCCTGGAATATCGCCTCAAGCGCAGCGTGCCACAGTGGATTTACAGCTTCTAGGTCTGTCATGTCTCCCCCTGATCGCTGCCTGTGTGAGTGGCGTTCAACGCACCTCAGCGATGAACTCGCTCGGACTTCTCACGAGTCCTTTGCGGCGACGACACCAGCAACGACGATGGGGAGGGTACATCAGCTCGGCCCTGCACGGCACCAAGCCGTGCAGGGCGTGGCAAAGAAGCCAAACGACAGCGCGGCCCTACATCGGCACGCATGGGCGAGGCGTGCTGTAGGGAGATTCGCGGCAGCGCGAGAGGATGGGCAGCGCTGAAGGGCTGGGCCAGCCGTGAGCGCGCGCCCGATGAAAGATGGCGCGGGCCAACAGCGCAAGAAGGTGCAGCACTGCTGTCTGCACACAATGCACGCGCGGCGGAATCGTCCCTGAGCGGGCTTCGCAGCACAAAGCGGTCCACGGTATCTGCCGCGCTGCTAAGCGCCTTGTTGAACGCACTGGCTCAATGAATACGCGGGGCTGGAAAGTCACCTGTCGTCGTCAACAGCTCCAGGGCTTGGACCCGGTCCTCGCAACCCGATGCATCACGCCAATTCCCCTGTATCTCGACTCGGGTGAATGTGTGGGCCACCGGACCGCGACGCCAGATGTCCTGAGCGCACAGCTGGGCCTGCCCCAAACGCCAGGTTGGAAAGCTGCTGGCCAGTTCGCGCATCCGCTCTGGGCGGGGCGCTGGGTATCGCAGCTTCACCCAGAGGAAATGAGGCCGTTCAGCCATACGGCGGTCGTCCGCGTGCGCCAAGGTCAATCCGATGCGAGTGCCTGGCTCGGCCGAAGCCATGTCGCAAACCGTCTCCCCGATCGTGATGTCATCGCGGCAGACCGCCCCGAAACGCGCGCCACCAGCTTCAGCATGTGAGCCGTTCGCGCAGGATCAGGCGCACTGATCACTTCCTGCATCAACGTCCAAACACGCAGCACGTCGGTACACGTTGCACAGGCGTCAGCCCCCTCGCTGACTTGCGCCGAAGCCAGCGGCGCGATTGAAAGAAGCAGGGCGAGCAAGCCTATACGCCCTGCACCGCGGACGTTCCAAGCGCACTTCACGGCAGACCGCTCGCCATCACTCTGCGATTAACCGGCCACAGCCGCGAAGGCATCCCGCGTCAGGTTTTCCGGCCCCTCGCCCCCCGCCCGGCAGGCCACGTCGTCTTCGATGCGGATGCCGCCGTAGCGCGACAGCCGCTCGACGGCCGACCAGTCCACCTGGGCCGCATGCGGGGTGGCGCGCAGTTCGTCCAGCAGCATCGGGATGAAGTACAGGCCCGGCTCGATGGTGACCACCATGCCGGCCTGCAGCGGGCGCGTGAGGCGCAGGTAGCGGTGGCCTTCGGGCTTGGCCGCAACGCCGCCTTCCTCGCTGGCCATGAAGCCGCCCACGTCGTGCACCTGCAGGCCCAGCAGGTGGCCGATGCCGTGCGGGAAGAAGGGCTTGGTGACGCCTTCGGCCACCATCGCCTCTTCGCTCATGCGCACGATGCCGGCCTCGCGCAGCACGCGGGCCACGCGGCGGTGGGTGCTGAGGTGGATGTCGCGGTAGTCGACACCCTCGCGCACTTCGTCCACCAGGGCGAGCTGCTCGCGCTCCATGGCGGCAATGAGAGCGGCGAATTCGTCATGCCCCGGCGCGACCCAGGTGCGGGTGATGTCGCTGGCATAACCGTTCACCTGTGCGCCTGCGTCGATCAAAAAGCTGCGCGCCTCCGCTGGCGGGCTGGCGTCCTGGTACTGGTAGTGCAGCACGGCGGCGTGTTCGTTCAGGCCGATGATGTTGGTGTAGGGCAGGTCGCGGTCGGTGTGGCCGGTCGCCAGCAGGTAGGCGCGGTGGATCCCGGCCTCGCTGTCACCTTGCAGGAAGGCCGCGCGTGCGGCCAGGTGACCCGGCACCGCGCGGCGCTGGGCAGCGCGCATCTGTGCCAGCTCGTAGGGCGTCTTCACGCCACGCGCCCAGTGCAGCAGGTTCAGCAGCCGCTCGGGGTTGTTGGGCACCAGGCCCGGCAGCGCAGCATCGGCCTCGCCGAGGAGGGCGGTGCGCGGCGTGACGAGGTCGGCCAGCGCGCGAGCGGCATGCTCGGGCTCGCGGATGACCACCAGCTCGACCGCCGCCACCCACTCGCCACTCGGCGCCTCGGGCGGCACATGCCAGTAGTCGTGCGGCTGGTAATAGACGACCCGCGGCTTGTGCCCCGGGCGCACCGCAATCCACGAATGCGGGTGGTGGGTCAGCGGCAGCCAGTGCTTGAAGTGCGGGTTGGCCTGGAAGAGATAAGGCCGGTCGTCCAGGAAGGCGTACTTCTCGATGCCGGCGGCAATCACCAGCGCGTCATGCCCGGCGCGCTCCAGCGCGGCTTCGGCCTGGCGCTGCAGCGTGGCGAGGTGGTCCAGATACAGGCTCATGGCCGGGGCCTCACTTGCGCACGTAGGTGAGCTTCTTGCTGCCACCGTCGCAGCTGCCGATGACCTTGGCATCGCCGACCTTGTCGTTCTCGACGGCGGTGATCTCGTAGCCCTTCACGCCCTTTTCGTCGAGCTTGGCGGCGATCTCGGCCTTGAGTTCGTCGCAGGGCTTGGGGGCGGCGTGGGCGGCCTGGGTCAGCAGGAGGGCAGTCGACAGCAGCAGGAGGGCGCGGGTGGGCATGGCGTGGTTCGCTTGTGGCGTGAAGAGGCGCTCATTCTCGGGCAGGTGCGGGCCGCCGCAGCAGCCGCGCCGCACCATGGCCGCGTCAGTCGATCGCCATCGCATCGCACTCGGCACGCAGCCACCCCGCGAACGCCCGCATGGCCGCCGTGGGCTCGCGCGAGAGTTGTCGCGTGAGCCAGTAGCCGCCGGCATCCAGCGTCTGCGCAAAGGGCTGCACCAGGCGGCCTGCGCGCAGTTCGCGCGTGAACATGCAAGGCGGCGCCAGCGCCACGCCCTCACCGCGCAAAGCAGCCTGCACCATCAGCGTCGAGGCGTCGAACATCGGGCCGCGCGCCACCACGCGCGGCGCGCCCGCCAGGGCCAGCCAGGCCGGCCAGTCGCTCGCGCGGTAGGAGCGCAGCAGGGGCACGCGGGCCAGGTCTTCAGGCGCGGTCAGGCGCGCAGCCATCGCCAGGTCGCACAGGGGCGCGAGCGGCGCCGCGAGCAAGGGCTCGGCCTCGACACTGCGCCAGGCGCCATCGCCGAAGCGGATGGCCAGGTCCAGGCCCTCGGCGGCGAGGTCGACCTTGTTGTTGTGGGTCTGCACGCGCAGCTCGATGCGCGGGTGGCCAGCGCGGAAGTCCGTCAGCCGCTCCAGCAAAAAACCCAGCGCGAAGGTGCCCACCACACCGACCGTCAGCACCTCGGCGGGCCCGCCCTCACGCAAGGCCACCAAAGCGGCGCCCATGCGCTCGAAGGCCTGGGCCACCACAGGCGCGAGCGCTTCGCCTTCGTCGGTCAGCAGCAGGCCGCGCGCATGCCGGCGAAACAGCGGGCGGCCCAGTTGCGCCTCCAGCGCCTTGACCTGGTGGCTCACGGCCGCCTGCGTCACGCACAGCTCCTCGGCCGCGCGGCTCAGGTTCAAGTGCCGGGCCGCCGCTTCGAAGGCGCGCAACCCGTTCAACGACACCCCGTTCAACGACACGATGACCCCAAGTAAAACTAAGAGCTGACCTCAGAAACCATCGATTGTGCCCAGGGAAGCTCGCCCGAAGAATGCGCGCCATCTGCCACCCACCCGAGAAGATCTATGAGCCAACTCACCCGCCGCCAGGCGCTGGCGGCCGCCACGGCCGCGCTGACCTTGCCCGCCTTCGCCCGCCCGGCCGAGCCTGAGCTGCCGGCCCTGCGCGCGCTCGAGCGTCGCGCCGGCGGCCGGCTCGGCGTGGCCATCCTGGACACCGGCAGCGGCGCCCAGACGGGCCTGCGCCTGGAGGAGCGCTTCGCCCTGTGCTCGGTGTTCAAGCTGCCGCTGGCCGCCATGATCCTGCGCGAGTCTGACCTCGGCCGGTTGCCGCTCGACCAGGCGGTGCCCTTCGGCCAGGCCGACATGCTCAACCACGCCCCGGTCACCAGCCAGCACCTGGCCCGCGGCCACATGACCGTGGCCGAACTGGCCGAGGCGGCGCAGGTCACCAGCGACAACCCCGCGGCCAACCTGCTGCTCAAGCTCATCGACGGCCCGACCGGCCTGACCACGCGGCTGCGCGAGATTGGCGACGCCACGACGCGCCTGGACCGCTATGAGCCCGAGATGAACCACATGGTGCCCGGTGACCCGCGCGACACCTCCACGCCCGCTGCCCTGGCCGCGCTGGTGCAGCGCATCGCGCTGGGCGACGTGCTGAAGCCGGCATCGCGGGCCCTCCTCGTCAGCTGGATGGAGAAGACCGAGACCGGCCGCCACCGCCTGCGCGCGGGCCTGCCCAAGGGCTGGCGGGCGGGCGACAAGACCGGCTCCTTCTGGGACCAGCAATTGCCGGGCAAGGTCAACGACGTCGCGGTCTGCTGGCCACCGGGGCGCGCGCCCCTCGTCATTGCGGCCTTCTACGAGACCCCCAAGGCGGGCAGCGGCCAGCCGTTCGAAGCGGGGCAGAAGGTGCTGGCCGAGGTCGGCCGCATCGCGGCGGCCTGGCGGCCTTGAGCGCTCACGGCCAGCACCTCACCCCTCCCGGTCCCACACCACGCCTTCTTCGGTCAGCATCGCGTCCAGCGGCACGTCCAGCGCGCTGGGCTTGAGCAGCGGCAGGAAGCCGTGCGCATAGCCGATGCCCACGGCGGCCGGGCGGGGTTGCATCTCGGCCAGGGTCTTGTCCATGAAGCCGCCGCCGTAGCCCAGCCGCAGCCCGCAGGGCCCGAAGCCCAGGCAGGGCACAAGCATCAACTGGGGACGGAACTCCTCGGTGTCCTTGGGCTTGGGAATGTGGAAGGCGTCTTCCTCCATCGGGCAGCCGGGGTACCAGACATGAAAGCGCAGCGTGCGGTGCACCTTGTCGACCACCGGCAGGCCGATGCGGCGGTCGGGATGACTCTCGCTCCATCGGTAGAGCGCTGGCAGCGGATCGAACTCGCCCTTGATGGGCCAGTAGGCGCCGATGGTGAGTTCCTTGCGCCGCAGCAGCCACACCCGCAGGACCTCCTGCAGATCAGCGGCCCGCGCGAGGCGGTCGGGCAGCGCCAGGCGTTGTTCGATCAGCTTGTGCCGCAGCGCGGCGCGGTCGTTGGCGTCCATGAGGCCCGAGCTTACATTTGCCGGCATGACCGATGCCTTCACCGAACTCTGCGTGGAGATGCTGTCGCCGCTGGGCCCGGTGCGGGTGCGGCGCATGTTCGGCGGCCAGGGGCTGTATGTGGATGGCCTCTTCGTGGCCATCATCGACGACGGCCAGTTGTTCCTGAAGTCGGACGACGTCAACCGCGCCCGGTTCGACGACGCCGGCTGTGTGCACTTCACCTTCCCGAAGGACGGTGAGACGGTGGTGACCCACTACCGCCGCCCACCCGAAGACGCGCTGGAGTCGCCGCCCTTGATGCTGCCCTGGGCCCGGCTGGCCATGGAGGCCGCGCTGCGCGCCGCCAATGCCAAGGCGGCGAAGGCGGCTGCATCGGCGGCAAGAAAGTCCGCCGCGAAAACGCCGCCGGGGAAGAAATCAGCGGCCCAGCAGCCGGCGACCCAGAAGCCCACCCCGCGCCGGGGCTGAGTTCGGCGGCACCAGCACTTCGAAGTCGGCGGCCGGCCAGCCTTCCAGCACCGCGGTCTGCCCCGGCGCCAGCGCCACGGCCTGACCGGCCTCCAGCCAGCAGTCCTCGGCCGGCCGCTCGGGGGTGCCCGACAGCGTCAGCCAGACCCGGCCGCGCGCCACCGCCAGCCGGCGCGCCTCGGCGCCTGCTGCCAGGGTCAGGGCCCGGCCCCCGTCCAGATGCCATGTGGATTGCGCATCGCTCATGATCTTGCTCCTGCGTTGATGTCAGGGATTCTGCGGAGTGGCCCCACGGCGGTCCAATGACTCCGCGGCGCTGATTGATACCATCCGCGCATGAATCAGCCGATCCGCCAGCGCCCCTTGTCCATCGGCCCGTTGCGGGCCTTCGAGGCGGTCGCGCGGCTGCTGTCTTTCCGCGCCGCGGCGGAGGAACTGAACCTGACGCAGTCGGCCATCAGCCGGCAGATCCAGTCGCTGGAGGAGGAGATCGGCTGCACCCTGTTCCTGCGCGGCACGCGCAAGGTGGAGTTGTCGGTGGACGGCGCGGTGCTGCTGCCCACGGCGGTGGCGGTGCTGTCCAAGCTCGACCAGACCGTGCGCCAGATCCGCCGCACCCGCGGCCGGCGCGTGGTGAATGTGACCACCTTCGCCTCGTTCGCGTCGCTGTGGCTCATCCCGCGGCTGTGCGATTTCCAGAAGCACCACCCCGACATCGACATCCGCGTGTCGGCCCAGGACGGCCTGGTCGACCTGGAAGACGGCGAGCACGACCTGGCGTTGCGCTACATCTCCGGCACGGGCCTGTCGTCGCCGGCCGAGCTGATGTTCGAGGAGACGGTGTCACCCGTGGTCAGCCCCTGGTATGCCGAGTCTGCGCGCAACGGCCGCCTGCCCGAGCTGCGCCGCCCGGCCGACCTCGCCGCCCACGCGCTGACCGAGGAAGACGACCCGCGCCCGAGCGCCGAGTTCCTGTCGTGGCGGCACTGGCTGACGCGGCAGCGCGAGGCCGACCTGCAGCCGCTGCGCTGGATGTACTTCAACTTCACCTACCAGCAGATCCAGGCCGCCCTCGCCGGCCAGGGTGTGGCGCTGGCGCGGCTGCCGTTGGTGCATGAGCATCTGCAGCGGGCCGAACTGCTGGAGCCCTTCGGTGCCGGCGGCCGGCTGACCAGCCCCTACGCCTACTGGCTCATCCCGGCCCCGGCGGCCTCGGCCCGGCCCGAAGTCCAGGCCTTTGCCGACTGGGTGCGCGAGCAGGCCGCGCGCACGCGAGAGCAGCTGGCCAGCGTCTGATGCCCGTCAGTGCGCCGGCGCCGCCTGCGGCTGGGGCTGGGCCACCACCCGCGCCAGCGCCTCGGCCAGCGCGCGCTGCGAGCGCAGCACATGGCTCACGCCTGACGAGGCCAGCCATTTTTCTTCTTCGTCGGTGTGCGCCAGCACCGCGCAGCGCAGCGCGGGGTTGAGCTGGCGCGCCAGGTCCAGCAGCGCCGGCACGCCACGCACATCCGCCAGGGCCACCACCAGCCAGGCGGCCTGGGCGATGTGGGCCTGCACCAGCGTCATGGCCTCGGACGCATCGCCCAGCACCGCCGCCTGGCCGTGGCTGCGCAAGGCTTCGACCACATCGCGGTCGCGGTCGATGACGACCACCGGGCGCGCGCCCAGTTGCTCATGCAGCGCGGTGCCCAGCGTGCCGTAGCCCACCAGCACGATCTGGCCGGCGAGCGAGCTGCTGGGCGTGTCGGCCGGCAGCTCGGCCAGCGGGTCGTCGCGCGCCTCCAGCCGGCGTGCCAAGGCCGAGCGGGCCAGCACCCAGCGCCGCAGCGGCTCCACGCCCGAGAAGAGCAGCGGGTTCAGCGCAATCGACACGATGGCCCCGGCCACGACCAGGCTGGTGGCCTCCGGCGGCACGAGGCCCAGACTCTGCCCCAGGCCCAGCAGGATGAAACTGAACTCACCGATCTGGGCCAGGCTCACCGCCACGGTGAGCGCGGTGGACAGCGGATAGCGCAGCAACAGCACCAGGGCGCCGGCCGCCACCGTCTTGCCCACCAGGATGACGGCCACGGTGGCCAGCACCGCCAGCGGCTCGCGCACCAGCACCAGGGGGTCGAACAGCATGCCCACGGCCACGAAGAACAGTACCGCGAACGCATCCCGCAGCGGCAGGCTCTCATGCGCCGCACGCTCGCTGAAGGCCGACTCGCGCAGCACCAGCCCCGCGAAGAACGCGCCCAGCGCCACGCTGACCCCGAACAGCGCGGCCGCACCCACCGCCAGGCCCACGGCGGCCGCCACGGTGGCCAGCGTGAAGAGCTCGCGCGAGCCGGTGCGGTTGACCTGCCACAGCAGCCACGGCAGCAGGCGCCGGCCCGCCACCAGCATCACCGCCACGAAGCCCGCCACCGCGATCAGCGTCTTGGCCACCGTCCAGGCCAGCTCGGCCCCGCCCCCCTCGCCGCGGCGGCCCAGCGCGGGGATGAGCACCAGCGCCAGCACCATGGCCAGGTCTTCCACCACCAGCCAGCCCACCGCGATACGCCCGTTGCCGGTGTGCAGCAGCTCGCGCGCCTCCAGCGCCCGCAGCAGCACCACCGTGCTGGCCACTGACAGCGCCAGGCCGAACACGAGCGCCGCACCCAGCTCCCAACCCCACCACCCATGCGCGAGCCCCGCGCCCATGCCAGTGGCCGCCGCCATCTGCACGATGGCGCCCGGCAGCGCGATGCCCTTGACCGACATCAGATCACTCACCGAGAAGTGCAGGCCCACCCCGAACATCAGCAGCATCACGCCCACCTCCGACAGCTGCTGCGCCAGATGCAGGTCGCCCACGAAGCCGGGCGTGTACGGCCCGATCAACACGCCGGCCAGCAGATAGCCCACCAGCGCCGGCAGCCGAGCCCACTGGGCGAGCAGGCCCAGCACCAGCGCCAGGCCGAAGGCCGCGGCCAGCGTGGAGATCAGGGTCATGCCGTCGTGCATCGTGCGGAGGCCTTTCTGTGGATCAGGGCGCGATCAGCTCGCGCTCGGTGAGGATGAGGGTGAGCGGCAGGTCATGCGCCTGCACCTCGAAGCGGGCCTCGCCGCCGCTCCAGGCCAGGCCCACGGTGGTCACCCCGGGATGGGCTGCCAGAAAGCGGTCGAAGTAGCCCCCACCATAGCCCAGCCGGAAGCCCTCGCGGGTGAAGCCCACACAAGGCACCAGCACCACGTCGGGCACGGCCACCGCACCGCCGGCGGTGGCGATGCCGCATTCGTCCTGGGCCGCGGGCGGCTCACCGTCCCAGCGCCGGAAGTTCATTTGTGCCGGCTCACGCCGCGCGAATGGCAAAGCCCGCGCGTAGGGCAGCGCCCCTGGGTTAAATTCCCCGGGCAGAGGCCAGTAAACCCCGAGCAGTTCCGGTTCCAGCTGGGCCAGCAGGTCGCGCAGCGGTGCGTCCAGCGCCGCCTGGGCTGCGGCAAAGGCCGGCGAGGCCGCAAAGGTGCGGCGCGCGGCCAGCAGTTCACGGCGCAGGGCGATGCGGTCGGGGCTGGGGCTGGTCATGGCAAGGAGTGCAGTGGTGGTGAAGCAGTGGGCGATTTTGGATCTCTTGGGCCGCCGGCCGATGCAGGTGGCCGCCCGGCTGCTGCTGTGCGTGACCC
>JAIPCJ010000126.1 GCA_021738245.1 Methylotenera sp. | reverse complement strand
CCCGCCTCCGCCGCAGGCCGCGAGCGTGGCGGCCGAGGCGAGCAGAGCCGATGTGGTCGTCAGCGACGGGGTCAAGGACGGCAGCGATGCGGCCAAGTCGGCCCCGTCAGTGGGCGCGGGGCACGGAGCCAGGGTCAGCGGTTCGGTCATGGGCGGTCCGGTGGGATGCGGGCCGCATGATGACCAAACTCCAGGCGGCTTTCACACCGGGCGTTGGCCCGGCGTGACAAACCGCCCGCCCCTTACAAACAGTGACAGGTCAGAGCAAAGGAACGCCCGTCTTGCTCTGCGCGAACTCGCGGGTCACACCTTCGGCCAGCTCCACCACGCGAATACCTTCGGGCACCACGTCGAACACGCCCAGGTCGGTGATGATGCGGTCCACCACCCCGACGCCGGTGAGCGGCAGCGTGCAGGCGGGGATGATCTTCAGGTCTTCGGTACCGTCTTTCTTGCGGGCGACGTGCTCCATCAGCACGATGACCCGCTTGACGCCGGCCACGAGGTCCATGGCGCCGCCCATGCCCTTGACCATCTTGCCGGGGATCATCCAGTTGGCCAGGTCGCCCTTGCCGCTGACCTGCATGGCACCCAGGATGCTGAGGTTGATCTTGCCGGCCCGGATCATCGCGAAGCTGTCGTGGCTGCCGAAGATGCTGCTGCCGGGCAGCGTGGTCACGGTCTGCTTGCCCGCATTGATGAGGTCAGCATCGACCTCCTCTTCCGTCGGGAAGGGGCC
Source organism: Methylotenera sp. (assembly GCA_021738245.1). Taxonomy (GTDB): domain Bacteria; phylum Pseudomonadota; class Gammaproteobacteria; order Burkholderiales; family Burkholderiaceae_C; genus Pelomonas. Next base: position 13,156 of record JAIPCJ010000126.1, on the reverse strand, counting down.
GATGCCCAGCATGCCGTTCTCGCTCTGCAGCCACACTTCCTTGGTGGCCGGCACATGGTTGGCCACGAGCGTGGGAATGCCGATGCCGAGGTTCACGTAGAAGCCGTCTTCCAGCTCCTGGGCCGCGCGGGCGGCCATCTGGTCTTGAGTCCAGGCCATGGTCAGACTCCCTTCTTCTCAGAGAGCGTGCGCTTCTCGATGCGCTTCTCGGGGTGGGCGTTCAGCACGATGCGGTTCACATAGATGCCCGGCAGGTGCACGTCGTCGGGGTCGATCTCGCCGGTCTCGACGATCTGCTCCACCTCGACGATGGTCAGCTTGCCGGCCATGGCCGCTGCCGGGTTGAAGTTGCGCGCGGTGCGGCGGAACACCAGGTTGCCGCTCTTGTCGGCCTTGTAGGCCTTGACGAGGGACACGTCCGGCACCAGGGCCTTCTCCAGGATGTAGGCCTCGCCGTCGAACTCGCGCACCTCCTTGCCTTCGGCGATCATCGTGCCCACGCCGGTGCGCACGAAGAAGGCCGGGATACCGGCGCCACCGGCGCGCAGCTTTTCGGCCAGGGTGCCTTGCGGCGTGAATTCCAACTCCAGTTCACCGGCCAGGTACTGGCGCTCGAACTCCTTGTTCTCGCCCACGTAGCTGGAGATCATCTTCTTGATCTGGCGGGTTTCGAGCAGTTGGCCGAGGCCGAAGCCGTCCACACCGGCGTTGTTGGAAATGACCGTGAGGTTCTTGACGCCGCTGTCGCGCAGGGCCGCGATCAGCGCCTCCGGGATGCCGCACAGGCCGAAGCCTCCGACGGCCATCAGCTGGCCGTCCTGCACGACACCGCGCAGCGCCTCGGCAGCGCTCGGGTACACCTTGTTCATGCGTTTGTCTCCATCGCCGAATGGCGCTTGCAAAAACGACCGCAAGGGTACTATCCCGCGCCTCTCGCCGTCGATTACGCAAGATCGCCTAAGTGGAACCCGCCGCCCTGGACTACCGCAGCGCCTTTTTGTTCGCGCCCATCGGCCTCGTGCTGTCGGTGCAGCGCCAGATCGTGGACTGCAATGAGCGCGTGCTGCAGATGTTCGCGGCCACGCGCGAGCAGCTCGTCGGGCAGAGCTTCGCGGTCATGTACCCGAGCGCGGCCGAGTTCGAGCGCACCGGCGCGCGCATCGTGGCCAGCCTCGATGCGCAGGGCCACTACGCCGATGACCGCGTGATGCGCCGCCTGGGCAGCGGCGAGCTGTTCTGGTGCCACGTGACCGGCCGGGCACTCGACCCGGCCGACCCGCACGCACGCGGCATCTGGAGCTTCGAGGACCTGTCGGCGCGGCGTCAGATCACGGCCGAGCTGACCCCGCGCGAGCGCGAGATTGCGGCCCTGCTGGTGGAGGGCCAGACGAGCAAGCTCATCGGCCGCCACCTCGGTGTGAGCCCACGCACGGTGGACGTCTACCGCGGCCGGCTGATGAAGAAGTACCGGGCGAGCAGCACGCCCGAGCTGATCAACAAGCTGCTCAGCGCCTGACCTGGGCCCGGCGCCGGCGCTGCAGCGCCAGCACGCCCAGGCAGGACGCCGACAGCAGCAGCGTCGTGGGTTCGGGCAGCTCGTTGCCCGGTGTGCCCTCGGCCACATCGATGCGCAGGGTGTGCTCCGGCGTCCAGGACACTTCAGCCCCGCTGGCGTCGCGGAAGGCCAGCGAGAAGCCGCCACCGGTGTAGACCCCGGGGGCGATGCTGCCGTTGACGGGCGCGAGCCGCCCGAACACGAAGTCCATGCCCTGCCCCGGCGCCAGATCCATCATCGCGAACTGCTCGGCCAGAGAGACCATGGGCGCGAGGAAGTCGTACGCATCTTCGATGCCTTCGCCGAAGGCGGCCACGAAGCGGCTGCCCAGCAGGTGCTCGGTGGCCGAGGCCTCGTTGTAGACCGTGGCGCGCAGCTCCAGCGTCTGGCTGGGGGTGGCGCTGTATTGCCAGTCCGCGAGGTCCCAGCTCAGAGACACACCGGCCTGGCTGGCACCGCTGGCGGCCAGCAGCATGGCGCCCAGCCAGGCGCGCAGGCGGCCCGGCAGCGCCGAGGAAGAAGAAGAAGACATTGCGAAACTCCCGTGGAAAGTGGAGTTCGCACCTTAGGTTTTGGCACTCCGCGCAGCATCGCCCATTGGAGCCATGGCTCCTGGCTCTCACCCGCGGATCAGGGGTGCGGCCTCAGACGAACACGCCCTGGCGCAGCCACTTGGTCGCCACCCACTTCTCGCCGTCGATGACCGGCGAGCCGCCATGCAGGGTCTGCGTCGATGGATGCGGCCGGTCGTAGCTGAAGAACACCGCATTGCCCTTGACCGGGGCCACATCCAGCCCGATGTCCGGAAAGATGGTGGACCCACCGGCCGCCGGGGTGTTCAGGTAGATGACGAGGGTCGCCACACGCTGGCCGCCCCGCTTGAGGATGTTGGGCGTGCTGACGTGCCCCGGCTCGAAGTAGTCGTAGTGCGGCTGGTACTCGGCACCGGGCCGGTAGCGCAGCACCTGCAGGCCCTCACCATGGTCCAGCGGCCAGCGCAGCAGCGTGGCGATGCGGGACTCCACGCGGCGGATCAGCTCGGTCTCGCAGCGTTCGAAGAACATGCCCTCGCTGGTGCGCGCCGCGTTCACCTCGCTGCCGTCGCTGCTGCTGGCCACGGTCTCCGAACGCGCCAGGCGCTTGGAGGCCAGCGCGATGATGCCGTCGCACTCGTCATCCGACAGCAGGTCGCCGAACACCACCACCCGCGGCTGGCGCAGCGCCATCATCACCTTGACCTGCCGGTCACCGGCATCGATGACCGGCGCGAAGCGGCTCAGGTCGGGCTCGGGCAGGCCGGGCGTGGTGCCCGGCGCGCTGGTCAGCGTGGCGGGCTGGCCCAGCGTGCGGGCCAGGGCCTGGCGCGCGACCGACTCGTCCCAGCCACTGCCCAGCATGGCGGCCAGGATGCTGTCGGACGGATGACCGGCCTGCGACTGCTCGGTGATCCACGCACAGAGTTCGGGGGTGATGACTTGTTGGCTCATGGCTTGCGGCGGAAAACGAGTCGATCAGGGGACGACACCTCGGAGGCCAGACGATACCCGTCCAGGTTGAAAGCCTGCAGGCCCTCCGGCGTCTGGAGACGCTGCTGGATGGCATAGCGCGCCATCAGACCGCGCGCGCGCTTGGCGAAGAAGCTGATGATCTTGTACTCGCCGTTCTTCCAGTCCTCGAACTGGCAGTCGATGACGCGGGGCTTCAGCACGCGGCGGTCTGCCGCCCGGAAGTACTCCTGCGACGCCAGGTTCACGATGACCGGCACCTTCTCGGCCTGCGCGAGCTTGTTCAGGTGCAGCGCCAGGCGGTCGCCCCAGTAGTCGTAGAGGCTGGCACCTGCCTCGGTCTGCAGCCGGGTGCCCATCTCCAGGCGGTAAGGCTGCATGCGGTCCAGCGGCCGCAGGATGCCGTACAGGCCCGACAACATGCGCACATGCGTCTGCGCCCAGGCGAGGTCGTCTGCCGTCAGCGACTTGGCATCCAGGCCGTCGTAGACATCGCCGTTGAAGGCCAGCACGGCCGGCTTGCTGTTGTGGTCGGTGAAGCGGGGGCGCCACGCCTGGTAGCGGTCGACGTTGAGCTGGGCGAGGGGTTCGGACAGGTCCATCAACTCGCGGACCTCACCCACGCTCTTGGTGCGCAGCACCTCGATCAGGCGGGTCGTGTCCGGCAGGAACTGCGGCCGGGTCAGGGCCGGCGCCAGTTCAGGCGGCGTCGGCGTGTCGTAGTCGAGCGACTTGGCGGGCGAGAGCAGGAACAGCATGGGCGCGGATTTTGAGGCCTCCCGGCCCCACTGCCGGCGAGACGGGTCTCAACGCCGATCGATCCACTCGAACAAGGCCATGCCGGCCACCATGGCGGCCACGAACGCGAGCGCCTTCACATCGCCACTGCCGGCCACGACCAGCGCCGGGCCGGGGCACAAGCCGGCCAGCCCCCAGCCGACACCGAAAGCCAGGCTGCCACCGACGAGGCGCCGGTCGACGACCTTGGATTGCGGCAATTGCATCTGCAAGCCCAGAAAGGTCTCGCGGCGCCGCACTGCCAGCGCAAAGGCCGGCAGACCGACCGCGATGGCGCCCCCCATCACCAGGGCCAGGGACGGGTCCCAGGCGCCGGCCAGGTCCAGAAAGCCCAACACCTTGGCCGGTTGCACCATGCCGGAGACGATCAGCCCCAGGCCGAAAACCAGGCCAGCCAGCCCGCCGATGAAGCTACCCATGGTGATGTCCTCAGAAGAGATGGCGGGTGATGTAGACCGTCACGAAGCCCGCGGTCATGAAGCTCGCCGTGGCCACGGCCGAGCGCCAGGACAGGCGCGACAAGCCGCACACGCCGTGCCCGCTGGTGCAGCCCGCGCCGTAGCGGGTGCCGACACCGACGATCAGGCCTGCAGCGATCAGCGTGGGCCAGCTGGTGTCGATCGACGACGCCATCGGCCCCTGCACCGCGGCATAGACCCACGGAGACACGAGCAGCCCGCCGATGACCGCCGCCCGCCACGCGCGCTCGCCGGGCGCGCGACGCAGCAAGCCGCCGAGGATGCCGCTGATGCCGGCGATGCGCCCGCCCAGCAGCACCAGCAGTGCCGCGGCCAGTCCGATCAGCACGCCGCCGGCGAGCGCGGTGCCGGGCGTGAAGGCCGTCCAGTTCAGGGTCATGGTGCCTCCTTGGGGCAGTAAAGGGCGTAGAGCGTCTGCAGCAGCGCCAGCACGCGCTCGTCAGCCACGCGGTAGATCACGTTCTTGCCGTCGCGGCGGGTCTCCACCAGGCCTTCGCGCCGCAGCACGCCCAGCTGCTGGGACAGGGTCGGCTGGTGGATGCCGAGCGCTGCTTCAAGCTCGGCCACGCTCAACTCGCCCTGGGACATCTGGCACAGCAGCAATAGCCGCTCGGGGTTGCCCAGCGCCTTGAGCACCGCCACGGCTTCACCCGCAGCCGCCCGCAGCACGACGGGGTCGAGCGCGGGCGCGGCAGAGGCTGAAGGGGCGCGAGGCATGCCAACAATATACTACTTGATATATTGTCAGCCTTGAAGTGCCGTTAAGGCCAGACGTGAAAAAGCCCCGCCGAGGCGGGGCTTGTGAGCGGCGGACGCGAGGCTTACTTGGCCAGCAGCGCGTTGGTGGCGTTGATGTCCTCGGGGCGCAGCTGGCCCGAGGCCTGGCGCAGCCTGAGGCTGTTCACCAGCACGTCGTAGCGCGCCTTGGCCAGGTCGCGCTGGGTGCTGTAGAGCTGGGTCTGGGCATTGAGCACGTCCAGGTTCACCCGCACGCCAACCTTGTAGCCCAGCTGCGTGGCCTCGAGCGCCAGCTTCGTGGACGACTCGGCGGCTTCATACGCCGCCACCTGGGCCTTCAGCGACTGCACGCCGAAGAAGGCGCGGCGCGTGGCCTCGGCCACACTGCGGCGAGCGAAGTCGAGGTCGTTGCGGGCCTTCTCTTCCAGCACCAGGGTTCCCTTGATGCGGTTCTGCGTCAGGCCGCCGGTGTAGAGCGGGTAGGTGAAGGTCAGGCCGATGGTGGCGGTCTTGCTGGTGCCCACGCCCGAGGCCGTGGCGGCCGCGCCGTTCAGGCTGTTGTGCAAGTTGCTCGCGCCGACCGTCGCGCTGGCATCCAGCGTCGGCTTCTCGCCCGCGCGGGCGATCTGGGTGTCGAGCTGCGCGAGCTCCAGCCCCAGGCGCGCCTTGCGGATGGCCGGGTGCTGCTCATCGGCCGCGCTGACCCAGGTGTCGATGTTGTCGCTGTTCAGCGCCGGCAGCGCCACCGGCTGGGCCAGCCCCTTGGGTTCGACGCCGACGCGGCCGACGAACTGGTCCAGCACCACGCGCTTGACGCGCAGGTCGTTGTCAGCGGCGAGTTCCTGGGCCACGGCCAGGTCGTACTTGGCCTGGGCCTCGCGGGTGTCGGTGATGGTGGCGGTGCCGACCTCGAAATTGCGCTTGGCCGAGGCCAGTTGCTCGGCGATGGCGGCCTTGTTGGCCCGGGTGGTGGACAGCGCATCCTTGGCCGCCAGCACGTCGAAATAGGCCGTCGCCAGGCGCACCATCAGGTCTTGCTCGGCCGACTCCAGGTCGGCCTGCGCCACCGCGTAGGCGCGGCGCGCCTTGTCGATGGTCGGCGCGTTGGCCGCGTTGTAGACCGAGTACTTGCCCTGCAGGTTGGCCGCGATCGTCGTGCTGTTGATGGCGCCCGTGGTGGGCGGGTCGGTGCGGGCGGCGGTGGCCGAGGCGCCGAGGCCCAGACTCGGCCGGTTCAGGGCTTCGGCCTGTCCGATGCGCGCGGCGGCGGCATCGGCCGTCGCCCGGATCGCGAGGTAGGTCGCGTCATAACCCCGTGCTGCGTCGTACAGCTCCTGCAGGCTCTGGGCCTGGGCCGCGCCGGCGATCAGGAAGCTGGCCGCCAGGGCCAGCGGTTGCAGGATCAGGCGGGGAGCAGTAACGAAGGGCATGGGATTCCTTGACTGGAGAGCAATGTTGTAAGCGCGGCCGGGTTTATAGAGCCAAAGGCCACCGGTGACTGAAGCCATGCGACGACTTGCACCCCTTGGGGGAGCAATGGTCGTTTTGGGGCGACGGGCTGCATCCGGCCGGCGGGCTCAGAAGCTGAAGGCCGGCGCCTCGGCAAACCCCGGCAGGCGGCCCGCCACCGTGTCAAACATCTCGACCGTGCGGAAGTCGTTCGCCCCGACGCGCGTGATCATCACCGCGCGCATCACCGGTTCGCTGCCGACGATGGCCGCCAGCCGCCCGCCCACCTTGAGCTGGTTCAGCAGCACTTGCGGCACGCTGGCCACCGAGCCCGACAGCAGGATGGCATCGAACGGCTCCTCGGCCGCGAGGCCGGCCGCGCCGTCCTGGTTCAGCACGGTCACGTTCATCACGCCAGCGCGCTTCAGGTTGGCCTGGGCCTGGGCGGCCAGGCCCGCGTCGGCTTCCAGGGCGATGACGCGCTGGGCCTTGTGCGACAGCAGCGCGGCGATGTGACCCGTGGCGGCGCCGATCTCCAGCACCTTCTCGTGGCGCTGCACCTTGAGTTCCTGGAACAGGCGAGCCTCGACCTTGGGCGCCAGCATGCGTCGGCTGGCGGTCAGCGGCAGCTCGGTGTCGACGAAGGCCTGGGCGCGATGCGCCTCGGGCACGAAATCCTCGCGGTGGACGACGCTCAGCAGCTCCAGCACGGTGGTGTCGAGCACATCCCAGGGGCGGATCTGCTGCTCGATCATGTTGAAGCGGGCTTGTTCGAGATTCATCTATTTCTCCGGAGCACGGTACGGCAGGCTGAAAACCAAAATTCTAGGTGCCCTGCGGCGCCGCGAGCAGGCCGTGCAACAGCAGGGCGAGCTGGGCGTCCAGCAGGTCTTCGGGGCTCATCGTCTGGCCGCAGCCGTCCAGGTCGCCAAAGGAATGCTCGTGCAACAGCATGTGCATCATGGGCGCAATGAGCATGTGGACCGTGGCCTCCAGCGGCACCGGCCGAAACTCTCCGCTGCGGATGCCCCGCTCGACCAGCCCCCCGATCAGCATCTTGGACGGTCTGATGACTTCGTCCACATAAAAGCGCGCCAGCTCCGGGAAGTGCCGCGCCTCCACCATCATCAGCGTGCAGACCACCCCGGCATTGCCGTGCCCGACCTTGGCCCACCAGGCGCGCATCATCTGGGTCAGCAGGTCGGCGATGGCGCCCTCGTACTGCGCCGCCTGGGCTGCGGACTCGGCGATGTGCACCGAGAGGTTCTCGCGCACCATCGCCTTGAAGAGCTCATCCTTGCTCGGGTAGTAGCGGTAGAGCGTGCCCTTGGCGACACCGGCCCGGGCGGCGATCTCCTCGCTGCGTGTCGCGGCGAAGCCCTTCTCGACGAAGAGCGCCAGGGCGGCGTCCAGCAGTTCCTGCGGGCGGGCATCCTTGCGGCGCTGGCGAACGGGGGCGGTGGACAAAGGCGACGGAGTTAATGACCGGTGAGTCAGTAATGTAGCCCGCGGGGCCAGCCTGCGGCAAGTTCGGCCCCAGTCCGGTGGCTACACTGCGCGGCTTTTGTTCGCCCCGGAGCTGTTCACGTGGACTTCATGTTGTTGATCAAGGCCGCCATCATGGGCGTCGTCGAAGGGCTGACCGAGTTCCTGCCCGTCTCGTCGACCGGTCACCTGATCCTGACCGGCAGCCTGCTCGGCATGACCGACGCCAAGTCCAAGGTCTTCGACATCGCCATCCAGAGCGGCGCCATCCTGGCAGTGCTCATCGTCTACTGGGCCCGCATCCGCGAGGCCCTCGGCGGCATCACCAGCAGCCCCAAGCAGCAGCGCTTCGTGCTGAACATCAGCATCGGCTTCATCCCGGCGGGCGTGGTGGGGCTGACGGTCTACAAGGCCATCAAGGCCCACCTGTTCAATGCGCCCGTGGTGGCGGGCGCCTTCATCGTCGGCGCGCTCATCATCCTGTGGGCTGAAAAGCGCGCCCAGCCCGCAGCCCGTGTGCAGACCGTGGACGACATGACGCCGCTGGATGCGCTCAAGGTCGGCCTGGTGCAGTGCCTGGGCATGATCCCCGGCACCAGCCGCTCGGGCGCCACCATCATCGGCGGCATGCTGCTGGGCCTGTCGCGCAAGGCGGCGACCGATTTCTCCTTCTTCCTGGCCATCCCGACCCTCATCTCGGCCGGCGCCTACAGCCTCTGGAAGGAGCGCCATGCGCTGTCGATGGCCGACTTCCCGATGTTCGCCGTGGGCTTCATCGTGAGCTTCCTGGCGGCCTGGGCCTGTGTGCGCTGGCTGCTGCGCTATGTGTCCAGCCACACCTTCGTGCCCTTCGCCTGGTATCGCATCGCCTTCGGCATCATCGTGCTGGCAACCTGGTGGACGGGTACGGTCATCTGGGCGGATTGATAATCCGGCCCCATGGCCATCACGATCAAGACTGCTGCCGACATCGAAGGCATGCGCATCGCCGGGCGCCTGGCGTCCGAAGTGCTCGACATGCTCACGCCCCATGTGAAGCCGGGCGTCACGACCAACGAGCTGGACAAGCTCGCGGATGACTACATCGTCAACGTGCAGCAGGCCGTGCCGGCGCCGCTGAACTACTGCCCGCCGGGTTACACCCCGTACCCGAAGTCGATCTGCACGTCGATCAACCAGCAGGTCTGCCACGGCATTCCGAACGACAAGCCGCTGAAGAACGGCGACATCGTCAATATCGACGTCACCGTCATCAAGGACGGCTGGCACGGCGACACCAGCCGGATGTTCGTGGTGGGCGACGGCTCCATCGCGGCCAAGCGGCTGTGCGCCTTCACCTACGAGGCCATGTGGAAGGGCATCGCCAAGGTCAAGCCGGGTGCGCGCCTGGGCGACATCGGCCACGCCATCCAGACCTTCGCCGAGAACGCGGGCTTCTCCATCGTGCGCGAGTACTGCGGTCACGGCATCGGCCGCGTCTTCCATGAAGAGCCGCAGGTCCTGCACTACGGCCGCCCCGGCACGCTCGACGAACTCGTGCCCGGCATGATGTTCACCATCGAGCCCATGATCAACGCCGGCCGCCGCGAGGTGAAGGAACTCGGCGACGGCTGGACCATCGTCACCAAGGACCGGTCCCTGTCGGCCCAATGGGAGCACACCATCCTTGTGACCGACACCGGCTACGAGATCATGACGCTGTCGGCCGGCAGCCCGCCGCCGCCGGCCTTCATCACCCAGGCCGCCACGGCCACCGCCTGACGCCGTGGCCACGGTTGCAGAGCGCCGCCAGCAGTTCAAGGCGGGCAAGCAGAGTCTGATCGACGCTTTCGTCGGGGCACGTCCCACGCAGGCCGGCGCGCAAGCCCTGCTGCGCCGCCTGGCCCGCCATGTGGACGACACCCTGCGCGGCCTGTGGCTCGAAGCGGGCATGCCCGCGGGCAGCTGCCTCGCGGCCGTGGGTGGCTACGGCCGCGGTGAGCTCTTCCCGCACTCCGACGTGGACGTGCTGGTGCTGCTGCCTGACGGCGTCGAGGCCTACCAGCCCGGCCCGGCCAAGACCGCCATCGAGCACTTCATCACCGCGTGCTGGGACGTGGGGCTGGAGATCGGCTCCTCGGTGCGCACGGTGGACGAATGCCTGACGGAGTCTCAAGCCGACGTCACGATCCAGACCGCGCTGCTGGAGGCCCGCCCGCTGGCCGGGGACACCAGGCTGTTTCGCACGATGTCGCGCCGCTTCATGCAGGCCATGGACCCCAAGGCCTTCTTCCGCGCCAAGACGCTGGAGAGCCTGCAGCGCCACACCAAGTTCGACGACACGCCCTACGCCCTGGAGCCCAACTGCAAGGAAAGCCCCGGCGGCCTGCGCGACCTGCAGATGCTGATGTGGATCGCCCGGGCGGCGGGCCTGGGCAAGACCTGGAAGGCCTTGAGCGCGCGTGGCCTGATCACGCCTTTCGAGAGCCGCCAGCTGCAGCGCAACGAGGGCCAGCTCAAGCTCATCCGCGCGCGACTGCATGCCGTGGCCGGCCGGCGCGAAGACCGGCTGGTGTTCGACCTGCAGACCGCCGTCGCCCAGAGCTTCGGCTTCGAGGGCACGGGCGCCCAGCGCGCCTCCGAAGTGCTGATGCGGCGCTACTACTGGGCCGCCAAGGCGGTCACGCAACTGCATCAGATCCTGTTGCTGAACCTGGAAGAGCAGATCACCGGCCAGCAGCAGAACCTCGTGCGCCCCCTCGATGGCCAGACCGACTTCCTGGACCGCGGTCGCATGCTGGAAGTCGCCAGCGACGACCTCTACCAGCGCGACCCGCACGCCATCCTGCGCACCTTCCTGGTCTACCAGCAGACCCGCGGCATCAAGGGCCTGTCTGCCCGCACGCTGCGCGCGCTCTACAACGCCCGCGGCCTCATGGACGCCGCCTGGCGCCGCGACCCGGTCAACCGCGCCACGTTCATGGCCATGCTGCGCCACCACGAGGGCCAGACCCATTCCTTCCGGCTGATGAACCAGACCTCGGTGCTGGGGCGTTACCTGTGGGTGTTCCGCGCCATCGTGGGGCAGATGCAGCACGACCTGTTCCACGTCTACACCGTGGACCAGCACATCCTGATGGTGCTGCGCAATGTGCGGCGCTTCTTCGTGCCTGAGCATGCCCACGAGTACCCGTTCTGTTCGCAGCTGGCCGCGCAGTGGGACAAGCCCGAGCTGCTCTACATCGCTGCCCTCTTCCACGATGTGGCCAAGGGCCGCGGCGGTGACCACTCCGAGCTGGGCGCCGTCGAGGTCAAGCGCTTCTGCCGGCAGCACGGGCTGAATGCCGAAGACACGGCGATGTGCATCTTCCTGGTGGAACACCACCTGACGATGTCGCGCGTGGCCCAGAAGGCCGACCTGTCCGACCCCGACGTCATCGCCGCCTTTGCAGCCAAGGTGGGCGACGTGCGGCACTTGACCGCGCTCTATCTGCTCACCGTGGCCGACATCCGCGGCACCAGCCCCAAGGTCTGGAATGCCTGGAAGGGCAAGCTGCTGGAAGACCTCTACCGCATCACGCTGCGGGCCCTGGGCGGCGCCAAGATCAACCTCGACGCCGAGATCGAAGCCCGCAAGGCCGAAGCGCGGCAAGACCTGGCCCTGCACTCCCAGCTGCCCGGCACCGAGGAGCCCCTGTGGAACCGCCTGGCGGTCAGCTACTTCGCCCGGCATGACGGCGCCGAGCTGGCCTGGCATGCCCGCTCGCTGTGGCGGCATGTGGACACGCAGGAGCCCATCGTGCGTGCCCGCCCCTCGCCCATCGGAGAAGGCCTTCAGGTGCTCGTGTATGCCCCTGACCAGCCCGACCTCTTCGCCCGCATCTGCGGCTACTTCGACGGCGCCGGCTTCAGCATCCTGGACGCCAAGGTGCACACCACCCGCAACGGCTATGCGCTGGACACCTTCCAGGTGATCCGCCCCGAGGCCGACGTTCACCACCGCGACCTCGTGCCGCTGGTGGAGCAGAAGCTCAGCGCCGCCCTGAACGCTGGCGGGCCGCTCCCCGAGCCGCGCCGCGGCCGGTTGTCGCGCCGGGTCAAGAGCTTCCCGTACACGCCGCGCATCTCGCTGCGCCCTGACGAACGCGCCACCGCCTGGCTGCTGACCATCTCCACGAGCGACCGCGCCGGCCTGCTCTACGCCATCGCCCGCGTGCTGGCACGACACGGCATCAACCTGCAGTTGGCCAAAATCTCGACGCTGGGCGAGCGCGTGGAAGACACCTTCCTGCTCGACGGCCCGGCGCTGCAGCAGAACAAGGCGCAACTGCAGATCGAGAGCGAGCTCCTCGACGCCGTCTCGCTGCCCGCATGACAAGTCCACCCCCTACCGGCTTCGCCGGCCCCCTCAAGGGGGCGCTGCCAGTGGCCCGGCAAAGCCGGTTCCACGGCAGCCGCTGGGACCTGCACGACAGCGCCACGGTGCGTCGAGGCGCCCCCGCATGAGCTACACCATCATTGCTGCAGAGGCGCTGGCGCAGCTGGGCCAGTTCGACGCCATCCTGGATGTGCGCTCGCCCGGTGAGTTCGCGGAAGATCACATCCCCGGTGCCGAGAACTGGCCCGTGCTCGACGACGAAGAGCGCCGCATCGTCGGCACGCTCTACAAGCAAGACCCGCTGGAAGCCCGCCGCCTGGGCGCGACCCTGGTGGCGCGCAACGTGGCCCGATTGCTGGATGAGCGCACCGGCGGCCGGGCCAAGACCTGGCGGCCGCTGGTGTATTGCTGGCGCGGCGGACAGCGCTCGCTGTCGCTGCACTGGTTTCTGGGCCAGATCGGTTTTCGTTCGCGCCAGCTGGTGGGCGGCTACAAGGCCTACCGCGCACAGGTGCGGGACGACCTCACCCGCTGGCCGGAGCGCTTTGACTACCGCGTGCTCTGCGGGCTGACGGGTTGCGGCAAGACGCGCTTGCTGCAGGCGCTGGCCGATGAAGGCGCCCAGGTGCTCGACCTCGAAGGCCTGGCCGCTCACCGCGGCTCGGTCCTCGGCGCCCTGCCCGACCGCAGCCAGCCGACGCAAAAGGGCTTCGACTCGGCGTTGTGGGACCGCCTGCGCCAGCTCGACCCGGCCCGCCCGGTGTTCGTGCAAAGCGAGAGCCGCAAGATC
>JAIPCJ010000125.1 GCA_021738245.1 Methylotenera sp. | reverse complement strand
AGCGCCTCCATCACCCGCTCCCAGGCCTGGTGGTCGTACACCACGGCCGAGAAGAGGTTGTCCCGGCAGGGCTGCTGCCGAACCGCGGAGGCCACCCGCTGCCCCAGCGGCCCTGCGGCAGCCTGCATGCAGCTGCGCAGATCCCGGAAAGCGGCGCCGACGCGGTGAAACAGCACCCCATGCTGCAGCTCGGCGGCCTTGTGCGAGGGTGAAATGACCATCCGCGTGAAGATGCGGGCCCGTCCATCGCCGAGCAGCTCGACGCAGAACTCGCGTCGCCAGCCGGTCAGCGCCTGGTCGGGGGTCAAGGCGGGCATCTGGGATTCGATGTGCAGGTCCATCGGCAAAGTGTCAGCGCCCGGTGGTTTTCTGCCTGTGGTCATCTGTATCGCCATGCATCCGCGCCCCCGGGCGCGCAGATGCATCAAGACACAAATCTAGGGGGCTCGTGGCGCGCCGTATCGCAGCGGCGGACCGGCTGCGCTGCGGAACCCCTGGCTATCATGCGGCCCGTTTTGGGTCTGTCAGGAGAGCCACATGGCCATGGATGTTGTTGACTACGAAATCAAGGGTGCCGAGATGCAGTTCGTCGAGGTCGAGCTCGACCCCGGTGAGGCGGCCATTGGCGAGGCAGGCTCGATGATGTTCATGGACGCCGGCATCACCATGGACACGGTGTTCGGCGACGGCTCCGCCAGCCAGGGCGGGTTCTTCGGCAAGCTGCTGGGCGCGGGCAAGCGCCTGATCACGGGCGAGTCCCTGTTCACCACGATCTACACCAACCATGGCGCCGGCAAGCTGCGGGTGGCGTTCGCGGCGCCGTATCCCGGCAAGATTCTGCCGATGGACCTGTCCAAGCTCGGCGGCACGTTGATCTGCCAGAAGGACGCCTTCCTGTGCGCCGCCCGTGGGGTGTCCCTGGGCATTGCCCTCCAGCAGAAGCTGTCCACCGGCTTCTTCGGCGGCGAGGGCTTCATCATGCAGAAGCTCGAAGGCGACGGCCTGGCCTTCGTGCACGCCGGCGGCACCGTGGTGCGCCGCACCCTGCAGCCGGGGCAGACGCTGCTGGTGGACACCGGCTGCGTGGTGGCCTACACGCCGGGCGTCAACTTCGAGATCCAGTACGTCGGCAAGATCAAGACCGCGCTGTTCGGTGGTGAAGGCCTGTTCCTGGCCAAGCTCACCGGCCCGGGCGAGGTGTGGCTGCAGAGCCTGCCGTTCTCGCGCCTGGCCTCGCGCATCTTCGCTGCCGCGCCGCAGACGGGTGGCGGTGGTCGCGAAGAAGGCTCGGTGCTTGGCGCCGTGGCCGGTGGCGGCCTGCTGGGCGGGTTGCTGGGCGGTGACGACGACTGAGCCGGCGCGCACCTTGACCTGGGACAGGGGCCGAACAGGTCGGCCCGATAAACTCGGGTTCTTGAGCTTGTACAGGGCGGCAGCGGGCCGCCCTTTTTCTTGGAGTACTCGGCATGTTGCGCAGATGGGTGTTGGCCTTGGGATGGTTGGCTGCAGTGGGGGCCCAGGCCCAGCCGGCGCGTCCGCCCATCTTCGTGCTGAACTCGCTGGACGCCGATGTCTCGGTCGTCGATCCGGTCAGCTTCACGGTGGTGAAGCGCTTCCCGACCGGCAAGGAGCCGCATCACCTCTACCTGTCGCCGGACGAGAAGTCGCTGATCGTGGCCAACGCGCTGGGCGACTCGCTCACCTTCATCGACCCGCGCACCGCCGAAGTGCAGCGCGTGGTGCGCGGCATCCCGGACCCCTATCACCTGCGCTTCTCGCCGGACATGAAGTGGTTTGTGACCGCGTCCAACCGCCTGGACCGCGTGGACCTCTACCGATGGCAGGGCAGCACGGCGGCAGAGCCGCTGCAACTCGTCAAGCGCATTGCCGCGCCCAAGACGCCGAGCCACCTGAACATCGACACCAAGAGCACCACCCTCTACGTGAGTCTGCAGGACAGCGATGAGCTGCTGGCCATCGACCTGGCCACGCAGGCCGTCAAGTGGAAGCAGCGCGTCGGCAAGATGCCGGCCGACATCTACCTGACGCCCGACGACAAGTTCATTCTCGTGGGCCTCACGGGCGACAAGTTCGTCGAGGTGTGGGACGTGAGCGGCGCCGCGCCCAGGCTGGCCAAGCGCATCGAGACGGGCAATGGTGCCCACTCGTTCCGCGCCTGGGGCGACAAACGCCATGTGTTGGTCAGCAACCGGGCCGCCAACACCATCAGCAAGATCGACGTGACCACCATGAGCGTGGTCGACCAGTTCCCCGGCCCCTCGGGCCCGGACGACATGGAGCTGCTGACCGACGGCAAGACCTTGCTGGTGACCTCGCGCTGGGCGGGCAAGGTCACCGAGATCGACACCACCACGCGCAAGGTGGTGCGGCAGGTCAAGGTCGGCAAGTCGCCGCACGGCATCTGGACGCTGGATCACAAGCCCCGGCTGTGATGCGCCGCGTGCGAAAGTTTCTCGCCAGGATGCTGCTGACGGCCCTGGCGACCTCCACCGCCATGGCGCAGCCGACCTGCGACAAGCCGGTGTACCTCACGTTCGACACCGGCCACATGGGCGTCGCGCCCCTGATTGCCGAGACGCTCAAGCGGCACAACGCGCGGGTCACCTTCTTCCTGGCCAGCGAGCCCACCAAGACTGGCGGCACGACGCTGGACGAGACCTGGGCGCCGTGGTGGCGCGAGCGCGTGGCCGAGGGGCATGACTTCGGCTCGCACACCTGGGATCACGACGTCTTCCTGGAAGACATCCTCGATGCCGAGGGCAAGGTGGTGCGCTTCAAGGTGCGCACGCAGGCCGGCGTGCAGCCGCCCGTGGTGCGCGAGCTCACGCCAGAACAGTACTGCAGCAACCTGAAGAAGGTCGGCGAGCGTTTCACGGCGATGACGGGCAAGCCGCTGTCGCCGCTGTTCCGCGCGCCAGCCGGGCGCACCTCCGCCGCGCTGCTGAACGCGGCCAAGGCCTGCGGCTTCACCCATGTGGGCTGGAGCCGCGCCGGCTTCCTGGGCGACGAGCTGCCGAGCCAGACCTACCCGAACGCCATGCTGCTGGACAAGGCCCTGCGCGACATCAAGCCCGGCGACATCCTGCTGGCCCACCTGGGCATCTGGGAGCGCCAAGACCCCTGGGCGCCGGCGGTCCTTGAGCCGCTGATGACCGGGCTGGAGCAACGCGGCCTATGCTTTGCTCCGTTGCGAGAACATCCGCGCTATTCGTCGCTGTTTGCGACCCCGCCCAACAAGCCGTGATCGACTGGATTTCCAACACTTTCGACAGCCTGCAACTGGCGCTGTACGAGTCGATCGTGCAGCCCATCGTCTTCGGCATGGGCCTGGGCAACTTGCTGGAAGACGCCTTCGATGCCACCGGCTGGCTGCTCTGGGGCCTGATCCAGGTGGCCGTGTTGCTGCTGGGCATCGGGCTCCTGGAGCGGCGTTGGCCGGTCGAGCCGGTGACGGATCACGCGGCGGTGCGTACCGATGTGTTCTACACCCTCATCCATCGGCTGGGGCTGGTGCGTCTCTTGATGTTCTTCAGCATCCAGCCGCTGTGGGATGGCATCGCCGGCCAGCTTCGCCTCGCGGGCCTGCCCACCTGGCAGCTCGATGGCCTGTGGCCGGGCGTGACCGACGTGGCCTGGGTGAGCTTTCTGATCTACCTGGTCGTCTTTGATTTCGTGAACTACTGGGTGCACCGGGGGCAGCATCAGCTCAACGCCTGGTGGGCGCTGCACAGCCTGCATCACAGTCAGCGGCAGATGACGATGTGGAGCGACAACCGCAACCATCTGCTGGATGACGTGATCGTGGCCACCATCTTCGCGCTGCTGGCGCGGCTGATCGGTGTCGAGCCGGGGCAGTTCGTGGCCATCACCGTCATCACCCAGCTGCATGAGAGCCTGCAGCATGCCAACCTGCGGCTGGGGTTCGGGCGCCTCGGCGAGCGGCTGCTCGTGAGCCCGCGCTTCCATCGCCTGCACCACAGCATCGGCATCGGGCATGAATCCGAGGGCCGCGGCACGCTCGGCGGCCACAACTTCGGCGTGCTGCTGCCGGTGTGGGACATCCTGTTTCGCACTGCCAACTTCGACACGCGCTTCGACCCCACCGGCGTGCGCGACCAGCTCCCCGAAGAGGGCGGCCGCGACTACGGGCGGGGCTTCTGGTCGCAGCAATGGCTGGGCCTGCTGCGCTTCTTCGCCTCCTTCAAGCGAGCCACCTGATGCAAGGTCTCATCGACGCGTTCTGGCGCGCCGCCGCCTACTGCCTGCACCCGCGCGTGATCGCGCTGTCGCTGCTGCCTCTGGCCATCGGCGGCGTGCTGGTGTTCGGCTTCATGTTCTTCTTCTGGGAAAGCGCGATCGCCGGCGTGCGCGCGACGCTGGAAAACTGGCGCCTGATCGAGAGCCTGCTGCAATGGCTGGACAGCATGGGCCTGCAGTCCTTCCGCAGCGCGCTGGCGGCCATCGTGGTGCTGGCTGCGGTGCTGCCCGTCGTGCTGCTGCTGAGCCTGCTGCTGGTGGCCCTGTGCATGACACCGGCCATCGTTGGCCTGGTGGCGCAGCGGCGCTTTCCGCTGCTTGAGAAGAAGCGCGGCGGTACGCTGCTGCAGAGCTTGCTGGCCTCGCTGGGCGCCACGCTGCTGGCGCTGGTGCTCATCGTGCTGTCGATGCCGCTGTGGCTCATCCCACCGCTGGTGATGGTGCTGCCGCCGCTGATCTGGGGCTGGTTGACCTACCGCGTCTTCGGCTTTGATGTGCTCGCCGAGCATGCGTCCGCCGAGGAGCGCCGCAGCCTGCTGAAAGACCACCGCATCCCGATGCTCGCGATGGGCGTCGTCAGCGGCTATCTGGGCGCCGTGCCGTCGTTGATCTGGGCGGTGTCCGGCGTCACCGGCGTCATCCTGGCGCCCTTCATGATCCTCGTGGCGATCTGGCTCTACACCCTGGTGTTCGCCTTCTCCACGGCCTGGTTCACCCATTACGCGCTGGCCGCGCTGCAGGCCCGGCGCGCTGCCGAGCCGGTGGCCGAATCGGCCATCGTGATCGACACCCCCTGAAAGTCGAATGCCATGCAAGTCGGACTCATCATCGTGGGCGACGAGATCCTGTCGGGCAAACGCCGCGACTCGCACCTCGCCAAGTTCATCGACCTGCTCGCCGAGCGCGGCATGCAGCTCTCGTGGGCCCAGTACCTGGGCGACGACCGTGAGCTGCTGACCGCTCGGCTGCGCGAGGCCTTTGCAAGCGGCCAGCTGGTGGTGAGCTGTGGCGGCATCGGCGCCACGCCCGACGACCACACCCGCCAGGCCGCCGCCGCCGCGCTCGACCGGCCGCTGGCCCTGCACGCGCAAGCGCGCGAGCTGATCTGGCAGCGCATCCAGCAGATGGCGGCGGAGCAGGGCAAGACCGTCACCGCCGACGAGCCTGATAGCGTCCGCCGCTTTGAGATGGGCGTGTTTCCGGAAGGCGCCGGGATCATTCCGAACCCCTACAACAAGATCCCGGGTTTCTTCGTCGGCAACGTGCACTTCGTGCCGGGCTTTCCCGTCATGGCCCATCCGATGATGGCCTGGGTGCTCGACCGCTACCCGCAGCTGCACCGCCAGGTGGGCGTGCTGGAGCGTTCGCTGATCGTTCAGGGCGCCATGGAAGCCAGCCTCACGCCGCTGATGGAGTCCGTGGAATCGAGCTTTCCGGGCATCAAGGTCTTCAGCCTGCCGAGCGTCGATCACCCGCAGTGGGGGCGCTGCATCGAGCTGGGGGTCAAGGGCGACGCCGATCAGATGCAAGCCGCCTACGACGCCCTGAAACAGGGCGTGGTCCAGTTTGGTGCCACCATCAGCACTGAAATGGTGCGATAGCCCGCGCCGCGTGAAGAGCTACCGGCCCATAATGCCTGGCGCCACGGGGCGGCTACCCATGTCGGTGCATCTGGCATGCAACCTGCTTTGAATCTCTCCGTGGCCGCTGGCGCGCGTGCGCTGGCGGCAGCATCCCACCCCTCTCGATCCCGCTAGGAGCTTTTGATGGCCAAGACCGTCGCCGATGTGATGAACATGGTGAAGGAAAACGAAGTCAAGTTCGTCGACTTCCGCTTCACCGATACCCGTGGCAAGGAACAGCACGTCTCCGTGCCCGTGTCCGCCTTCGACGAAGACAAGTTCACGTCGGGTCACGCTTTCGACGGCTCCTCGATCGCCGGCTGGAAGGGCATCGAAGCCTCGGACATGCTGCTCATGCCCGATCCCAACACGGCCAACATCGATCCCTTCTTCGAAGAGCCGACGCTGATCCTGTCGTGCGACGTGGTCGACCCCGCCGACGGCAAGGCCTACGAGCGTGACCCGCGCTCGCTGGCCAAGCGCGCCGAGGCCTACCTGAAGGCCTCCGGCCTGGGTGACACCGCCTACTTCGGCCCTGAACCCGAGTTCTTCATCTTCGACAGCGTGCGCTGGGGCAATGAGATGTCCGGCTCGTTCTTCAAGATCGAGTCCGAGGAAGGCGCCTGGAACTCCTCCAAGGAGTACGAGCACGGCAACTCCGGCTACCGTCCCACGGTCAAGGGCGGCTACTTCCCCGTGCCCCCGGTCGACAGCGGCCAGGACATGCGCTCGGAGATGTGCCTGATCCTCGAACAGATGGGCATCCCGGTCGAAGTGCACCACCACGAAGTGGCCAACGCGGGTCAGATGGAAATCGGCACCAAGTTCAGCTCGCTGGTTCAGCGTGCCGACTGGCTGCAACTGCAGAAGTACATCATCACCAACGTCGCCCACGCCTACGGCAAGACGGCCACGTTCATGCCCAAGCCCCTCGTCGGCGACAACGGCAGCGGCATGCACGTTCACCAGTCGGTCTGGAAGGACGGCAAGAACCTGTTCGCCGGTGACGGCTACGCCGGCCTGAGCGAATTCGCCCTGTACTACATCGGCGGCATCATCAAGCACGCCCGTGCCCTGAACGCCATCACCAACCCCGGCACCAACAGCTACAAGCGCCTGGTGCCCGGCTTCGAAGCCCCGGTGAAGCTGGCCTACTCGGCCAAGAACCGCTCGGCCTCGATCCGCATCCCCTACGTCGCCAACCCGAAGGGCCGCCGCATCGAAGCGCGCTTCCCGGACCCCTCCGCCAACCCCTACTTGGCTTTCAGCGCGCTGCTGATGGCCGGCCTGGACGGCGTGGAGAACAAGATCCACCCGGGCGAAGCCGCCACCAAGGACCTGTACCACCTGCCGCCGGAAGAAGACGCGAAGATCCCGACCGTCTGCCACAGCCTCGACCAGGCCCTCGAGTATCTCGACAAGGACCGTGCCTTCCTGACCAAGGGTGGCGTGTTCACCGACAGCTACATCGACGCCTACATCGACCTGAAGATGCAGGAAGTGACCCGCTTCCGCATGGCGACCCACCCGGTCGAGTTCGACATGTACTACGCGCTCTGATGGCCATGGGCAGCACGCACGCTGCCTCTGACATCCCCACCGAAGGGGGCCGCTGGCGCGGCCCCTTTTTTGTTGCCGCATCTGGGCCACAATTCCGGCATGCTGAATCGACTGCTGGCACCGCTGCTTGTCCTGGCGAGCCTGGGCGCGCAAGCCCAGGGCACGGTCTACCGTTGCCCCGGCCCGCCGGTCCTGTACACCGACGCGCTGTCGGCCAAGGAGGCGGCCGAGAAGGGCTGCCGCACGATCGAGGGCACGCCCATCACCGTGCTGCAGTCGCCCAAGCCCCGGCCGGGCGGTGCAGCGGCGGGCTCGTCGGACAGCGGAGTGCGCGGTGGTGACACCCGTATCGACGCCGGCCAGCAGCGGGTGCGCGATGACGAGCGTCGCCGCGTGCTGCAGACCGAACTGCGCCAGGCCGAAGAGCGTCTGGCCAACGCGCAGAAGGAATTCAACAACGGCCAGGGCGAGCGCCGCGGTGACGAGCGCAACTACCAGAAGTACCTGGATCGCATGGCCGAGCTCAAGGAAACCATCGCCCGCTACGAGGCCGATGTGCAGGCGCTCCGGCGCGAGATCGCAAAACTTCCCTCCTGAGGCCTGGCGCCTGGGGAGGCACTTCCCAGCGTCATGACTGACAACTTCTTGCTGCCGGCCGAGTTTGCCGGCCTGGACCTGCTGGCCACGATGGTCGTCGTGGCCAGTGCCGAGGGCGAATGTCTGTTCGCCAACGCCGCCTTCGAGAACGTGATGCGGCTGTCGCGCCGCACCGTGCAGAAGGCCCAACTGCCCGACTGGTTCGACGACCCCCAGCGCCTGACCGAGACCCTGGCCGGCGTTGCGGCCAACCACTATTCCAGCAGCCGTTTCGATGCGCTGCTGCGCCGCGGCGCCTGGGCGCCGGAAGACGGCCTGCCGGTGCATGTCATCGTCTCGCAGATGGAAGCCGGCGCCGAGAGCGCGCCGCGCGTGCTGGTCGAGCTCATCGAGATCGCGCAGCAGGCGCGCCAGGACCGCGACGAGCGCAACCTCGACCAGGTGCAGGCGACCAAGGAACTCACCCGCAACCTGGCCCACGAGATCAAGAACCCGCTCGGTGGCATCCGCGGTGCAGCCCAGCTGCTGGCCATGGAGCTGCAGGACGGCAACCCCGAACTGACCGAGTACACCCAGGTCATCGTGCATGAAGTCGACCGCCTGCAGAGCCTGGTGGACCGGCTGCTCGCGCCACACCGCAAGGCGCAGGTGGTGGGGGATGTGAACATCCATGAAATCTGCGAGCGGGTGCGCGCCCTGGTGCTGATCGAGCACCCCAAGGGCCTCACCATCACCCGTGACTACGACACCTCACTGCCCGACTTCCGCGGCGACCGCGAGCAGCTCATCCAGATGGTGCTCAACATCGTGCAGAACGCAGCCCAGGTGTTGGGGCCTCGCATGGCTGCGGGTGATGCGCACATCGTGCTGCGCACCCGCGTCGCCCGGCAGGTGACCATCGGCAAGCAGCGCTGGCGCTTGGCATTGGAATTGCATATCGAGGACAACGGTCCCGGCGTCCCCGCCGAGATCCGGGATCGCATCTTCTTCCCCCTGGTCTCCGGACGGGAAGGCGGCTCGGGCCTCGGACTCACGCTCGCGCAGACGATCGCCCAGCAACACCAGGGCATGATCGATTGCGAGAGCGAGCCGGGTTTGACGAATTTCCGAATCACATTGCCACTGCCCTGAGGTCACGAGCCCGCCGGCACGGCCGAGGAACCGAATGAAATCCATCTGGGTTGTAGACGACGACCACTCGATCCGCTTCGTGCTCGAGAAGGCCCTGGCCCGCGAAGGCCTGCCGGTGCGCAGCTTCAGCAATGCGCGCGACATGCTCAGCGCGCTGGACGACGACATCCCGCAGGTGCTGGTCTCAGACATCCGCATGCCGGGCGGCTCGGGGCTGGAGCTGCTGGCCAAGGTCAAGGCCCGGCTGCCCGCGCTGCCCGTCATCATCATGACGGCCTATTCCGATCTGGACAGCGCCGTGTCGGCCTTCCAGGGCGGGGCCTTCGAGTACCTGCCCAAGCCCTTCGACCTGCCGCGCGCGGTCGAGCTCATCCGCCGCGCGCAGGAAGAAAGCCAGCGCGAGGCCGGCGAGCAGGAGGCCGCGGCCCAGGTGCCCGAGATGCTGGGCCAGGCACCGGCGATGCAGGACGTCTTCCGCGCCATTGGCCGGCTGTCACAGAGCAACGTGACCGTCATGATCACGGGCGAGAGTGGCTCCGGCAAGGAGCTGGTCGCCCGCGCGCTGCACAAGCACAGCCCGCGTGGCGAGGGGCCCTTTGTGGCCATCAATACCGCGGCCATTCCGAAGGACCTGCTGGAAAGCGAGCTCTTCGGCCATGAGCGCGGCGCCTTCACCGGCGCGCAGGCCTCGCGCCGCGGCCGCTTCGAGCAGGCCGACGGCGGCACGCTCTTCCTGGACGAAATCGGTGACATGCCCTTCGAGCTGCAGACGCGGCTGCTGCGCGTGCTCTCTGATGGCCAGTTCTACCGCGTGGGTGGCCACAGCCCGCTGCGCAGCAATGTGCGTGTGATCGCCGCGACCCACCAGAACCTGGAAGAGCGCGTGCGCCAGGGCGTGTTCCGTGAGGACCTGTTCCACCGCCTGAACGTCATCCGCCTGCGCCTGCCACCCCTGCGCGAACGCAAGGAAGACGTGCCGGCCCTGGCCCGCCACTTCCTGCAGCGCAGCGCCACCGAGCTGGGCGTGGAGCCCAAGCGGCTGAGCGATGCGGCGCTGGCGGTGCTGACCCACTTCGAGTTCCCCGGCAATGTGCGCCAGCTCGAAAACATCTGCCACTGGCTCAGCGTGATGGCGCCCAGCCAGGTCATCGAGCCCAAGGACCTGCCCGACGAACTGCAACCCGGCTACGTGCCGGCGCCGGGCAGTTCGCCCATGACCAGCCCGGCGCCTGCGCCCCTGGCGTCGGCCCAGCCGGCGGCGGCACCCGCACCGGCCAACACGAGCAGCGGCGAGGGCTGGCTGGCCGACATGGCGGCCGACGCGCGCGCCCGCCTGGCCGCCGGCGAGACCGACGTGTGGGACGCCCTCACCAAGCGCTTCGAGGCCCAGCTCATCCTGACGGCGCTCGACATCACCCGCGGCCGCCGCATCGAGGCCGCGCAGAAGCTCGGCATCGGGCGCAACACCATCACGCGCAAGATCCAGGAACTCGGCCTGGACGTCTGAGCGTCGCCTCGGGGCAGGTCGCGGCCCGCCACCTCAAGGGCGAATACGCCAGCGCAAGGCACCCGGTGCCTGACAGGTGGCGCCTGCGCGACGTCAGGCCGAGGCGCTCACCGCCACCAGCACCCGCCCGTCCTCCACGCGGACGGCATGGGCGCGTACGGACTGTTCGGGTGCCTCCAGGCATTCGCCCGTGACAAGGTCGAAATGGTTCTTGTACAGCGGCGACGCCACCACGAGGCGCTCACCCAGGTTGCCCACCAGCCCGCGCGACAGCACGCTGGCGCCCGAGCGCGGGTCGATGTTGTCGATGGCGTGGAAGCGGTCCTGGCCGATGCGGAAGATCGCCACATGGCGGTCGCCGATGCGGGCGGCCACGCCGGTCTCGGGCAGGATGTCGTCGACGCGGCAGACGGGGAGGTAGGTCATGGCTGGGGCTGTGCGCGAGGGGTGAGTCAGGCGGTCAGGGTGTCGGTGGCGTGGGCCCCCTCAACCTGCGGTTCGATGGCGCGCTCGTCGGGCCGGGCCGGGCGGATCTGGCCCCGCTCCTCGACGAAGACGATGCGCTCGTCGGGCGTGTCGCTGTTGACGAAGCTGCGAAAGCGCTGGCGCACCGCGGGCGTGGTCACGGCGGTCTTCCACTCGCACTGGTAGCTGTCGACGATGGCCTGCATCTGGGCTTCCAGCTCGGGCCCGAGGCCCAGCTTGTCGTCGATGACCACGCGCTTCAGGTAGTCCAGCCCGCCCTCCATGTTGTCGCGCCAGGTGCTGGTGCGCTGCAGCCGGTCGGCCGTGCGCACGTAGAACATCAGGAAGCGGTCGATGAACTTGATCAGGTCGGCCTTGGAGAGGTCGCTGGCGATCAGCTCGGCGTGGCGCGGCTTCATGCCGCCGTTGCCGCAGACGTACAGGTTCCAGCCCTTGTCGGTGGCGATGATGCCCACGTCCTTGCCCTGCGCCTCCGCGCACTCGCGGGTGCAGCCGGAGACGCCGAACTTGATCTTGTGCGGCGCGCGCAGGCCCTTGTAGCGGTTCTCGATCTCCACCGCGAGGCCGACGGAGTCGTCCACGCCATAGCGGCACCAGGTGCTGCCCACGCAGCTCTTCACGGTGCGCAGCGACTTGCCATAGGCGTGGCCGCTCTCGAAGCCGGCCGCGATCAGCTCCTCCCAGATCAACGGCAGCTGCTCGACCCGGGCGCCGAACATGTCGACCCGCGCGCCGCCGGTGATCTTGGTGTAGAGGCCATATTTCTTGGCAATCTGGCCGACCGCGATCAGACCGTCGGGCGTGACCTCGCCGCCCGGCATGCGCGGCACGACCGAGTAGCTGCCGTCCTTCTGGATGTTGCCCAGGAAGTAGTCGTTGCTGTCCTGCAGGGCAGCGAGTTCGGGTTTGAGCACGAAGTCGTTCCAGCACGACGCGAAGATGCTCGCGGCCGCAGGCTTGCAGATGTCGCAGCCCAGGCCCCGGCCATGCTTGGCCAGCAGGTCGCTGAAGGTCTTGAGCCCGCCGACGCGGATCAGGTGGTAGAGCTCCTGGCGGGAATGCGGGAAGTGTTCGCAGAGGTGGTTGTTGACGGCCATGCCGCGCCGCGCCATCTCGAACTTCATCACCTGGGTGACCAGCGGCACGCAGCCGCCGCAGGTGGCGCCGGCCCGGGTCGCGGCCTTGAGCTCGCCCATGCTCGTGCAGCCATCGCCCACCGCAGCGCAGATCTGGCCCTTGGTCACGTTGTTGCACGAGCACAGCTGGGCGCTGTCGGGCAGGGCGTCGGGGCCGATGGCGGCGGGCGCCTTGCCGTCGCTGCTCGGCAGGATCAGGAACTCGGGCTCGGGCGGCAGCTGGATGCCGTTCAACGCCATCTGCAGCAGGGTGCCGTATTCGTCGGCATTGCCCACGAGCACGGCGCCCAGCAGGAACTGGCCGTCGGCGCTCACGACGATCTTCTTGTAGACCTGTTTGCGCTCGTCCACGTACTGGTAGCTGCGGCAGCCGGGCGTCTTGCCATGCGCATCGCCGATGCTGGCCACATCCACGCCCATGAGCTTGAGCTTGGTGCTCATGTCGGCGCCGGTGAAGGCGGCCTCGGCCTCGCCGGCCAGATGGCGTGCGGCCACGCGGGCCATCTCGTAGCCCGGCGCGACGAGGCCGAAGGTCTGGTCGTTCCAGGACGCCACCTCGCCAATGGCATAGATGTGCCGATCGCTGCTGAGGCAGTGGTTGTCGATGACCACGCCACCGCGCGGGCCGATGGCCAGCACGCACTGGCGCGCGAGCTCGTCCCGCGGGCGGATGCCGGCCGAGAACACCAGCATGTCGGTCTCCAGCCAGCTGCCGTCGTTGAACACCAGCCGGTGCCGGGCGGCGGCGCCATCGGTGATCTCAACGGTATTGCGGCTGGTGTGCACCGTCACGCCGAGCGCCTCGATCTTCTCGCGCAGCATGCGGCCGCCGGTGTCGTCGACCTGCACCGCCATCAGCCGCGGCGCAAACTCCACCACATGCGTCTGCAGTCCCATGTCGCGCAGCGCCTTGGCGCATTCCAGCCCGAGCAAGCCGCCGCCGATGACCACGCCGCTGCGTGAGGTGCGGCCGCTGGCCTGCATGCCTTGCAGGTCTTCGATGGTGCGGTACACATGGCAATGCGCCCGCTCACGCCCCGGCACCGCCGGAACGAAAGGGTAGGAGCCGGTGGCGAGCACCAGCCGGTCGTAGTGCAGCACTTCGCCATCGGCCAGCGTCACCGTGCGGTCGCGGCGCTCGATGGCGATGACGCGCGCGCCCAGGCGCAGCGTGAAGCCGGTCTTCTCGAAAAAGCCCGGCGGCACGAGCGACAGATCGTCGGCGCTCTTGCCCGAGAAGAACTCGGACAGATGCACCCGGTCGTAGGCCGGGCGGGGTTCCTCGCAGAGCACGGTCACCTGCAGCCCGGCCGCCGCCGGCTGCTCGGCGAGGCTTTCGAGGAACTTCTGGCCGACCATTCCATGGCCGATGAGGAGGATGTGCATGGCGTGTACGAGCGAAGCGGTGCACCGGCCGGCTGCGGGGCATGCCGTCAGACGGGGCCAGTAAAAAGGCCCCGGGAGCAGCGAGCTGCTCGGTCGGGGCCTGGCGTGATGTCGCCGTCGTTGGCGATGCCGCGGGGGCAAAGGACCGCTGCGGCGCGGGCCTCGCGTGGCACTACGCAAGAGCTGTGCCTGCCGTGCCTGACGGCCGGGCCCTGGGGGCGCAGCCCGAGGCTGGCCTTGGGGCACTCGGCCGGTGCGGGCAGATGCACCTCGGCGGGGCGGGGTGCCCCGTCAGCGCGCCGGGCGGTCGAGCCAGACGATCAAGCCCTGTGCGTTCAGCTCCGCGTCCATCGCAAGCGC
>JAIPCJ010000124.1 GCA_021738245.1 Methylotenera sp. | reverse complement strand
CATGCGGCAGCTCACCGCGGCTGCGGTGCGACAGGGGAAGGGGGTGTCAGGCCAGGCCGGCGCGGGGCAGCGGCGGCGCGCGGCGGGCGGGCGGCGGCGCGGATGAGACGCGGGGCCGGCGCGAGGCAGTAGCGGGGCCACCGGGCAGCAGCGCCAGGCTCAGCACGTAGCCGACGATGAAGCTGCCGCCAAAACCCAGCACCGGCGCGGGCAGCCAGCCCGGCAGGGCCAGCCCGAGCAGGGCCGCCCACGCGAGGCCGTGCTCACGGGCGCGCCGGTGCAGCAGGCCTGGCAGCAGCAGCGTCAGCCAGGCGGCGGTCATCAGCCCTCCCAGCGCCGCGCTGTGCATGAAGGCCAACTGCAACACTTCGTCGACATACGGGCTGGGCGGCGGCGCCGTCCAGCGGGCCTGGGCTGCTGGGGCGAGCGCCACGGCCAGCAGGGCCAGGGCTGCGAGCGCGCCCGAGCGGGCCCGCGCCGCGCGCATCGCGAGCAGCACCGCCGTCACGGCCAGCAGCGGCGCCTGCGCCTGAGCGGCCAGCGCGAACAGCCCCATCGCCAGCCCCGTGAGCTGAAGCGCGCGCAGCGCCAGCGGCTGGGGTGAGCCTCCCGCGACGGGGGCTGACACCGCCCACCACGCTGGGCACAGCAACCAGGTGGCCTGCACCGGCAGCGGACCCAGGCGCAGCCAACCCGTCGGGGCGGCGCCATCAGCTTGCGGCGCGCTGGCCCAGAGCAGCGCGGCGCCGAGGGCGAAGGTGGTGGCGGCTCGCCAGCGGGCGTCCTGCTGCAGGCGAGGGCGGGGCAGGAGCCAAAAACTGGCGCAGGCCAGGGCGAGCGACAGGCCGTTTACCCAGGCATAGCCGCTCGGCGCGTCTCGCGTGGCCATGAAGGTGCCGCCCAGGCCGACGACGAGACCGGCGCAGGCCAGGCCCAGGTGGTCCGGCTCGCTCAGCGACCCGACAGCACGGCACGTGGCGAGATGAAGCGCCGCGGTGAAGCAGCCCCAGGCGTAGATCAGCGCGTCCTGGGCATCGTCAATCGCCAGCACCTCGGCCCGCATGGCGCGTGCCCAGTCCGCCTGGCGCGAGGGTAGCAGCGCTTGGGCCAGGGTCAGCAGGGTACGGGTGAGGCCGGCGCACAGCCAGCGTGGCAGGGCGCGACTCATGCCGGCTCCGCGGCATCGGCGCTATCGTCGGGGGTGACGCGGGTCAACGAGGCGCGCGCTTCGGCCAGCGCGTCGGCCATCGAGTTCACGAGCGCGACGCCGGCGTCGGTCAGCCGGTACACATGCCGGGGCGGGCGGCCGGCGATGGGAGATTCCTCCCAGCGCGCCTCCAGCTGGCCGGCGGCCTCCAGCCGTATCAGCAGCGGATAGAGCGTGCCCGACTTCAGGCCCGACAGGGCGGTGATGTCGTAGCCATGCCGCCAGTCAGCGCCGGCATCAGCCAGCACGGCGAGGGCCCTCAAGGCCTGCGGAGAGAAAGCGCGGGAACGTGCCATGCCGTTAAGTCTACATATGTAGACTTAACGGTCAAGAGGGATTGCGCAGGCCTGGGCCTGGCGACCTCAGGCGGCCCCGGCCGCTTCCTTGGCGTCGTCCTTCAGCACGCCGCGGCGGATCTGGTCGAGTTCGATGCTCTCGAACAGCGCCTTGAAGTTGCCTTCGCCGAAACCCTCGTTGCCCTTGCGCTGGATGAGCTCGAAGAAGATCGGACCGATCACTTCCTTGGTGAAGATCTGCAGCAGCAGCTCGTTGTCGGCGCCCAGGTGGGTGGCGCCGTCGATCAGGATGCGCAGGCGGCGCAGCTCGGCCACGTTCTCGCCGTGTTGCGGCAGGCGCTTGTCGATCAGGTCGAAGTAGGTGTCGATGGTGTCCTGGAAGGCCACGCCCGTGCCCTTCATGCCTTCAACCGACTTGTAGATGTCCGTCGTGCCCAGGGCCACGTGCTGGATGCCCTCGCCGCGGTAGAGGTCGAGGTATTCGGCGATCTGGCTCTTGTCGTCGCTGCTCTCGTTGATCGGGATGCGGATCTTGCCGCAGGGGCTGGTCATGGCCTTGCTCTTCAGGCCGGTGAGCTTGCCTTCGATGTCGAAGTAGCGCACCTCGCGGAAGTTGAAGAAGCGCTCGTAGAACTCCGACCACTCCTTCATGCGGCCACGGAAGACGTTGTGCGTCAGGTGGTCGATCTCGGTCAGGCCGTGGCCCGCCGGGTTGGGGTCGACCGGCTGGCCGGCAGCGTCCAGCAGAGGCACGAAGTCGACGTCGTAGATGCTGATGTTGCCGATGGCGCCCGCCTTGGCGCCGCCCTTGCCCTGCCAGCGGTCGACGAAGTAGATGAGGCTGTCGCCGATGCCCTTGATGGCCGGGATGTTCAGCTCCATCGGGCCGGCCTTGTTGTCAAAGCCCCAGGCGCCAAGCTCCAGCGCGCGCTGGTAGGCATGGGCGGCGTCCTGCACACGGAAGGCAATGGCGCAGATCGACGGCCCGTGCAGCCGCGCGAAGCGCTGCGCGAAGGAGTCGGTCTCGGCGTTGATGATGAAGTTCACGCCGCCCTGGCGGTACAGCGTCACGTTCTTGTGCCGGTGCTTGGCGACCGCAGTGAAGCCCATGGTCTCGAACAGCTTGCCGAGGCCGGCCGGATCGGGGGCGGCGAACTCGATGAACTCGAACCCGTCGGTGCCCATCGGGTTGTCCCAGGGGGTGAACTTGGCCATGAAGGTCTCCAGCAGCAAGGCGATGAAACCCAAAATTCTGCGGCGCGGTTGGCGCAGGTTTCATGCATTGTTCGGCGCGCAGGCCATGTGGGACGCAGGAAACCTGCAAAATGCGCCGCATGGACGCCCCCATCGAGCTCGACGCCATCGACCGCCGGCTGCTGCGCGCGCTGCAGCAAGATGGCCGTGTCACCTACGACGCCCTGGCCGGCGAGGCCGGCCTGTCGTCCTCTGCCGTGCTGCGCCGCGTGCGGCGACTGGAGGACGCGGGTGTCATCGCCCGCTATGTGGCCCTGGTGCCACCCGAGCGCATCGGCCTGGGCCTGACGGCCTACATCAACGTGCGGCTGGAGAAGCAGACCGACAACCCCCTGCGCAACCCCCGCGACCTCTTCCGCGCCGCCGTGCAGACCTGGCCCGAAGTCGTGGAGTGCGCCGCGCTCACCGGCGAGATGGACTACCTGCTGCGCGTGCTGGTGCAGGACATGCAGCACTACGCCCGCTTCATCTCCGACACGTTGCTCATGCACCCCAGCGTGCAGGACTGCAAGACCAGCTTCGTGCTGGAGCGCTTGAAGAACACGACGGCCGTGCCGGTGTGAAGCGCGAGGCCGCGCATGCGGTCATTGGCGACTGCGCTGCGGGGCATGCGCCTGCGGAGATGAATCCGGTCAGCCGAGATCAGACCCTGGCTGGCCCTCGCCGTTCGCGATGGCACCGGCACACAGGTACGGCATCTGGCCGCGAGATCAGACAGGGGCCGCGCGAGTGAATACCCGGCGTTGCGGCGCGCAGTCACCCCATGCACAGTCAGCCGCATCGATAGTCCTGCGCCAGCGGCGCGACACGGTCCATGTCTCTCAAGCAGCGATGCATGAACGCCTTCCTTTGGCTTGCTCTCACCGCGTGGGGCATCGGCCTCGGGGCCAAGCTCTTTGACCTGCTGGTGGTGGCGGGCTCGTGGGGCGCTTCGCCGCCAACGTCATTCGCGCGGCTCCCCTATGGCCCCAACTACCCCGTGACCCCTGGCGGGTTCTTTCAGCCGTTGTCGATCATCATGGCTGTCAGCATCCTCGGCGCGCTGGTGGCCGGCTGGTCACAGCCGAAGCGCGTGAAGACGTGGCTGTGGGTGGCCTGCCTGGCGTTTGTGCTGATCTGGGCTATGACGCCGACGGTGTTTTGGCCCATGATCAACCAGCAGTACGACATCGCCACGGGCAAGGCCGTCGCCTCGACCGCGGATGCGATCGAGTTGACCGCGCGTTGGGTGCGCTGGGATAGCGGCCGTATCCTGCTGATTGCGATCGGCTTCCTGGCGTCAGTTCGTGCGCTCAATGTGTCGGCGCAGTACACGCCGACGTGCGCTTGATGAAGGGCGCCTGACATACGGTGCCTGACATAACGCGCCAGCGGGCTCGTGACGGGCGCTGCCGTCAGTCGAACTCGTGCAACAACTTCAGCGTCGGCTCAGGCCCGAGGTTGAGCAGGTCGGCGATGTCGTGCAGGTCGTCGGGCACGGCGGCGTTGTCCCAGCCGCGGGCGGTGTGGCGGGCCAGGCGCACGGCGAGCTGCACGCAGCGCACCTGCGGGTCGCGGCCGTCGGTGTCGGCGGTGATGCGGGTCAGCAGCTCGGGCAGGCGCCAGCGCTTCATCAGCGCCTGTTCGAGTTCTGCCAGCGTGATGCCCAGCACCTGGCGCTGGGCCTGGGTGCTGCGCAGCTGCCGGTCCTGTTCCTGGAGCTGGGCAATCTGCAAGGCGAGGTCGGGGGCGTGCACCCACAGCAGCATCTCGGCGAAGTCGTGCAGCAGCGCGGCGCTGTGGATGACGGCCGCGTCGGGGTCGGCGCGGTGGGCGGCAAAGCCCAGGGCGTAGCGCGAGGCGCGCTCGGCGCGCTGCATCACGCGGGACAGCCCCAGCAGCGCCTCTTCATGGTCGGCCAGCACGGCCTCCAGCGTGGGCTGCGGCCCAAAGGCGCGGAAGAAGGGCGAGATGCCGGTGAGCACGAGCGCCGCGGTGACGGTCTCGGCATCGGCGCGCAGGCCGGCGTTGCGGCTGCGGCGCTGCTCGCTGGCATGCACCAGCACCTTCAGCGTCATCAGCGGGTCGCTGGAGAAGGCCTCGCCGAGGATGTGGGCGTCGACATCGTCCTCGGTTGCCCGCATGTGCTCCAAGGCTTCGGCCGTGTCGGCCAGCACCGGGATCTCGGCCTGGGCGAAGGCGTCCACCCAGGCTTCCAGGCGAGGCAACGGAGCGGTCAGGCGCAGCAAGTCAGGCATGCCTGGATGCTAGGCCCGGGCGGGGCCGCCTGGTTGCCCGAGGCGGCCCCGTTTTGCGGCTCAGTTCACAGCCGGTGCACGCCGTCCAGTTGGGCGATCAGCTGGCCGTCGGCATACAGCGCCCCTTCGGGCGCGCCGGCTTCGGCGTAGAACTCCAGCTGGCTGCGCTCGCGGCGGCGGCGGTAGGCAGGTGAGAGCACCAGCCGGATCGCCCGCAGCGCGCGCTTGATGCGCTTGAAGCGGCGGGCCCAGGCGGCGTGGGTTTCAGCGGCGTCGGGGCCGCGCAGTTCGATCAATCTCATGAGGGTCTCCTTGGGCGCTGGCCCGGCGGCCCTCATCACATGGATCGAGGGGCGGGCGGCGCGGGCGGTTCAGGGGCTGTCGTCGGGGAAGCGTTCGCGCAGCAGCTTTCGCAGGTCCAGGCGGGCTTGCTGGCGCAAGGTGCGGGCGTCCTGCGGGCTCTGGTGCCGGCCGGCCTGGCGTTTCATGGCCGGCGCGACGAGCGGATTGCGCGGCTTGCGCAGGGTCAGTTGCAGGGGGCGGGGCGAGGTGAACTGGGGCATGGAGTGCTCCGGTGAAAGCCGCGGATGTGCGGCGGGCCATGCAGCGGCTCGACCCGGGAGGGCCAGCGTTTGCGCGAAAGGTTTGGGAAGCGAGGCCCGGGGCTTGCGCTCGAGACAAGCGGGCCGGGCGGGTCAGGGGTTGGTGTGCAACCTCGCTGTGGCGCTTTGGGAAGTCAACGTCACAACTTGCGCAAATGATAAACAAACGTTGATCTTGCGCAAGCGGTTTTTATCCCACACCCCTAACGTGCGTGGCTTCGTCCGTCCCATGACGGATGTGAGGAAGCTTCAGCGCTTCTTGGGCTTGAGCGGCGCGATGCCTGCCTGGAGCTTGCGCCACTCGTCGAGCTCGGCCTGCGGGGCCGAGGCGGCCGGCTTGGCCGTTGCCTTGGGGAGTGCGCGGGGTGCCGCCACCGGTTCCGGCGTGAGCACTTCGCCCAGCAGGTCCAGCAGCCGCGTGCGGGCGCGCTGCGGATGGCGGCGGTAGTAGGTCAGCACCAGGCCGACGATGAAGCGTTCGTCGTCATCCGCCGGCAAGCTGGGCGACGGCTCGGGCGGTGGCGGCGCCACATGCCCCATGGCGGCAGCCATCGAGGTGAGCGGTGCCGGGCCAGGCGCGGCGCCATGGTCGATGTCCATCCAGCCGGGCGGCTTGTGGCAGAGCTGCTCGAACTGGCGGGCCAGGCGTTCGCCGATCTGGCGCGAGCGGCCCTTGATCTGGCTCCAGTAGCTGGGCTGGATCTGCAGCTTCTCGGCAAAGCGCCGCTCCAGGCCACGCAGGGTGGCCGCATCGGGGTGTTTGACGGTGGCGCTGACGAACTCTTCGAACAGCCGCATCGCGTTGTCCAATCGGATCTGCGCGACGTCGCGGGGGGCGCTGGGCATGGGGGGCGATGATAAATGACCGTTCACCAAGCCCCGGCGCGCGGGGGCATCAATCGGGCTCGTCCGTGCCTTGGTACGCGGCGCTCAGGGCCGCCTGGGTGTTCGGCGGCACCGCGTCGTAGTGGCTCAGCAGCAGGGTGTAGCGGCCCTGGCCGGCCGTCATCGCATTGAGCCGCGACTGGTAGCTCACCAGCTCGGCCAGGGGCGCCAGGCCCTGCACGATGAGGCTGCCCGGCACCGCGACGCGCGTGCCGTTGACCTGGCCGCGGCGCGAGGCGAGGTCGCCGGTGATGTCGCCGATGCTGTGCTCGGGCGCTGTGATCTCCACCTGCACGACCGGCTCCAGCACCAGCGGCCGGGCAGCGCGCACGGCTTCGATGAGCGCGCGCCGGCCGGCGGTCACGAAGGCGATCTCCTTGCTGTCCACCGCATGGTGCTTGCCGTCGTAAACGACCACGCGCAGGTCCACCAGCGGAAAGCCGGCGATCACGCCGCTGGCCAGCGCCGCGCGCACACCCTTCTCCACCGCGGGCATGAACGGGCCCGGGATGGTGCCGCCCTTGACCGCGTCGACGAACTCGAAGCCCGCGCCACGCGCCAGCGGCTCCACGCGCAGGTAGACCTCGCCGAACTGCCCGGCGCCGCCGCTTTGCTTCTTGTGGCGGTAGTGGCCCTCGGCCGGGACGCCGATGGTCTCGCGGTAGGCGATGCGCGGCGGTTCGGTCAGCACCTCGCCCTTGTAGAGCTCGCGCAGCCGCTCCAGCAGCAGCCGCAGGTGCAGCTCACCCAGGCCGTAGACCAGCGTCTGCTGGCCGTGCATGCCGTCCTGCCCGGTCTGCTCGATGCGCAGGCAGGGGTCTTCATCCACCAGCCGCGCCAGCGCCTCCCAGAGCTTTTGCTCGTCGCCGCGCCGTGCCGGCGCAATGGCGAGGCCGTGCACCGGCGTCGGGAAGTCCAGCGGGCGCAGGAAGATGTGCTCGTCTTCCTGCGCGTCGTGCAGCACGGCGTCGAAGGCGAGATCGTCCACCTTGGCAATGGCGCACAGGTCGCCCGGCAGGGCTTCGTCCACCTCCAGGTGCCGGGCGCCCTGCAGCATGAACAGGTGCGCGACACGGATGGGCTTGCGCGCATGCCCGACGTACAGCAACCCGCCCTTGGCGATGCGGCCCTGGTGCACGCGCATCACGCCCATCTTGCCGAGGTAGGGGTCGGCCACGATCTTGAACACGTGGGCCAGCGCATGCGCGGCGGGATCGGGCCGCACGGGGTAGGGCGCGGGTTCGGTGCCCTTGCCCTCCAGAAAGGGAGGCGGGTTGCCTTCGGCCGGGTTGGGCATCAGCGCCTCGAGGGCCGCCAGCAGCTCGGCGATGCCGGCGCCTGTCTTGGCGGAGCAGAAGCACACCGGGATCAGGTGCCCTTCCCGCAGGGCCTGCTCCAGCGGCGCGTGCAGCTCGCGCGGGTCGACGTCGCCCTCGGTCAGATACCGGTCCACGAAGGCGGCATCCACCTCCACCACCTGCTCCACCAGTGCGCGGTGGGCGTCGGCGACCGACGAGAAGTCGGCCTCGCCGCTGGCCGCGAAGAAGCAGTCGGCCACGCGCCGTGCGCCGTCGGCGGGCAGGTTCAGCGGCAGGCATTCGCGCCCGAAGACTTCGCGCAGTTGCGCAAGCAGCGCGGGCAGGTCGACGCCGACAGCGTCGATCTTGTTGATGACGATCAGCCGCGCGAGGCCCCGCTCGCCTGCGGTCGTCATCAGGCGCTGGGCCATCAGCTCGATGCCGTTCTGGGCGTTGATGACGACCACCGCGGTGTCGGCGGCTTCCAGGGCCGGCAAGGCCTGGCCGACGAAGTCGGGCGCGCCCGGCGTGTCGATGGCATGCACGCGGATACCGCCGTGGGTGAAGTGCGCGAGGCTCGATTGCAGCGAATGCCCGAGGCGCCTTTCCAGCGGGTCGTGGTCGCTGACCGTGCTGCCCCGCTCGATGCTGCCCGCCTGGGGCAGGGCGCCGGCATGGGCCAGCAGGGCGTCCAGCAGCAGGGTCTTGCCAGCGGCCGCCGGGCCGACCAGCGCGACCGTGCGGATCGCGCTCACTCGTGAATCCAGGCTCGCGCTCATCGGACTCTCCTCGTGGGGGAAAGGCCAGCGTAGAAGAACGCGGCCCGGCGGGCAAGGGCAGAATCATTTGCATGCTTCGCCACACCGCACGCCCGTTTGCCTTCGCCCTGACCCTGCTGGCGCTGTCAGCGCAGGCTCAGCCCGCCGTCCCGGCCGATGAACTCAAGGCCATGCTGGCCGAGGTCAGCCCGGCGCGCATCGAGGCGCGCATCCGCAAGCTGGTGAGCTTCGGCACCCGGCACACCCTGTCGGACATCGCGTCCGACACCCGCGGCATCGGCGCCGCGCGGCGCTGGATCACGGCCGAGCTCACCGCCTGCAGCAAGGCCGCGGGTGGCCGGCTGCAGGTGGAGGAGCAGAGCTTCATCGAGCCGGCCGGCAACCGCGTGAGCCAGCCGACTGAGCTGGTCAATGTCGTGGCGACGTTGCCCGGGCGGGGGGCCAGCAAGTCCCGCGTGCTGGTGGTCAGCGGCCACTACGACTCACGCAACAGCGATGTGATGGATTCGCTGGGCGAAGCCCCCGGTGCCAACGACGATGCCTCCGGCACCGCCGCCGTGATGGAGCTGGCCTGCGTGATGGCCCGCCGGCAGTTCGACGCCACCCTCGTCTTCATGGCCGTGCCCGGCGAGGAGCAGGGCCTGCTGGGCGCTGCGCAATGGGCGCGCGAAGCCCGGGCGGCCGGCACCAACGTCGAGGCCATGATCACCAACGACATCATCGGCAGCTCGCGTGGTGACGCCGGCCAGGTCGACCCCAGGCGCCTGCGCCTCTTCGCCGACGGGCTGGACCCGCTCGTGCGCCTGCTCACGGCGGCCAATGCCAACCGCCCCGCCACCGAGGCCGACACCAAAGCGCTGGCCGCCATGCAGGCCGAGCTGCTGCCCCTGCTGCAGGCCGGGGGCAGCGAAGACCTGCCCACCCACCAGCTCGGCCGGCACTTGAAGGCGGCGGCCGAGGCAGCCATGCCAGGCTTCACGGTGCAGCTCATCCAGCGTCGCGACCGCTACCTGCGCGGCGGTGACCACATCCCCTTCCTGGAGCGCGGCTATGCGGCCGTGCGCATCAGCGAGCCGTTCGAGAATTTCGCCCACCAGCACCAGAACCCGAGGACCGAGAACGGCGTGGTCTACGGCGACCTGCCCGAGTTCGTCGATTTCGCCTACGTGGGCGACGTGACCCGCGCCAACCTCGCCGGCCTGGCCACGCTGGCCTGGGCTCCGGCCCCGGTCAAGGGCCTGCGCCTGGATGCGCGCGAGCTCACGAATGACTCGACCCTGGAATGGCAGCCGAGCGATGACCCCGAGGTGGTCGGCTACCGCGTCGTCTGGCGTGACACCGACTCGGCCGCCTGGCAGCAGTTCAAGGACGTTGGCCGCGTGACGCGGGTGACGCTGCCGGTGTCCAAGGACAACGTGGTGTTCGGCGTGCAAGCCGTCTCTCGCAAGGGCTACGCCAGCCTCGCGGCGTTCCCGCTGCCGCGGCGTTAGGCACCAGCCGTGCTGCGGCGCCAGCGTCGCACGCCGCCCATGGCGAGAAGCCCCAGCGACAGCAGCGCGGCAGACGGCGGCTGCGGCACGCTGGAAACCGGCGCGCCGCTGCTGAACACCAGCCGGTAGTCCGGGTAGGCGGCGGCAAAGGTCGGATCGATCTCGAACAGCGGGTCCAGTGTTGCCAGGCTGGTCATGCCGCTGTTCACGGGGCCTCGCCCGGGCTCGATCTGGGTGATCGACGACACGAACATCTGCACCTCATAGAGCAGGTTGCTGCCCATGTTGAAGGTCTTGCTGTCGTCAAAGGGGAGGGTCAGTGTGCCGGTGGGGCCGATGTCGCGGCTTGAGATGTGCAGGTATTCCCGGTAGATCGGGTTCATCGCACCGTTCTGCTCGCCGAGGATCTTGAGCGACAGCGTGGCGAAGCCCACCTCGCCGTCGAGATTGGACCCCGTCAGCTTGAGCTGCCCCGAGGTGTGCATGACGACCGGCAGGCTGATCGAGCTGGGGCCCTGCAGCTGCATCTGGTAGATCAGCGTCATGCTGGCGCCGGAGCGGCTGCTCACCGGATCGGGCCCGCTGCCCACGCCAGTCTGCAGATCGGCGGTGGACGTCGTCGTGATGACGGGCGCTGCGCCCCACTTCAGTGTGGCGGTGGCGGAGGTGTTCGGGGCGTAGGCCGTCTGGTTGCCCGTGCCGGTGACGCCGTTGCGCTCGCACCGGAAGGCACTGCAGGTGTAGGCCTCCGTATAGCTGGAGACGGAGACTGGCGTCAGCGAAAGTGCAGCTGCGGGCCCGGCACCGACGATGCCCAGTGTCGGCAACAGGCTGCAAAAGCCGCGGCGCAGTCGGCGTGAAAGTCCGTTCATGGCGTGATTCCCCTGGTCCGTGAGATGGGCGAGACGTCTGCCTGCCCTGGCTGGGCCAGGTGTTCAGGCGCCTCGCTTCTTGTCGTACGGATTCGGGGCGGCGACTCCGCCATCGCGCCGCAAGTTTTCGTGCGGGCCGCAGCCCTCAGCTCACAGGAAGCCCAGCGAGCGCGCGCTGCCGAAGTTCGTCAGGTTGGGCAGGATCTGGTCGAGCTGGGCGTTGGTGGCGCCCATCCAGCCCAGCAGCGTGGCCGCATACTGGTCGACCGAGCGGGTTGGAATCCAGCGCCCTTGCTGCTCCCAGGCGTCCACGCCCACGTCGTCGGGCCCACCCAGGGCGAGCGTCGGGTAGCTGCCGTACAGCCCGCCGCGCACCGCGCCGCCCAGCACGAGGTGATGGTTGCCCCAGGCGTGGTCGGTGCCGCCGCTGTTGTTGGGCTTGAAGGTGCGGCCGAAGTCGCTCTGGGTGAAGGTGGTCACGGATTCCGCCAGGCCCAGGGCCGTCAGCGCGGCCTGGAAGCAGGCCAGCGCATCGCCCAACTCCTTCAGCAGCGCCGCGTGCGTGCCCGAGACGATGTCGCTGCCCGCCTGATTGCCGTGGGTGTCGAAGCCGCCGAGCTGGGCGAAGTAGATCTGCCGGTTGCCGCCGAGCGTGGCGCGCACGTCCAGCAGCTTGGCGGCCTGGTAGAGCTGGCGGCCCAGGCGCGTGCTCACGTTGCCGTTGGCGATCAGCGGCGCGAAGGCATTGTCGATGGCCGCATTGCTGCCGGCCTCGCCCGGCTTGCGCTTGACCAGCGGGCCGAGCTGTTCCGACAGCGCCATGGCGCTCTGCTGCTGGCGCTGGAAGGCATTGGCCAGGTCGGTGTCGGAGGTCTGGGCGGCGAGGGCCTTGATGGCGTCGAGCTTGAGGGCGTTGGGCTTCCAGCCGATGTCGGCCGCACCCAGGCCGGCGGCGCCGAAGCCGTCACCCGGCCCAGGCAGCACCAGCGGTACGGCCAGCTCCGACAAGCCGAAGTGGCCATTGCCGCCCACGCTGATCACGGGGCTGGCCAGCGCCAGGGCCTGGGCGCTGCGGCCTCCCCAGCCGGTGCGGCTTTGGGTGTCGGTGCTGGCGGATTCCCACAGCACCTGCTGGTCGCTGTGCGAGAAGAGGCTGGGCGGGGTGAGCGCGGTCTTGCCCGCGTCTGCCCGGTACTGGGCCTTGGTGAGCGGCGCGTACAGCGGCCCGACGTTGAACTGCACCGCCAGCCGGCCCGCGGCATACAGCGGGTTCAGCGCGGCGAGCGCTGGGTGCAGGCCGAAGTCGGTGCTGCCCAGGCGGCCGAGGCTGGCTTGCGGGAGGGCCAGGCCGGCGCGCACGCGGGCGTAGTCGCCATAGCGCGTCGCGTCCATCGGCACGACGGTGTTCATGCCGTCGTTGCCGCCGTACAGGAAGACGCCGCCCAGGGCCTTGAAGTCGCCCGCCAGCGCGCTGCGCAGTGGCGCCAGCGCGCCGAGCGTGCCCAGGCCCAGGGCGCCGGCCATCAGCCGACGGCGGCTCACGGGGGTGTGGTGATGCATGGTGATGGCCCTCTCAGCGCACGATCTGGAATTGCGGCGCCGCGAACACGAGGTAGGCGGCGGTGGCAACGCGGTTGCGCTGCCAGGTCTTGGCATCGGTCTTGTCGGTCCACCACTGCACGGCCTCCAGCACCTTGGCGCGGGCAGCGTCGGGCAGCGGCTCGCCATGGGCCAGCAGCGACAGGCGGTCCACCAGCTTGGCGGCGTCGGCGGCATCGGCATCGAAGCTGTCGAGCACCACCTGCGTGCCGACGGCATTCGGCACGTTGGTCGCAGGCTGGGAGCCACCCCAGTTGAGCAGGTAGGTCAGGAAGTTCAGCCGCTCCAGCGCGGTGTTGGCGTTGTGGATGCCGAAGGCCGAGCCCTGCAGCGAGGTGCCGGCGACGGGGTAGTCCGGCGGGTAGAAGTTGAAGACCGACGGCGGGCGGAACACATGCTGGCGCAGCGTCTCGCCCCACCACCAGCCCAGGGCGTCGCCGTCGGTGCGGCCGTTCAAGGCCCGCAGCACGCTGGCCATCATCAGCGCCGGCTCGCGCAGCCGGCCGCCGCTGGCACCCGGCGGGCTGTCGCCCCGCGCTTCGGCATCCAGCAGCACGGCCGCCACGGTGGCCGCCAGGTCGCCCGGCTTGCCGGCACCGAAGCTCACGCCCGTATTCGTGAAACGACCCGCGGTGAACGCGGCCGACACCCGGCCGACGTAGGCTGGCGATGGGTTGGAGCGCACCAGGGCCTGGATCAGCTGGCGGCCGATGAAGGGCGCGATGTTGGGGTGGGCCATCAGGCTGTCCAGCACCGCGTCCAGCGCCTGCGCGGGCGAGCTGCCGGCCGGCACGCTGCCGCCGGCCAGCAGCGTGCGTTCCGTGGTGTCGTGCAGGGCCGGCAGCGGGGCCATCTCGCCGTCGTAGAACGTGCAGTTGGCGCCCTTGGGCCAGCAGCCCCATTTGGAGGCGCCGCCGGCCGGATACGTCCAGCCCGTCAGCGCATAGGCATAGGCACGCACCGCGGCGTTGTCATAGGTGGCGGTGCAGCGGCCGCCCTTCAGGCTGCCGTCGGCATTCAGCAGGCAGGTGCCCAGCGAGAACAGCTGCAGCAGCTCGCGAGCGAAGTTCTCGTTGGGCGCCGCCTTGTCGTTGTTGACGCCGTTCAGGTAGTCGCCCATGACCGGGCTGAGCGCCACGGCCCGCAGCACGTCGCGGTAGTTGCCCAGCGCGTTGTCCAGCAAGGCGTTGTGATAGCGGCGCAGGCCGTAGGTGCCTTGCACCTCCAGGTTGCTGACCACCGTGATCTGCTGCAGCGCCCAGGCCACGCGCTGGCGCAGCTGGTCGGGCTGGTTGACGGCATTGCGGTAGAAGTCCCAGAGCAGCGGCTGGCTGGAGTACCAGTCGCGCCAGC
Organism: Methylotenera sp.; assembly: GCA_021738245.1. GTDB lineage: Bacteria > Pseudomonadota > Gammaproteobacteria > Burkholderiales > Burkholderiaceae_C > Pelomonas. Next base: position 407 of record JAIPCJ010000124.1, on the reverse strand, counting down.
AGGTGTCGCTCTGGTGCGCGGGCTGGTCGCAGTAGCCCACGCCGCTGGTGTCGGTGTGGATGGCCGTGCCGCCGCCGCTGGTGTAGCGGGCGCTGGGCGGCAGGTTGATCTGAGCCTGCACCCAGGCCGCCGCGCTCTGGGCTCGCATCTGCGCGATGAGCGGCTCGGTGGCGCCGAAGGTGGCCTGCGAGGCCAGGCGCACCGCGTCGCGCTGGGTCATGGGCGGCGCGGTGGGCGTGGAGACGGGCGGGGTCGCGGGGGCGGCATCGGGGCGGGTGCCGCCGGCCCCGCCACCCCCGCCGCCACAGGCGGCCAGCAGCAGGGCAGCACAGACGGGCACCAGCAGGGCGGCGGGCAGGCGCATGGAAGGGTCCTCGAGGAAGGCCGCGCATGGTGGCGCGCATGCC
>JAIPCJ010000123.1 GCA_021738245.1 Methylotenera sp. | reverse complement strand
TGCCGAGGGCTTTCGCGCCCAGGGCGCGCGCGTGGTGCTGATGATGGACTCGGTCACCCGCTTTGCCCGCGGCCTGCGCGAGCTGGGCCTGGCCGCCCACGAGCCCGCGGTGCGGCGCGGCTACCCGCCGTCGGTGTTTGCCGAACTGCCGCGGCTGTTCGAGCGCGCGGGCAATGACGCGCACGGCTCCATCACGGCCTTCTACACCGTGCTGGCGGAAGACGAGGAAGGCAGCGACCCCGTGGCCGAGGAGGTGCGCTCCATCCTCGACGGGCACCTGGTGCTGTCGCGCAGCCTCGCGCAGGCCCAGCACTACCCCGCCATCGACGTGCTGGCCAGCGCGAGCCGCGTGTTCACCCGCGTGACCGCGCTGGAACAGCAGCGCGACGCCGCCCAGGTGCGCGCGCTCATGGCGCGCCACAAGGAGGTGGAGTTCCTGCTGCGCGTGGGCGAGTACCAAGCCGGCAGCGACTTGCTGGCCGACCAGGCCATCGACCGCATGCCCCAGATCAAGGCCCTGCTGCAGCAAGGCACGCATGAGCCCAGCGACTGGGCCGCCAGCCTGCAGCACCTGCGGGAGATCGTGCAATGAACCTCGCCTTGCAACTGCCGGCCGCCGACGCCCAGCAGTGGCTGCGCCTGCGCCAGCTGCGCGTGCAGCGGGCCCGCCAGTCGCTGGCCGCCGCACAGGCCGCCGAGCGCGAAGCGCAACAGGCGGTGCAGGCGCGCCAGCAGCGCATCGAGGCCGGCCAGGCCCAGCTCGATGCGTTGACGCGGCACTGGGCCGGCGCCGGCTGCGCGGGCATGCCGCGCTGGGCGGCTCAAGTGGACGCCCACCGCGCCGCGCTGGCCGAGCGGCTGGAGCGGGATGAATACGCGCTGATCGATGAGGCCGAGACCCTGCGCCAGGCCCAGGCCACGGTGCAGCAGGGCCGGGCCGATCTGGCACGTGCCCAGGCCCGCGAAGACGCGGTCGATGCAACGCTGCAGGACCGCCGTCGCCACCTCGCCCGCAGCCGCGAACAACAGGCCGAGCTGGACGCCGAAGACGCCCGCCGCCTGCCCCTCGGAGGCGCCGCATGTCGAGCGTGAATCGCGCCGGCCCGCTCGCCCGCACGCCGCAGGCTGCAGAGCCGCGCACGGCCACATCGTCGGGGTCACCCGTCGGCTGCGACACGCCCTCGACCGTGGCCACGGCGTGGACGCAGGCCTTCGGCCGCGCGCGCGCCCAAGCCCAGCCGCCCACCGCCCGACCGGACGCGCGCATACCCGCTGCCCGCAAGCTGCGCCCCGATGAAGCCCCGCGCGAGCCACTGAACCCCGACACCCTTCCGCCACTGCCGCCCTCGCCGTGGCCCACGCCTCGCGACGGCCTGCCCGCAGCCGACACCGCGCCCACGATGCGGCCGGCAGCCGGTGCCGCGCCGGTCAGCGAGACGCACAGCCGCATCGCCGAGGCCGCGCGCCAGGTGGCCGAGCCGGCCGCCTGCGCACCCGACACCGCCCGGCTGTGGCAGGTGGCGCTGCCCGGCGCCGCGCCCGGCCTGGCCGGCTGGCAATTGCAGATCACCCAGCCCCACCCGCAGGCACCGCTGATGCTGGACCTGCGCGTGCCGCCCGCCCAGGGCCTGCAGGCGCGGCAGCAGCTTGCCGACCTGGATCGCCGCTTGCGCGAGTCAGGCCACGACCTGCTGCGCACGCGCCTGCGCCGGGCGGATGGGTCGCAAGATGGCCCGCCGCGCGTGGACGAGGCGGAGGCATGAGCGGCATCGGCAGCATCGCCGCGCTGAACGCGCTGCAGTCGGCCGCCACCCGCGAGGCCTGGCAGGCCCTGCTTCAGCCCCAGGTGCAGGACCCGCCGCCGGCCGAGGTGCCGCAGGCGCCGCTCGCGCCGGAAGCACCGCCCGAGGCGGCGATCGCGGCCTCGCTGCCCGCCACCGCGGCACTGCTGCCCGGCGCTCTGGCCAACCGCACCGCCGAGCCCGCCGCCCCCCTGCCGCAGGCCACCGACCCGGCCAGCGCGCTGCACCCGCTGACCCCCGTGCTGCTGCAGCCGATGACGCTCCAGCACAGCCCCGAGCTGCGCTGGCGCGCGACCGACGCACCCGCGTGGCGCGAGCTGTTCGACGACACCGGCGCCAGCGCTGACGACGACGAGGCGGCTGACGGCTCGCCCGATTTCGCGGCGGTACACGCGGCCGCCCAGGCCGACCCCATGCCGGTTTGGGCTCAGGCCTTGCTGGAGCGCCTGCGGCGTGCAGCCACCTCGCCGGGGTGCGCCACGGCGCTGCGCCCCGCCGTGCAGGCCTGGTGCGCCGGCCAGCCGGTGCTGCTGGCCAGCCCCGCGGGCCTGGCCAGCCTGCAGCCCAGCCGAGATGCGGCCGTGTGGCAGTGGCGACGCTGGCCCGCGCAGTGGCGCGCGGCCCAGCCGGCCAGCCAGGAGCGCTGGTGGGCGGTGCGGCTCGGCCTCGGGCCGCAAGGACGACCCCGCACGCTGCGCGAGCTGGGTGCCAGCGGGCCGAGCCGGCTCACGCCGGGCCAGGTCAGCTGCGAGCTGAGGCTGGGCGACGTGGCCCCCGGCATCGCGCACTGGACCGCCGTGCTCGTGCAGGCACCGGCGGCGCCCAGCCTGCGCATCCTGCTCGCCGCGAGGCCGTCACTCACCTGGCTGCTGTGCAACCAGACCCTGTGGCCGATGGAGGGCCCATGAATCGCATCAATGCCGATCTGCTGCATGCCCTGGGCGAACTGGACGACGCCCTGGCGGTGCTCGACGGCGACCATCTCGTCGCACTGAATGCGCCCATGCAGGCTCTGGTGCCGGGCGAGCCGGGGCAGGCGGCAGCCGACTGGGCGGCCCCCGTGCTCGGCCTGACCACGGCGCTCGAGGCCCCGCTGGGCGAACGCCAGCGCTGCGGCGTGAGTGGCGAGTACGTCGCCCAGCGCGTGGCCCTGGATGCGCGCCATGTGCTGCTGCGCCTGAGCGACGAGCGCGCGCGCCTGCACCATCTGCAACGCCAGCTCGACGACCGCGAAGGCCTGCTGTTCACCTCCCGCTCATTGACGGTGAGCGAGATGGGCAGCGTGCTGGCCCATGAACTGAACCAGCCCATCGGCGCCACCGCCAACCTGCTGCGCGGCCTGAAGCTGCGCCTGGCCCGCCGCCACCCCGACAGCACCGAGGAGCTCGCCGCGCTGGACAAGGCGGTGCAGCAGGTCACCTACGCCAGCCAGATCATCGGCCGGGTGCGCGAGTACACGCAGTCGCGCCAGCCCAAGACCGAGCTGCTGGACCTCGTCGATCTGGTGCACCAGAGCCTGGCCCTGCTGGACTGGGACCTGCAGCGCGAGGCCGTCCAGCTGCGCCTGCGGCTGCCGCCGAACCCCGTGACGGTGCAGGGCGATGCCGTGATGCTGCAGCAGGTGCTGATCAACCTGCTGCGCAATGCGCTGGATGCGCTGCGCCTGGACCGCCCGGCCGAGCCGCAGATCGAGATCGACCTGCAGACCGAGGGCGCGCGCGCCGAGCTGCGCGTGGCCGACAACGGCCCCGGCATCACACCGCCGACCGAAGCCCGCCTCTTCCTGCCCTTCAGTTCCACCAAGCCCAACGGCATGGGCCTGGGGCTGTCCATCTGCCGCTCCCTCATCGAGATGCATCAGGGCCGGCTGTGGTTCTCGCGGCGGGACGCTGGCGGCTGCTGCTTTCACTTCGCGCTGCCGCTGCGGGCGGCCGCGCCCCAACCCACCTTGGAGAAGATGACATGACGCCTCGCCAGATTTACGTGGTGGACGACAACCACGAGTTCCGCGACTCATTGCGCTTCTGGCTGGAAGGCTTCGGCTGCCAGGTGCGCGACTGGGGCGACCCGCGCGATGCCCTGCAGTCGCTGGCGCGCGTGGCCGTCGGCACGCCCTGGCCGGAGTCGACCTGCCTGATGCTGGACGTGCGCATGCCCGAGCTGTCGGGGCTGGACCTGCACGACGCACTGCATGAGCGTGGCATCCACCTGCCCGTCATCTACATGAGCGGCCATGCCGACGTGCCGCTGGCCGTGGCCGCGATGCAAAAGCGCGGGGCCGTGTCGCTGCTGGAAAAGCCCCTGGACGACGCCGCCCTCAGCGCCGCACTGGACCGCGCCTTCGCGCCCAGCGACCTCGACCCGGGGCTGGACACCGACGTGGAAGGCTCGCGCGAGGAGTTCGACCGCCGGGTGCAGTCGCTGTCGCCCCGCGAGCGGCAGGTGCTGTCGCTGGTGGTGAAGGGGCTCATGAACAAGAACATCGCCGATGAGATCAAGCTGTCGCTGAAGAGCGTGGAGCTCTACCGCTCGCGCGGCATGCGCAAGATGAAGGCGCGTTCGGTGACGGAGCTCACCCGCATCATGGTGAGCCGGCGCGCATGAGTTCACTCCCCCACACCCAGCCGGATCCGGCCGGCTGGCACTTTCGCGCCGGCAGCAGCCTGCTGCGCGTGTCGGCCACCCGCGAGGCGCTGGGCCATGAAGGTCTCTCGCCGCCCTGCGCCGCCGAAGCTGCCGTTGCGCTGGACCTGGTTGGCGAACTGCTCGATGCGCTGCAGGGCCAGGGCCTCGGGGCGGCAGGGGCCTGGCAATGGCAGGCGCAGCCCGGGCTGCCGGCCAGCGGCGCCCGTGCGCGGTGGCAAGGCCGCGGCGCACAAGCCTGGCTGACCCTGCCCTGGACCGCGCTGCGCCACCTCGCCCAGCCCCCCGTGCTGCCGGGCCTGCAGTGGCTGCCGGTTCCCGCGGAATGCCTGCTGGCGCAATGGCGCTTCAGCGACGAGGAGCGCGCGGCCCTGGAGCCGGGTGGCCTCGTGCTGCTGGACACGCCGTGCCGCCGCCCACGCGCCTGCAGCGAACCCGGCCTGCCGGGTGACCTGCCCTGGCAGCTGGTGGCCCGCTGGCCCGCACCGGTGCCGCTGGAGGCGCTGATGGGCTGGGCGGGCAGCCTGCCACCGCTGCCCGCCGAGGTGCTGCTGGTGGAGACCGCCTGGCCCGACGCCGTGCTGGCCCGGGGACGCCTGCTGCCCTGGGGCAGCGGTGAGGCGTTGTTGATCGAGGCCTGCTGAGCGATGGACCTGAGCAGCTTCACCCCGGCCTCGGCACTCCTCACCGTCGTGCTGCTGGCCCTGGCGCCCTTCGTGGCGGTCATGGTCACGTCCTTCACCAAGCTGGTGGTCGTGCTGAGCCTGCTGCGCAATGCCATGGGCCTGCAGCAGGTGCCTCCCAACGTGGTGATGAACGGGCTGGCGCTGATCCTGAGCCTGTACGTGATGTACCCCGTGGGCGTGGAAATGCAGGAGCGCCTGGCCACCCTGCCCAGCCACGACAAGGCCTCCACCTCCCAGATGGTGGCCGCCGCCGACGTGGCCAAGGAGCCGCTGCGCGAGTTCCTCATCCGCCACAGCCGGCCGCTGGAGCGCACCTTCTTCCTGAAGACCGCCCAGCGCAGCCTCAAGCCCGCGCAGGCGCAGGCCCTGACCGAGCGCGACTTCCTCGTCATCGTGCCGGCCTTCACGGTCAGCGAGCTGACGGTGGCCTTCGAGATCGGCTTCCTGATCTTCCTGCCCTTCCTGGTGATCGACCTCGTCATCGCCAACATCCTCATGGCCATGGGCATGCAGATGCTGTCGCCCACCACCGTGTCACTGCCGTTCAAGCTGCTGCTGTTCGTGCTGATCGACGGCTGGGTGAAGCTCACGCATGGCCTCGTGCTGACCTACCAGACATGAACAGCGAAGTCATCCAACTCACCCAGCAGGCCCTGTGGCTCGTGCTGCTGCTGTCGGCGCCGCCCATCCTGGTGGCCGCCCTCGTGGGCCTGCTGATCGCCTTCGTGCAGGCCGCCACGCAGCTGCAGGAGCAGACGGTGCAGTACGTGGCGAAGTTCTTCGCCATCGTGGTGACGATCTTCATCACCGCCACGCTGCTCGGCGGCAGCCTCTACCGGCTCGGGGACAAGGTGTTCAGCGAGTTCCCGGGCCTGGTGAAGCTGCAGCGCTGATGCTGGCCGACTGGGTCGGGCGCCCGACCGAGGCGGCGCTGCTGCTCGGCCTGTCGACGATGCGGGTGGCGGTGGCCTTCCTGCTGGTGCCGCTGTTCACGCAGGACCTCATCCCGGCCCTCATCCGCAACGCCCTCTTCATCGCGCTGGCCCTGCTGGGTCTGCTGGTGCAGGACGTGCAGCCCGTGAACCTGAGTGCCTGGCAGTGGGCCCTGCTCTATGGCCGCGAGGCGATGTTCGGCGCGGCCATGGGCTTTCTGTTCGCGGGCTTGATGTGGTCGTTCGAGATGGCGGGGCAGCTCATCGACACCAAGGTCGGCGCCACCCAGGCTCAGGTGCAGGACCCGATGTCGGGCCACCAGACGTCGCTGACCGGCGCCTTCCTCGCGCGCCTGGCCAGCTGGGTGTTCATGGCCTCGGGCGGCTTCATGCTGTTTGCGGCCCTGCTGCTGGACAGCTATGCGCTGTGGCCCCTGCATGGCGACTGGAGCCTGCGGCCGGTGGCCTCGGTGGTGTTCGAGGCGGAGTTCGGCCGCATGCTGCGCCTGGCGCTGCTCGTGGCGGCACCATCGCTGATGCTGCTGTACCTGGTGGACGGCGTGCTCGGGCTCATCAATCGCTATGCGCAGCAGCTCAATGTCTTCAGCCTGTCGATGTCGATCAAGGCGGTGGTCGGTCATCTGGTGCTGCTGCTGCAACTGGGCAGCCTGGTGGCCCTGATGAACGAAGAGCTGCTGGGACGGGCCCATGTGGTGAAAGACCTGCTGCACACCCTGTTCGGCGGCGGGACCACGAATTAGGGGCAGCCGCAGTCGCCATCGCCGGGCCCCCTGGCTAAGCTGGCGTCCACGTCATCACCCGAGGACCCGCCATGATCGGCGCGCCGCTGCCACCGTCGCTCTCGCTGCACCTGCCCGCCTCGCCGCTGCTGCGCCCCGCGGCCGCAGCCGGCCTGGGGCAGGCGGCGCATACGGCACATGCGGCCTGCTGGCTGGAGGGCCTGGGCCTGAATGCCGGCACCGTGCTGAGGGCCGATGTGAGCGGCGAGTTGCGCGGCCTGTCGGTGCAGCAGCACGCCGAGCGCGTGCTGAACGCCCTCGTTGGCTGAGCTGCTGGCCGAGCCGCGCTGGGTGCAGGCCGCCCAGGCCCTGGTGTGCGGCTGTGTGGACCTGGGCCCGGGTCAGGACGGCGCCGTCGCCTTGATGGAAACCGTCTGCACCGGCCTGGGTGACCAGCTCTACCCCGCCTTCCTGCGCGTGCTGGCCGAGATCAACCAGCACGGCGAGTTCGCAGCCCGCGCCGCCGTGGCCCAGACGCTGGCCCAGGCCCTCAGCCAGGGGCGGCTGCCCAGCGGCTCACGGGCCGCCTGGGGCACGGCCGCGCTCGGCGCGCGACGCCGCAGCCTGGGCCCCATCGAATACCTCTGCCTGGCCGCATGGCCGCGCCAGGGCCCGGCGGAGCTCACGCCCGCCCAGTTCCAGACCCTGGCCGGCGCGGTGATGGAACTGCTGGACTGCGCGCCCGACGCCCGACGCCTCTACGCCGACCACCTCGCCGCCGTGGCAGACGACCCGCTGGACGGCACCCTGCCCCGCGAAGTGCGCGCCGCGCTGCGGGAGCTGGCCCAGGGCTGGCAGGGCCAGGCCGACGCGTCGGCCGCGTGCGTGGCCTTCGTGGCGCGGCTGCAGCGCGCCGCGGTCTGAGCGCCTGCAGACCTCAAGCCGGCACGCAGCGCCCGTCTCGCAGCAGCACCCGGCACTCCCCGAATCGATCCAGGTCGGCCGGGTCGTGGGTGATCATCAGCAGCGGGATGTCGAGGCGGTCGAGCAGGGCCTGCAGTTCGCCTCGCATGCGCTCGCGCAGGGCGGGGTCCAGCGCCGCGAACGGCTCGTCCAGCAGCAGCGCGCGGGGCGAGTTCACCAGCGCTCGGGCCAAGGCCGTGCGCTGGCGCTGGCCGCCGGAGAGCTGATGGGGCTTCTGGGCCGCGACCTCGGTCAGCTCCAAAGCCTGCAGCCAGTGCTCGACGGCCGCAGGGGCCGTGCGGCGCGCCGGATTGAACCAACCGCGCTGCAGCCCGAACGCGATGTTCTGGCGCACGTTCAGCCGCGGGAAGAGCGCGTAGTCCTGGAAGAGAAAGCCGAGTTGCCGGCGGCGTGCCGGCAGGTTCACGCCGCGGGCGGCGTCGAACAGCGGCTCGCCACCGCAGCGGATGTGGCCGCTGTCGGGCGTCAGCAGGCCGGCCACGGCCTGCAGCGTGAGCGTCTTGCCCGCGCCCGAGGGCCCGTAGATGACCGTGCGCCGCGCCTCGGTGCTGAAGCACACCTCCAGCGAAAACTCGCGCCCGTCACTGCGCACCCGCTTGCGGATGTCGACGTCGAAGCTCACGCGGCACCTCCGCGCACCCGCGACAGCCGGCCAGCGGCCAGCAACACCGCGATGCAGGTGACGGAGGTGACGAGCACCAGCAGGTTGGCCTGGTCGTCCTGCCCGGCCTGCACCGCCTCGAACACGGCGATCGACAGCGTCTGCGTCTTGCCCGGAATGCTGCCGGCGACCATCAGCGTGGCACCGAACTCGCCCAGCGCCCGTGCAAAGGCCAGCAACACGCCCGCCAGGATGCCGTGCCAGGCCATGGGCAACGTCACGCGGAAGAACACCGCCGCTTCGCTCAGGCCCAGCACCCGTGCGGCCTGCTCCAGCCGCGTGTCCACGCCTTCAAAGGCCGCGCGGGCAGCCTTCATCACCAGAGGAAAGGCCACCAGGCTGGCAGCGACGACGGCCCCTTGCCAGGTGAAGATGAGCTGGATGCCGAAGGTCTCGTGCAGCCAGCCCCCGAGCCAGCCGCGCCGGCCCACCAGCACCAGCAGGTAGTAACCCAGCACCGTGGGCGGCAGCACCATGGGCAGGGTCAGCACGGCATCGAGCAGGTCACGCCCGACAAAGCGCGCGCGCGCCAACGCATAGCCGGCCGCCACGCCGAGCACGAGGTTGATGGCCGTGGCCCAGCCGGCCACCTTCAGCGACAGGGCCAGTGCCACCCAGGCCGACGACTCCACTGCGGCTCGCCTTCAGGGCCGCTGAAAGCCGTGGCGGGCCAGCACGGCCTGGCCTGCGGGCGAGGTGACGAACGCCAGGAAGCGCCGTGCGGCGTCAGCGTTCGGGCTGCCGGCCACGACCGCGATCGGGTAGGCGATGGGCGCCTCGGTCGGCACGGTGAGCGCGACCTTGACCTTGTCCTGCTGCACGGCTGCATCGGTGGCATAGACGAAGCCAGCCTCGACCTCGCCGCGAGCCACATAGTCCAGTGCCTGGCGAACATTGGTCGCATAGACCGCCTTGGGCTCGACGGCGGCCCAGGCCCTGGCGGCTTCCAGTGCGCCCTTGGCGTAGCGCCCGGCCGGCACGCCCTCGGGCTTGCCCAGAGCCACGCGCTTGACCTCAGGCCGGCCAAGGTCGGCCAGGCTGCGCAGACCCAGCGCGCTGTCGGCCGGCGTGATGAGCACCAATGTGTTGGTGACGAAGTTGCGCCGGGTGCCGGCCAGCAGCAGTTGCTGGGCCTGGCCCTTGTCCATGGTGTCCTGGTCAGCCGAGGCGAAGACATCGACCGGCGCGCCCTTGGCGATCTGGGCCAGCAAGGCATCCGAGGCGGCGAAGTTGAAGAGCAGCCGCGTCCCCGGATGCTGGGCTTCGAAGGCCGGCGCCAGGGCCTTGAAGGCATTGGAGAGGCTGGCGGCGGCCGACACCGTGAGCTCACCCGCCCACGCGCCCGGGCTGGCGGCAGGCAGCAGCAGGGCAAGGCTGGCAACAGACAGGATTCGGCGCAGGATGCTCGGCATGGCAGGCTTTGGAAGTGACCCGCGCGAAATATACCGCCATGCATAGCGCGGGGCCCGGCCGGGGTCATGCCGGTGGTCTAATTCCGCGCACACTTCACCCCGTGCGAGCCTCACGCCCCTCAGACGCCATGCCTGCAGACGCCTCCTCCACGCCCCCGCGCGCACCACGCGGCAAGCCGCCCGCCTTGCGGCTGCGCATGCGGGTCGTCAGCGGCGACACCATCGCCATCGGGCCGGGCAAGGTGGAGCTGCTGGAGGCCATCCAGGCCCAACGCTCCATCACGGCAGCGGCCAAGTCGCTGGGCATGTCCTACCGGCGCGCCTGGCTGCTGGTGGACGAGCTGAACCGCGCGCTGAAGGCCCCGGCGGTCGAGACCGCGGCCGGTGGCCCGGGCGGCGGTGGCGCCGCGCTCACGCCCACCGGCGAGCGGGTGTTGGCCCTCTACCGCGAGATCGAGGCCAAGGCCCAGGCGGCCTGCCGGGAGGAGATCCGGCAGCTGCTCGCCACCGTGGCCCGGCCCCGCGCGTGACGCCGGGGGCGGCAGCCCTCAGTCGGTCGACAGTGCCGGCGCGAAGCTCGGCCAGCAGCTCGCCGAGACGGCCAGCGGGTCCCAGGACTCAGCGGCCTGGTAGCCCATCATGCGGATGAGCGCCGCCAGCGGATTGGCCGGCGGCGCGAACTTGGGGTCCAGCGCCTTGGCGATGGTGTCGGCCAGGGCCTGCAGGTGCGCGCGGCGGCTGGCATCGCCTTGTTGCGAGGCTGTGGCCAGCGAGCGCATCAAGTCGTGCAGTTCAGCCCGCACCAGGGCCTCGCCGTCGTCCAGGCCCAGCAGGTTCAGGCCGCCCAGGCGCGCGGCCAGAGCGTCCACGTAATAGCGCTGCAGGTTGCGGCGCGCCGGTGTGATGGGGGCGGCCGGCAGCTCGGTGAAGATGCCGCGGCGCAGGTCGGCCAGGTAGTCGGCCAGGCGGTAGGCGCGCAGGCCGAGCTGGGCTTCCTGCGCCATCAGGCGCTGCGTCCGCGCGGGGCTCACCATCTGGCGCAGCAACGTGCGCTGGTACACGCCCAGCCACAGCTGCTGCTCGATGTTGCGCAGGCGCTGGGTGACGGCCGGGTCCAGCATCCACTGCGGCGTGGTGAACATCTGCTCGCTCAGGAATTTCACCGCCCGCACCTGCCGCTCGCGCGAGACCGGCGTGGCAATCGCGCCGGGCTGGTCGTTGTGCTTGTTCTGCACTTCGTAGCTGCCGACCACGGTGATGACGTGGTTCATCTCCTGCACCCACTGCCCCCAGGTGCTGCGGTACAGGGCTTCCAGGGTCTGGTCGTCCTTGCCATCGGCGGGCACGGCGGCCGGCAGCATCTTCACGACACGCCGCAAGTTGCGCAGCCCCAGGCCCGTGGCCATGACGGCATCGGCATCGCCCACGGCTTCCATGTTCTCGCCCACGTCGCCGCCATCGGCCTTGGGCGAGCTGAAGCGCAGCCAGGGCGTGCCGACCTGCTCACGCGCCCACAGGTTGAGCTGCTGGCGCTCGTCTTCCGAGGTCTTGGCGCTCGGGATGGGCGTGTAGCCCCAGCGCACCGCGAACTGGTCGTAGGGGCCGATCTTCGGGATGAGCAGTGCGGGGTCGAGCCGGTCCTCGGGCTGGGCCACGTAGTTGAAGCGGCTGTAGTCCATGATGGACGGCGTGTGGCCCATGGTCTTGAGCCATTGCGCATCCCGCAGCTTCTCCACCGGGTACAGCGAGCTGGCCTTCATGTTGTGCGGCAGGCCCAGCGAATGGCCCACCTCGTGCGTGACGACGAAGGCCACCAGCTCGCCCATCAGGTCGTCCGGCAGCGGCAGCTTGCGGGCGCGCGGGTCCAGCGGCCCGACCTGGGTCAGGTACCAGTCGCGCTGCAACTGCACGATGTTGTGGAACATCACGATGTTGGCGTTCAGGATCTCGCCGCTGCGGGGGTCGGCCAGGTGCGGGCCGTAGGCATTGGCGATGGGCGATGGCACCCAGCGGATGACGCTGTAGCGCACATCCTCGGGGTCGAACTCGGGGTCTTCCTCGGCGCTCGGGTAGGGCCGGGCCTGCACCGCGTTCTTGAAACCGGCGGCCTCGAAGGCGACGTTCCAGGCCTCGATGCCCTTCTTCACATAAGGCACCAGCTCGGTGGGCGTGGCCTTGTCGATGTACCAGACGATGGGCTTGACCGGCTCGCTGAGGGCGGCCTCGGGGTCTTTCTTCTCGAGGCGCCAGCGGGTGATCACGCGCTCGCGGCGGGCTTCCTGCAGGCCGCTGCCGAAGTCAGTGCGGCCCACGCTGAAGTAACCCACCCGGTCGTCCATCAACCGCGGCAGCATTGGCTCCTTCGGCAGCTCGACGATGCTGAAGGCCACGTTGACCGACGCGCTGCGCGCCGGCTGCATCTGCGGCACGAGGGGCACGCCCGGGACCGTGGGCTGGGGCGTGGGCATGACGGTGTAGGTCTGCACCGCATCCACGCGCACGCTGCCCTTGAAGGCCTTGGCCTTCTCGACATAGCTGCGGCTGCTGTCCAGGTTGCCGCGCACCAGGGCGCGGGCGCTGAAGTCGCCCACCTCGGTGTTGAACAGGCGCGTCACCTCGATGACCGGCGCGCCGCTCTTGGCAAAGGCCTCGACCGGGAACACCGCCAGGATGGCATCGCGCTGCGACTGCCGCACCGCATCGGCCAGCACATTGCCCGGGGAGGTGACCGCACTGTGCGTCACGAGCTGCAGCAGCACGCGGTTCTGGTGCAGCACGAAGCGCAGCACATCCTGGTTCAAGGTCCGGCCGACATGCTCCTGCCCGGCGGGCACGGCGGTGGCATTGGCCACCATCAGCAGCGGTTGCTCGAGCACCGCTTTCGGGATCTCGAAGTACAACTTGTTCTTGAGGTTGTGCACCCGCAGCAGGCCGTCCTGCGTCTTGGCCTCGGCGGAGATGACCTTGTCGTAGGGCTTGGGCTCGGTGGGGTCGGGCAGCGTGAGGCCCGCGGCCGATGCGGCGCGGCCGGGGCTGGGCGCCGAGGCACCTGCCGGAGCCGGTGTGGGGGCGGGTGTGGGCGCGGGGCTCGGCGTGGGCGCAGGCGGCGTCTGGGCCAGTGCCATGCCCGTGCACAGCGCCATCAGCAAGGCAGCGAGCCCGCGGCGCGAACTTGTCGTTGTCATGTCTTCCCTTGGGTGCAGCGCCAGACGTGCGCGCCGCGGCCATCATAGGCAGCCCACGGGAGCCTGGCGGGTCACCAGGCCTTGAAGCGCCCGGTGACGTGCAGCAGGCCCATGAACTGCAGCAGGCCGTCGTAGTAACGCCACTGTCCGGTGGGCGGCTCCAGCGCCCAGAGGTCGTCCACGAAGCGCCGGCCGAGCGCCGGCTCCACCAGCAGCGCAGCCACGGCATTGCAGGCGATGAGGCCCTGGGAGGGCTCGTCGTTCAGCGGCCGGCCGTCCAGCGTGTAGAGATGTGGGTAGGGCTTGCCCGCCGGCCCCTGCGACGCGAAGAAGCTCAGCAGCCGGCGGCTCAACTCGGCGGCCTGCGGATGCTGGCCCCACCAGGCCTGGTCGACGCTCCAGTTCACCGCGGTGCGGAAGGCGTCGTAGCGGAAATCCTCGTGTCCCTCGTGCACACGCGGGCGGCCGTCGAACTCGGCATAGTCGGGTGACAACCCGGTGCGTGGGTGGGCCGCCTGGTGAAAGTAGGCCCGGCTGATGCGCGCGATCTCGGCCCAGCGGGCGCGGTCTTCGGGCTTGTCGGCGCGGCGCGCCCAGAGCTCGTAGAAGGCGGGCAGGTGGTAGGACGGGTCGGAGAAGTCCGCTGCGTCGCCGATGGGCACGAAGACGACCTGCCCGTGCTGTGGCGAGAACATGGCACGCACGCCCTCACGCACGCCGCCGTTCAGGGTCTCCTTGTGCAGCATCACCGACAGCAGGGCCTGCGCCTGGGCGTTGTAGTCGTACAGCCCGGGGCCATTGCCCCAGCGGCTGGCGGCCATCAGCAGCGCGGTGGCGAAGTATTCCTCGCCGTCGGAGGCGGGCACGGCGTCATGGTCGCAGCCGGGCGGCTTGCATTGCCAGCGGAAGTAGCCCTGCCGCGGCCCCGAGGCATAGCGCATGTGCGTGGCTGCCCAGTTCCACAAGGCGTCGAATTCGGCTTTGCGGCCCATCTGCACCGCAATCATCATCCCGTAGGACATGCCTTCGCTGCGCACGTCGGCGTTGCCCACGTCCAGCACATAGGCCGCCGGCCCATGGGCCGTGGCGGGCGCCGGGTAGACCACGCGCTGCGCGGGGCCGCCCTCGAACAGCGACTGCCAGTAGCGGGCGAGCTTGGCATCGATGGCGGCTGCGGTGATGTCGGGGCGCAGTTCGCGCAGCAGGTTGCGCGACCCGGCCCGAGGCGACTCGGCCGGCGCCGCAGCGCGTGCGGGC
>JAIPCJ010000122.1 GCA_021738245.1 Methylotenera sp. | reverse complement strand
GACGACGGAATAATCCCCCCATGCGACGCCTCCTCCTTTCGGCCCTGCCGCTGCTGGCCAGCCTCCTGCTGGCGGGCTGCGGCAGCACCCCCGCGACCTCCGACAAGGTGGGCAAGGTCTACCAGCGCGAGAGCTTCGCGGCGGAGGAGACCTTCTCCCGGCTGTTCGATGCGAATGTGGACGCCACCTGCGAGGCCGCGCGGCGCGCGCTGCTGAGCCAGGGCTATGTCATCAGCAAGGCCGATGCCGGCGTGGTGCGTGGCGCCAAGCACTTCCAGCCCGAGGGCGAGGTGCATGTGGAGATCGCCTTCAACGTCGTCTGCGTGGGCGATGGCCCGAAGCAGCAGATCGCCACGGCCTACGTCAGCGCCCAGCAGGACCGCTACGCCCTCAAGAAAAACCCGCAGGCCGCGAGCCTGGGCGTGAGTGCGCTGGGCTCGATCTCGGTGCCGCTGTCCTCCACCCAGGATTCGCTGGTGAAGGTGGCTTCCGAGACCATTCCCGCCGGTGAGTTCTACGACCGCTTCTTCACCTTGATGCAGCGCATGCTGCGCGAGACGGCCGCGGATCGCTGAGGCTGCGGCGCTCGCGCCACGCGGGCTCGCTTACACCAAGGTTTCGGGCATTGCTTCACAGCCGAAAGCGCTGTCACGCCCCTAGCATCGGCCGCTCATGGTCGAGCCTGCGTCCTCCACGCTGAACCCCGCTTCTGCGCCGCTGCCGCGCGCAGGCGCGGGCCTGCCCGGCCTGTTGGCCGCCGCCTGGCATGTGCCGGGTGATACCCCCGAGGACGTGGCCCGGCTTCGCCACGATCAGTGGCGCGCCATCGTCGAACAGTTGCCCACGTCTGCCGTGGCCACGGCCATTGCGGTGGCCATGTTGATGGCGGCCCTGCCCGCAGGCACCGATCTGGTGCCTCTGATGCCGGTGCTGGCCGCGCTGGTGCTGCTCAACAGTTTCAATTTCGCGCTGTGGTGGCATGAATGCCACCACCGGCCACCCTCGGCGCCGGAGCGCGGGGTGCGTGCGGGCCTGTGGTTGGCGGCAGACCTCTTCCTGGGCGGCGTGCTGGACGTGATGCTGGTGCTGCAGGTTGCGCCCTGGATCCCGACCAGCCTGCAGGCGCCGCTCGTGGCCTGCCTGGCCGGTGCGATCGCATCGCCCGCCTGGATGTTCGCGCTGCTGCCGGCCGTGTCGCTGGCCTGGGTGCTGGGGTCCTGCGGCGCGTTGGCGCTCGGGCTGGTGGTGCAACCGGTGGCCTGGATGCAGGGCCTGCTGCCGCTGGTGCCGCTGTTCATCGTGGTGCTCGGCATGGCGGTGCTGCTGAATGCACGTCTGTTTCTGCAGGGCCGGCAGGCGCAGTACGCGGCTGCGCGGGACCGCCTGACGGTGTCGCTGCTGCTGCGCGACTTCGAGCAGCATGCGAGCGACTGGCTGTGGGAGGTGAGCCGCGATGGCCGCCTGCGCCATGTCTCGCGGCGCATGGCCGAGCGGCTGGGCGAACCGGTGGACGCCCTGCTGGGTCAGCCGCTGGTTGCGCTGCTGGCCCGCCACCTTCCCCCTGACGACGCCGACGCCTGGCGGCGCCTGGATCGTCTGAGCCGCGCGCTCGGCGCCGCGGAGCCTTTGCGCGACCACGACCTGCGGCTGCAGCTGCATGGCGAGGCGGTCTGGTGGTCGCTCAACGGCAACCGGCTGGAGGGCGCGGGCTGGCGCGGCGTGTGCAGTGATGTGACGCAAGCGCGGGAGCGCGAGCGGGAGCTCATGCGCGTGGCCGACCAGGATGCGGTGACAGGTCTTGCCAACCGGCACCAGTTCCAGCGGCGGCTCGCCCTGCTGCTCGGCGGGGGCGGCCCGGTGTCGCCGTGCACCGTGCTGCTGCTGGACCTGGACTGCTTCAAGCAGGTCAACGACACCCTGGGCCATGCAGCGGGCGACCACCTGCTGGCCACCGTGGGCGAGCGCCTGGCCGAGAGCCTGGCGGCCCGCCGCGGCAGTGGCGACCTGGTCGCGCGACTGGGCGCCGACGAATTCGCGGTGCTGCTGCGTGACGAGCTCAGCCCCGAGGCCATCCATCGCCTTGGCAAGCAGCTGCGCTCGGCCCTGCGCGTGCCGGTGCACATCGATGGCCATGAGATCGACGTGCGGGCCAGCATCGGCGCAGCCTGCGCGCCGCGCCATGCCCAGGCGCCCGATGCCTTGATGCGCGCCGCCGACCTGGCCCTGCAGGCCGCCAAGGCGGCCGGGCGAGACCGGCTCGTGCCCTACGAACCCGCACTGCAGCAGGAGGCGCAGGACCGCCTGTCCTTGCTGGCCGACCTGCGCCAGGCCCTGGACAGCGGTGAGCTGGAGATGCACTACCAGCCGCAGATCGAGCTGGCCAGCGGCCAGCTGATCGGCTTCGAGGCGCTGATGCGCTGGCGCCATCCCACGCGCGGCCTCGTGCCGCCGTCGGTCTTCATCCCGCTGGCGGAAGAGAGCGGCCTCATCGTCGCCATGGGGGCCTGGGCCCTGCTCGTGGCCTGCCGCGATGCGGCGCGCTGGCCGGGTTCGCTGCGGGTGGCCGTCAACGTCTCGGCCCATCAGTTCGAGCGCAGCCCGCTGGAGGTGCACGTCATCGAGGCGCTGGAGCGCAGCGGGCTTCGCGCGGAGCGGCTGGAAGTCGAGCTGACCGAGTCGGCCCTGCTGCAGGACAACCACCGCGCCATCGACCTGCTCACCCGCCTGCGCGCGCTGGGCGTGCGCATCGCGCTGGACGACTTTGGCACCGGCTTCTCGTCGCTCGCCTACCTGCGCCGCCTGCCGCTGGACCAGCTCAAGATCGACCGTGCCTTCATCGCCGACCTGGACCATCCCCGCGTCGGCGCCCGGGCGCGGGCCATCGTGTCGGCCATTCATGACCTGGCGCGGGCGCTCGGCCTGCATACGGTGGCGGAAGGCATCGAGACGGTGGGGCAGCAGGACGTGCTGGCCGATCTGGGCTGCAGCATCGGCCAGGGCTTCCTGTTCGCCCAGGCGCTGCCGCGCGACGCCACCCAGGCCTTCGTCGAGCTGGCCCATCACGAGGGCCTCGCCGCGGCCCGGGAGGCCCAGCTGGAATCCCGCCATGGCCTGCCCCAGAGCTGGCCGTCCACGCGGCTGCAGTTGCGCAGCGTGCTGCAGCTGCCCGACACCCGCTTCACCGGCGGCGAGCTCTGACCCCGGACCGCCACTGACAGACGGCGGCGACCGGCGGCCGAATAATCCGCCGCTTCCCGACCTTGCGGCCGAGCCGCCTGCGACATGTTCCGTCCCTTGCTCCTGGCCCTGGGCCTGGCTGCTGGTGCTGCTGCATCGGCCACGCCGTCACTGACCACTCACGCTGAACGCAGCGGCTTCACCCAGACCGGTCGTTATGACGAGGTCGATCGGCTGTGCCACGACTTCGCCCGCGCCTACCCGCGCGCGGTGCGCTGCCTGCGCTTTGGTGTCACCCCGCAGGGCCGGCCGATGTGGGCGCTGGTGGCCAGCCAGTCCGGTGCGCTCACGCCCGAGGCGGCACAGCGGGCCGGGCTGCCGGTCACGCTCATCCAGGGCGGCATCCACGCGGGCGAGATCGAGGGCAAGGACGCGGGCTTCCTGGCGCTGCGCGAGCAATTGGCCCGGCCGGGCGCGTTGAAGGACCAGGTGCTGGTCTTCGTGCCGGTGTTCAACGTCGACGGGCATGAGCGCTTCGGGGCCTGGAACCGCCCCAACCAACGCGGCCCCGAGCAGATGGGCTGGCGCACCACCGCGCAGAACCTCAACCTCAACCGCGACTACGTCAAGGCCGACGCGCCCGAGATGCAGGCCATGCTGGCCCTGGTCAAGGCCTGGGACCCGCTGGCCATGGTCGACCTGCACACGACCGACGGCGCGCAGTTCGAGCACGACATCGCGATCATGGTCGAGCCCGTGCATGCCGGCGATGCGGCACTGCGCGAAGCCGGTGGCGCCTGGCGCGATGGCGTCATCGCCGCGCTGGCCGGGCAGGGCGCATTGCCGCTGCCTTTCTACCCGTCTTTCGTCGAGAGCGACAACCCCGCCAGCGGCTTTCGCGACAGCGTGCCCACGCCGCGCTTCTCGCAGGGCTACTTCCTGCTGCGCAACCGCCTGGGCATGCTGGTCGAGACGCACAGCTGGCGGCCGTATCCGCATCGGGTGCGCGTCACACGCCAGACGGTGGATGCGGTGCTGGCGCTGATGTCACGCCACGGCCGCAGCTGGCGCCAGGCTGCCCTCGCGGCGGATGCGCGCGTGCTCGCCGAGCTGCCGCTGACCTGGCGCACGCGCGATGACGCCCGCGAGATCGAGTTCCGCGGCTACGCCTACACGCGCACGCCGAGCGACATCTCCGGCGCGCTGATGACCCGCTATGACGAAACGCGGCCGGAGGTCTGGCGGCTGCCGCTGCGCGACCGCATCGAGCCGGACCGCGTGAGAGCAGCGCCGCGCGCCGGCTACCTCGTGCCGGCCGAGCATGCGGGCTGGGTGGGTGAGAAGCTGGCCCAGCATGGCGTGCGCTTCGAGCGCCTGGCCCAGGCGCGGCCTGGGGCGGCAGCCCAGGTCTTCCGGGCGACCGCTGTCAAGCGCGATGCCGCCACGACCGAAGGCCGCCAGCGCGTCAGCCTCACCGGCGAGTGGCGCGACGAGACCCGCGACCTGCCGGCCGGCAGCCTCTTCGTGCCGATCGCCCAGCCGCTCGCCGCCCTGGCCATGCATCTGCTGGAGCCGGACGCACCGGACTCGATGGCCACCTGGGGGCGCTTTGCCAACGCCTTCGAGCCCAAGGAATACATGGAGCCCTATGTGGCCGAGCAGGTGGCGCGCGAGCAGCTCGCCGCCAGCCCGGCGCTGCGCGAGGCATTCGAGGCGCGGCTGCGCGACGACCCGGCTTTCGCCGCCAGCCCGGAGGCCCGGCTGACTTTCTTCCATCAACGCCACCCGAGCTGGGACGAGCGCTTCAACCTCTACCCGGTGCTGCGGCTGCAACGTCGCCCCTGAGGGGCATCTGCGGCGCTGCGGCGCCCGCGCCCCCGCCAGGGAGGCCGAGTTGCAATCGACTTGCAGGCGTGCAGCCGAAACGCGACAGCCTTCCCGGCCCGGGCGGGCACAAATCCACGCGCGGCGTCGTTGCCCGAATGACGGCCATTGCCCCGGTTTGGTGATTTGCTAACACTGGCAAATCAGGTCGTGCTGCGGCGCGATCTGCAAACGTTTGGCTTCCGCGCCTGTCGGATGCTGCCATCTTGCCCTGCCCCCCTGAACCGTCCATGTCGAGTGTCTCCCCCGCTTCCCGCGCCAAGCCCGCCACGACGCCCGTCTGGGCCCGCCTGGGCGTCTCATGGTTTCGCAAGATGCGCTTCCCGGCCAAGGCCGGCGTGATCCTGTTGTTCCTGCTGGTGCCCATCCTGGTCACGTCGTGGATGCTCGTGTCGGACCGGCAGGCCGTGGTGGCGGCCACGCAGATGGAGCGTCAGGGGTTGGCGGCCATCCAGCTGATGGTGCCGGCCATGGAGGCGACGCAATTGCTGCGCCGCGGGTTGGTGGACCAGGCCAATGGCGTGGAGCGTCCTGACCTGCCCGATCTGCGCCAGCGCTTCAAGGCCAGCCTGGAGGCCCTGGCCGACCAGGGCAAGCCGCTGCTCGATGGCTTGCCCGACCCGGGCAGCGAGCACTGGCAGGCGTTGACGGCGGCGCTCAAGGCGGCTCAGGCGCAGCCCGCCAGCCTCAGCGCCGCGGAGGTGCGCGTGCCCTACGTGGCCATCAGCGAGCAGCTCGGCGACCTGGTCGAGCATGTGGTCGACCAGAGCGGCCTGGCCCTGGACCCGGACGGCGACTCCTACTATCTGATGGCCGCCGGCACCGTCACCCTGCCGGACTTGCTGGAGACCGCCGGCCTGACCCGTGGCGCGCTGGCCAGCCTCGCGGCCGACCCGCAGAACGTCAAGCTCACGGCCCAGGCCGCGGCGCGTCTGGCGGTCGACAAGAAGCTGCTCGACCAGGTCGACGGTGACCTCAAGCGCGTGGGCGAGTTCAATGCTGCGTTGCCCGTCAAGGAGCACATGGCCAAGCTGGGCCTGGCACGCGCCTTCATCGCGGAGATGGAGCCGCTGGTCATGCAGCAAGCCGGCGAGCTGCCGGTGCCGGCCGAGATCGTCAAGCGCAGCACGGCCGCCATCGACGACCTGGGCAAGCTGCAGCGCGCTGTGGCCGCCGACCTGGACCGCGTGCTCGCGGCCCGCGAGGCGCGGCTCAACGGCCGCATCGTGGCCGGCACCCTGCTCATCTCGCTGATGGCGCTGGCGGGGCTCTACTTCTTCTACTGCTTCTTCCTGTCGATGCGCTCGGGCATGCGCACCCTCACTCAGCGCATGAAGGCCATGGCCTCGGGTGACCTGACCGACACCCTCGTGCCCAAGGGCCAGGACGAGACCGCCGACCTGCTGCGCTCGCTGGCCGAGATGCAGACCTCGCTGCGCGGCACCGTGCGCGACGTGCGCCAGGCGGCCGACGCCATCATCCTGTCGTCGCAGGAGGTGGCCGCCGGCAGCATGGACCTGTCGCAGCGCACCGAACAGGCGGCCGCCAACCTGGAAGAAACCGCCTCGGCGATGGAGCAGATCAGCGCCACCGTGGCCAGCACCACCGATGGCGCCCAGCAAGCGGCTGGTGCGGCCAACGGCAATGTGCAACTGGCCAACCGCGGCGGCGAGGTGATCGAGCAGGTGGTGGGCACCATGTCGGGCATCGAAGCCTCCAGCCGGCGCATCGGCGAGATCATCGGCGTGATCGACAGCATTGCCTTCCAGACCAACATCCTGGCGCTGAACGCGGCCGTCGAGGCGGCGCGTGCCGGCGAGCAGGGCCGCGGCTTCGCTGTGGTGGCCAGCGAGGTGCGGGCGCTGGCCCAGCGCAGCGCCGAGGCCGCGCGTGAGATCAAGCAACTCATCCTGGAGAGCGGCGAGCGCGTGGACGGCGGGCAGAAGATCGTCGCCGAGGCCGGCACCACCATCCGCGCCATCGTCGACAGCACGCGCCAGGTGGGCGCTCTGCTCTCGGCCATCTCCAGCGGCGCCCACGAGCAGGCGCAGGGCATCTCGCAAGTCGGCACCGCCATCCAGGAGCTCGACCAGATGACCCAGCAGAACGCCGCCCTCGTGGAGCAGACCGCCGCCGCCTCCAGCGCGATGCGCCAGCATGCCGAGCAGCTGGCTGCGGCCGTGGGTGTGTTCCGGCTGCCCTGAGGCGTGGGCTGGCAGGTGGAGTAGATTCACGCGCGCCATGAGCCGCCTGACGACCGAACTTCACCGCCTCTATCACACCGATTCACCGGACCGCGCCCGGGCCTTGCGGCTCGAGGTCGCGGCGCCGGCCGACTGGACCGCCCTCGGCGCCGTGTGGCGTGGCGTGCAGGCCGACCTCGGCTTGCCGGCGCCCGCCATCGCGGTGTCGGGCACCGACGGGCTGCAACTGTGGTTCTCGCTCACCCAGCCCGTGACGGTGGCCCAGGCGCAGGACTTTCTTGCCGGCCTGCGTGCCCGCTACCTGCCCGAGTTGCCGGCGTCCCGCCTGCGGCTGCAGGTCGAGAACACAACCCCGGCCGTGCCGGCGCAGGACCTGGCGAGCGGCAACTGGTCTGCCTTCGTCGCACCCGACCTCGCGCCCGTGTTCGTGGAGACGCCTTGGCTGGACATCGAGCCCGGTGCCGAAGGCCAGGCCGATCTGCTCGCGCGCCTGTCGTCCATCGCACCGGCCGCGTTCGATGCGGCGCTGCAGGCACTGCGGCCAGCAGGGGAGGCGAACCCACCGCCTCAGCCCGCCGCCGCGGTCACGGCAGGCCATGTCGACCCGCGTCAGTTCCTGCAGCGGGTGCTGGATGATGAGGCGGCTCCGCTGGCCTTGCGGGTCGAGGCGGCCAAGGCGCTGTTGCGCGCATGACGGCCGTGTCGATCTCGCCGCGCGTGTCGACCCGCGGCTGGGCCTTGGCGGCGCTGGCCTGGACCTTGTTCGGCGCGCTCGCCTTGGCGATGCGTGAGGGCCTGACCGTGCGTTGGGACGAGGCCCTGCTGCACGCCGCGCAGGGCTGGCGCGCGGCGCATCCGAAGGTCGAAGCGGTCATGCGCGACCTCAGCGCGCTGGGTGGCACGCCGGTGCTGACGCTCTTCACCGTGCTCGCGGTGGCCTATCTGTGCAGCGTCGGCCGTCCGGCGCGGGCAACGGCCGTTGCGGTGGCCATGGCCGCCGGCGCCTTGATGGTCAGCAGCCTGAAGGCCCTGTTCGGCCGCGCGCGGCCCGACGCAGACTTCGCGGCCCTGGTGCAGGAGGGCCTGAGCTTCCCGAGCGGCCACGCCAGCATGTCGGCGGTGTTCTACCTGACCGTGGGCGTGCTGCTCGCACAGCGCCATGGCCGCACGCGGGAACGGGTGTTCCTGCTCGGCGTGGCCGTCGCCATGGCGCTGCTCATCGGCGCCACGCGGGTGGTGCTGGGGGTGCACTGGGCCAGCGACGTGATGGCCGGCTGGGCCTTCGGCGCCGGCTGGGCGGCGATGTGGTTCCAGCTGGCGGCGCATCTGCGGGATGCACGCCAGCCGGCATCGCCCCACGAGCCTGGCTGACCGGCGAGCGGGCGCTCAGCTGGCCAGGCGCCGCGCCCGCTCGTGCAACAGGTCGCGCTGGACGTCGTTGTCGGTGAGTTCCGCCGCGCGCAGATAGGCCTCGCGGGCCTCGCCGATGCGGCCCAGGCGTTCCAGCACGTCGGCTTGGGCGCCGGGCAGCCAGGGGTAGCGTTGCAACTGCGGTTCGGCTGCCAGGGCCTGCAGCAGTGGCCAGGCTGCGGCCGGGCCGCGTGCGAAGCTGATCGCCACCGCTCGGTTCAGCGCGATGACGGGCGAGGGGTTGAGCGCCAGCAACTGGTCGTAGCCGGCCACGATGGCGGGCCAGTCGGTGTCTTCGGCGCGCGCGGCGCGGGCGTGGCAGGCGGCGATGGTGGCCTGCAGTGTGTAGGGGCCAGGCGCGCCGAGGGACTGTGCCTGGGCGAGCGCCGCGAGGCCGCGGCGGATCAGCAGGCTGTCCCAGCGTCGGCGGTCCTGGTCGGGCAGCAGCACGGGGCGGCCCTGCGCATCCAGCCGCGCGGGCAGCCGCGAGGCCTGGATTTCCAGCAGCGCCGCCAGCCCATGCACCTCGCCTTCGTGGGGCAGCAGGTGCTGCAGCTGGCGCGCCAGGCGCAGGGCTTCGTCGCACAGGGCCGGGCGCAGCAGCGTGGCGCCGCTGCCGGCGCTGTGGCCTTCGTTGAAGATCAGGTAGACCACCGCCAGCACCGCCTGCAGGCGCTGGGTGCGCTCGTCCACCCCGGGCAGCTCGAAGGCCTGGCCGTGCAGGGCCTTCTTGGCGCGCACGATGCGCTGGGCCACGGTCGGCTCGGGTTGCAGGAAGGCGCGGGCGATCTCGGCCGTCTCCAGGCCGCCCAGCAGTCGCAGCGTCAGCGCCACCTGGGCCTCGCGTGGCAGCACGGGGTGGCAGGCGATGAAGATCAGCCGCAGCAGCTCGTCGCCGATCTCGGCCTGGTCGCGTGCGGTGTCGAGCTGGTCGACGAAGTCGGGCACCACATGCGTGCCGTAGGCCTCGTCGTCCGCGGCGAGGTGTTCGTGCTCCCGCTCCAGCATCGCGCGCCGACGCAGCCGGTCCAGGGCCTTGTTGCGGGTGGCGGTCATCAGCCAGGCGGCCGGGTTGGCAGGCGCGCCGTCGCGGGGCCAGGCGTCCAGCGCCGCCATGAGGGCGTCTTGCGCGCAGTCTTCGGCCTCGTCGAGGTCGCGCAGCAGCTTGGCTGCCGCGCCCACCAGGCGGCTGCGTTCCAGGCGCCAGACGCCCGCGGCGAGGTCGGCATGGCTCACCCGCTCAGGCTCCGTCGTAGGCGAGCTGAAGTGCTGCGAGGTCGATCTTGCCCATCGCCCAGATGGCCTGGAACACCCGTTGCACCCGCGCGGGGTCGGGGTCGTTGATCATGTCGAACCAGGCCGCCGGGATGATCTGCCAGGACACGCCCCAGGCGTCCTCCACCCAGCCGCAGGCCTTCTCGCGGCCGCCGCCGGCTTGCAGGCCTTCCCAGAGATGGTCGATCTCGGCCTGGTCGGCGCAGGCGACCGCCAGCGAGAAGGCTTCGGTGAGCTTGAAATGC
The DNA here is from genome assembly GCA_021738245.1 of Methylotenera sp. Classification (GTDB taxonomy): domain Bacteria; phylum Pseudomonadota; class Gammaproteobacteria; order Burkholderiales; family Burkholderiaceae_C; genus Pelomonas. The sequence goes on along the minus strand of JAIPCJ010000122.1, from coordinate 4,189 downwards.
GGCCCACCGTTGAAGGCGGTGAACTGCAGGCCGAGCAGCTCCACCTGCTGCAACATGATGGTGCCGGCCTCGCCGGGCGAGTTCTCGCCCCAGCGCTGGGTGTGCAGCACGCGGCCCTTGTCGGGGCCGAAAACCTTCAGGTAGTGCGCGACCGCGTCTTCGGCACCGCGCTGGTACCAGATGAAGGGGGTGAGCTTGGCTGTGAATTGCATGGTGGGTCTCCGGTTCAGCACTGGGGCGGCATGCCGCGCATGTGGACGAGTTCCCAGTGGTGGCCGTCCAGGTCTTCAAAGCCATGGCCGTACATGAAGCCATGGTCCTGCGCCGGGCTGGGCGCGGTGCCGCCAGCGGCGATGGCCTTGGCCACCAGCGCATCGACTTCGGCGTCGGTCTCGCAGCTCAGGCAGACCCAGCCGGTGGTGGCGGTGCGCGCGTCGACAAGGTCCTTGCTGGTGAAGGTCTTGGCGAAGTCGTGGGCCAGCAGCATCGCGTAGAGGTTCTCGCCGAGCATCATGCCGGCGCCCTTGTCGTTGGTGAACTGGGGGTTGAAGCGATACCCGATGGCTTCGAAGAAGGCCTTGCTCGCGGCGAGGTCCTTGCAGGGCAGGTTGACGTAGATCTGTTGGTGCATCGCGCGTCCTTCAATGGGTTGATTCAGCCAACACCTTCAGGCGCTGCAGGGCGAGCGGCCAGGTGTCTTGCAAAAAGGCCAGGAAGCCGTCGTCCCAGGCCTGCAGCTGCACGGCAAGCCGGGTGCCGCCCTCGGGCAACGGATCGAAGCGGTAGCGTTCGTGCGCCGGATGCGTGTGCAGCGGGCTGTCGGCCACGGGCCGGCCGTCCTTGATCTCGCCCACCAGCCGCAGCGACAGCTGCTCATGCAGCCGGCAGTCGTCCACCACCGCTTCCATGCCGAAGCCCTGCGGGTCGAGAAAGCGCAGGCGCTCACCGGCGGCCCAGCGGCCCTCGTAGTAGGAGCCCTCGGCGAAGGCCCGGGTCCAGTCGCGGTAGGCGAGGGGGTCGAACATGCAGTCCCACACGCGGGCGGGCGTGGCGGCGATGTCGATGCTGAAGTGCAGGTCCCTCATGGCCGGGCCTCGGCGAGCTGGCGCAGGTTCTGCAAGCCGGCCTCGAAGTCGCGGCCCACCATGCGGTCCATGTCGATGAACACGCCCATCAGCTTGGACACGAAATTGGCCGGGCCCTGCATCGTCCAGCGCACCTCGGTGGCGCCATCGGGCAGGGGCTGCAGCGCGAACTCGGCCTGGTTGTGCGCCTCGAAGGGTTTGATGAAGTCGAGCTTCATCTGCACGCGGCGGCCGTGCTGCAGCGCGGTGATCTCGAGGCTGCCGCTGCCCACCTCGCGGCTGTCCCAGTCGTAGCGCGAGCCCACGCCACTGGCCGCGCCGCTGTAGGCGCCCTGGATGAGCGGGTCCTTGCGCTCGTAGGGGTTCCAGCGGTTGAAGGCGCGCAGCTCGCTGACCAGCGGCCACACCCGTTCGGACGGCGCCTCGATGCGTGCCTGGCGTTCGACACGGAACTCGTCGGGCCGGGTTGCGGCATAGGCCACCAGGCCGATCACGGCCACGCTCAGGGTGATGAAGATGAGGGAGAGCGTGCTCATGCGGTCCCCCTCAGGCGCGCTGGATTTCCATGTCGCCGCCGGGGCCGAAATCGGCCTCCTCGTAAAGGCGGCGCACCTCGATCTCGCAGTCGATGCCCACGAAGGGCTTGGGGAAGCGGCTGGCCCAGGCCCGCGCTTCTTCCACCGAACGCACCTGGATCAGCGTGTAACCCGCGATGAGTTCCTTGGCTTCGGCAAACGGGCCGTCGATGCGCTCCACCTGGCCGTCGGCGTGGTAGCGCTGGCGCCAGCCGTCCCGGCTCGGACGCAGGCCGGCACCATCCAGCAGCACGCCGGCACGCGCCATCTCCTCGTGAAAGGCGCCCATCTGCTCGAACAGTTCGGTGTACTCGGGGCCGGGCGGGTCACCTCGCTCGCTGGTGGTGGTCGCACGGACCTGGATCATGAATCGCATGGGATCTCCTCGTGGGTGCGGCAGCGACTGCGCTGCCTTCCTGAGCACGACGATCCCGCCCGGCGAACTTCGACGCGCTACGGGAAAACACTAGTCGCCGGGCGTGCCCCACGCCCGGCGAGGGGCTCAGAGATAGCAGGGGCCCACGCCGCGAATCTCCACCGTGGCCCACTCGGCCGCCGGGCAGCGCTCGGCCCAGGCCAGCGCCACGGCCGGGTCCTCGGTGTCGAGCAGGAAATAGCCGCCGACCATCTCTTTCGACTCCGCGAACGGCCCGTCCCAGACCTGGGCGCTGCCATCGCGCTTGGCTAGGCGGCGGGCCGCGCTGCCGAGGGAATTCACGCCGAGCAGCAGCCCCTGCGCCTCCAGCTCGCCGGCAAAGTCGAGCATGCGCTTGTACAAGACCTCACCGGCTTCGCGGCCACGTTCGGCGCGCTGGCCCAGGGGTTCGACGATCAGCAACATTTGGGGCATGGCGGGTTGATCTGAGGCAAGGGAATGGCGATTCTGGCCCGGACCAACCCGGTTTTGGGCAAAGTCGGGGGGCTTGTTGCCAGCGGTTGCCCCGCGCGCGACGGGTCTGATGCATAACGCGAACACTGCGGAGACCACCATGGACAACCTGGCTCACATGGCAATGCTGTCGGTCCGGCGCGTGCCGGGCCTGCCCATCGAGCAGGCGGCTTCAGGCCGCGGCGAGGTGCTGGGGCATGCCGTGGCGACCCTGGTCGGCCAGCCGCTGTCGCGGCTTTGCGCGCCGCAGCTGCCCGGGCAATGCAATGCGCTGCAGCAGCAGATCGAGGCCCTGAAGCCTGGCGAAAGCGCCCGGCTCCTGTGGCCGCTGATGCGCCGCGACGGCAGCACGCGCCAGCATGAGCTGCTGTTGACCGGCGCCGCGCCGGCGGATCTGGTGACGGTCTGCCTCGTGGACCTGGGCGCCATCGCCTTCGCCCAGGCGCTGTCCGACGGCGAGAACGAGTTGCTGCAGATGGTGGCCACCGGCCAGCCGCTCAAGCCCGTGCTGGACCGACTGACGGCCCTCATCGAGGCCCAGTTCGACGGCATGTTCTGCAGCGTCATGCTGCTCGATCCGGATGGCCGGCAGATGCACCCGGGGGCCGGCCCGCGCATGCCGCAAAGCTATCTGCAGCTGCTCGACGGCCTGGACATCGGCCCGGGCGTCGGATCCTGCGGCACCGCCATGGCGGAAGACCGCACCGTCATCGTCGAGGACATCGAGACCGACCCCCTGTGGGCGCCCTACAAGCAGCTCGTGGCGCCGCATGGCTTCAAGGCCTGCTGGTCGGAGCCCATCCACGCGGCCCACCAGGGCGTCATCGGCAGCTTCGCGATGTATTACCGCGAGCAGCGTCGCCCCGGGCCTGACGAACTGACGGCCCTGCGCGTGGCCAGCAACCTCGCCGGCATCGCCATCGACCAGGCGCGCCGCGAGGACGAACGCCGCCGTGCCGCCGAATGGCTGGAAGAGCAGGTGCAGGCACGCACCGCCGAGCTGCTGCAGGCGCAGCAGGAGCTGGTCGGCAGCCGCAAGCTCGCGGCGCTCGGCCAGTTGCTGGCCGGCCTCGCACATGAGCTCAACACGCCGCTGAGCAATGCGCTGCTGTCGGCCGACGTGATGCGTGAGCACAGCCGCATCGTGACCGACAAGCTGGCCAACCACCTGCCGCTGCGCCGCCAGGAGATGACCGACTGGACCACCCAGACCGCGCATGCCGCGCAGCTGGTGGAACACAACGTGCGCCGTGCCCTGCAGCTGATCTCCCGCTTTCGCCAGCTGACCGAGGACGGCGGGCGGGCCACCCATGTGCGCTTCCTGCTGCGCGAGGTGGCCGAGCAGGCCTGGGCCAGCGTGCAGCACCGCCTGGGGGTGCGACACGTGCAGTTCATCTGCGACCTGCCCGAGTCCCTCGCCATGGACGGCTACCGCGACGTGCTGTGCCAGGTGCTGGAGCAGCTGTTCGAGAACGCCTGCCTGCATGCCTCCGGCGGCCGCGCCGGCCAGGTGCGCATCGGCCCCGCGCCGGCGCCGGCGCATCACCTGATGCTGGAGGTGCGCGACAACGGCGGCGGCATGCCGCGCGCCGACCTGGAGCGCGCCTTCGAGCCCTTCTTCACCACGCGCTTCGGCCAGG
>JAIPCJ010000121.1 GCA_021738245.1 Methylotenera sp. | reverse complement strand
GGCAGGCCCCGCTCCAGGCAGGCGGCCTGCTGCGGGTCGGCCCAGGGGCCGGCACCTGCGTTCGCGGCGGGTGCAAGACGCAGCTTGTCCGCCGGCAACGCGGGCAGGCAGTTCAGCTGGGCCTTTAGGGCTGCGCCGTCCAGGGCCTCCAGCTCGGCCCAGAGCCAGGGCGGATCGCCCTCGGCCGCGCAGCGTTCGATGCGCAGGCAGCCGGGCAGGCCGGCCATTGCACCGGCCAGGGCCTCGTCGGCGTTGTCAAAGAACAGCAGCCAGCGTTCGCGCGGCAGGGCCTCACCCCAGCGCGCGTGGATGGGCTGCAGCTCACCGTCACGCTGCAGCTGGGCGCAGGTGCGCAACAGCTCATGCGGCGTGGCGCCGCTGCGCGCCGCCATCTCGCGGAAGGGTGAGGTATGCAGGGGCAGGCCCTGGCGCCAGCCCTGCAGCAGGGTGGGGCGAAGGCCGGCGCAGCAGCTGGGAGGTATGGCGCTTGGCATGGAGCCGATGCTGGATCCGCGGAACGGTGGCGGCCTTGATCTGGTTCAAGCCGGCACCGCTGGGGCTTGATGCAGCGCAAGCGCAGCGACGCCCGGGCTGCGGCATGCTTCGGCTGCGATGACGAGTTACCTCTTGCTGAAGCAGGCGCATATCGGCCTGGTGTCCCTGAGCCTGATCTGTTTTGCCGCCCGCGGCCTAGGCGTGCTGGCCGGCGCGGCCTGGCCGATGCGGACCGCGTTGCGCCGCGCCACGGTGCTCGTCGACAGCCTGCTGCTGGCCGCCGGCCTGGGCCTCTGGGCACAGCTGGGCTGGGCGCCCATGACCTGGCTGTTCGCCAAGTTCGGCTGGCTGCTCGCCTACATCCTGTTGGGCACCCTGGCCCTTCGCCGGGCGCACGGCCAGCGAGCGCGCTGGCTCTGTTTCCTGCTCGCCCTGCTTTGCGCCGCTCAGTTGGTGGCCACGGCGCGTGCGCATCACCCGCTGGGACGTCTTGCATGAATCTGTTGAACAATGCTCCGGCCGTCGGCTTCGATCAGCCCTACGAGATGCTGGAGGCCTGCCATGAGCGCGTGGAGCGTAGTCTGAGTCTTCTGCTGCGACTCGGCACGCACTTGCGGGCCCGCGGTGAGGTGGACCAACAGGCCCGCGATGCCGCGTTGGATGTCCAACGCTACTTTGACATTGCCGCGCCGCACCACCATGAGGACGAGGAGCGTCACGTGCTGCCGCTGTTGCGCCAGATCGGGCGAGGCGAACTGGCGGATCGTATTGCCGCCGACCATGTTCAGATGCACGCCGCCTATCTGGCGCTGCGACCCGGGCTCGAAGCCTTGCTCGACAAGGGCCTGATGCCTGACACAAGGGCCTGGTCGGTCTTCGCAGCGCTCTATCGTGCGCACATCGCGTTGGAGGAGGTTGAGGCCTATCCCGCCACTCTGCAGCTTAGCGGGCCTGAGGTCCTGGCGACCATGGGCGCCGAGATGGCCGCGCGCCGGCGCAACGGGTGACAAAACGCTACCGCGTGCACCCGCCTAAAGCAGCCACTCAGGGGCTTGGCTTCCAGGCGGTAGGTCTACGGGTCGCCCTTCGTTTCCTTCTTGGCGTCGCCCAGGTCGACCAGTTCCAGTTGCGGTGCTTCGTTCATGACGCTACGCACGGGACGGGTTGCCAGTCAAAACCACATCGACTTGCTGGGCCATTCTTGGGCCATCGAGGGCCGAGATTTACTCTAAATCGTCATTCATGACGATCCAAAGCAAAAAAGCCCAAGTGCTTGATTCACTTGGGCTTTTTCTAAAAAATCCTGGTCGGGGTGAGAGGATTCGAACCTCCGGCCTCTACGTCCCGAACGTAGCGCTCTACCAGGCTAAGCTACACCCCGATGTCTGTGTTGTGCGCCCCTGTTCAGGAATGTCGCTCAACCGACTGAATTGCGAATTCTAGCAGAGATTCTGCCCACTTGTTCTGAGGCAGCAACTTTAGTGCGTCAGCCGCGTGCCTCGCCTCCGCGCGAGCCGCTTCGCGGGTCGATTCCAGGGCACCCGTGGCGCGCACGATGGTCACGATCTCTTGCAGCTTTTCGAGCTCGCCTTCCTCGATCGCGTGTCGCAGCAGCGCGCGCTGTTCCGGTGTGCCGCGTTCCATGGCGATCAGCAGCGGCAGTGTTGTCTTGCCCTCGCGCAGGTCGTCGCCAATGTTCTTGCCCAGCTCGTGCGCGTCGCCCTCGTAGTCGAGCACGTCGTCAATCAGCTGGAATGCCGTGCCCAAGGCGCGACCATAGGCGGCACAGGCTTCTTCCACCTCTGTGGAGGCGTTGGCGAGCACGGCGCCCAGGCGCGCGCTGGCTTCAAAGAGCTTGGCGGTTTTGAACCGGATCACACGCAGATAGCTCTCGACGGTGATGTCCGGGTCGTGCATGTTCATCAACTGCAGGACCTCGCCCTCGGCGATCACGTTGGTGGCTTCGGCCAGCACCTCCAGCACGCGCATGCGGTCGACCGAGACCATCATCTGGAAGGCGCGGGAATAGAGGAAGTCGCCGACCAACACACTGGCCGCATTGCCAAACAGCGCGTTCGCTGTCGGCTTGCCGCGGCGCAGCGACGATTCGTCAACGACATCGTCGTGCAGCAGCGTGGCCGTGTGGATGAACTCGACCACGGCCGCCAGCTCGAAACGGGCCGGGTGGTCGAAGCCCAAGGCGTTGGCGAACAGCAGCACCAGCTTGGGCCGCATGCGCTTGCCGCCCGCATGCACGATGTAATGGGCGATCTGGTCGATCAGCGCGACGTCGGAGCTCAGCCGCTGGGCGATGACAGCATCGACCTGGGCCATTTCGGTGGCCAGCAGGGCCAGCACCTCGGCAACTTGTGATGGGGGCGAGGCAGTCTCGACGCTCACTCTGGACTCTCAAGCAAAGATCTGGGCATTATAGAAACGGCGTTTGCTCGGGCCTGACGAGCGCCGGTCAGCTCGCTGGCATGGGCCGCGGCTTGCTGGTTTGAAATTCGTCAGGGTATACTCGCGGGCTCTTTGCGGCTGAACCGTCCTCTGGCTTTGCGCCAGGGGCGCGTTGGCGGCATCGAGAACCCAACGAAAACCCACAAAAAGGCCCGGTACCGGTCCGCTTCCTGCGGCTGGAGCCAGGTGAAGGCACCGCAAGGTGCGAAAGGAAGTTTCATGTACGCGGTCATCAAAACCGGCGGCAAGCAGTACAAGGTTGCTGCTGGCGAAAAGATCAAGGTCGAGCTGCTCGACGCGGAAGTTGGCGCTGAAGTCACCCTGGACCAGGTTCTGGCCCTGGGCAGCGGCGATGGCCTGAAGGTCGGCGCTCCGCTGGTTGCTGGCGCCACCGTCAGCGCCAAGGTCGTCAGCCACGGCAAGCACGACAAGGTTCGCATCTTCAAGTTGCGCCGTCGCAAGCACTACAAGAAGAGCCAGGGCCATCGCCAGAACTACACCGAGCTGGAAATCAGCGCGGTGAACGGCTGATCCCTCCCTTCTTTCGCTAATTTCTAGGAGCTATTCATGGCACAGAAAAAGGGCGGCGGTTCTACACGGAACGGCCGCGACTCCAAGCCCAAGATGCTGGGCGTCAAGGCTTACGGCGGTCAACTGATCTCCGCAGGTTCGATCATCGTTCGCCAGCGCGGCACCAAGTTCCACCCCGGTGTGAACGTCGGTATCGGCAAGGACCACACGCTGTTCGCGCTGGTCGATGGCCACGTCAGCTTCACCACCAAGGGTGCAAGCAACCGCGCGACGGTCGTCGTCACGCCGCTGGCCGCTTAATTGCCGCCATCACGGGCGAGCTGATCGCCCGTTTCCCTGAGCCCCGGCCCGCCGGGGCTTTGTCATTTCTGAAGTCTGGCGCGCCACACGACGGTGCGCGGGACACAACCCCAGCCATTACGATGGCAGCCCGCCATGAAATTCGTTGACGAAGCCACCATCGATGTCGCCGCCGGTAACGGTGGTGCCGGCTGCGCGAGCTTTCGCCGCGAAAAATTCATCCCGTTCGGCGGGCCGGACGGCGGTGACGGCGGCAAGGGGGGCAGCGTCTGGGCCGAGGCCGACCGCAATCTCAACACGCTGATCGACTATCGCTACGCGCGCCGCCACGAGGCCCGCAACGGCGAGGCCGGGCGAGGCTCGGACTGCTTCGGTGCCGCGGCGGACGACATCGTGCTGCGCATGCCGGTCGGCACCATCATCACCGACCTCGAAACCGAGTCGGTCATCGGTGAACTCCTTGAGCCGGGTCAGCGCATCCTGCTGTGCAAGGGGGGCGACGGCGGCTTCGGCAACCTTCACTTCAAGACCTCCACCAACCGCGCGCCGCGTCAAAAGACGCCGGGCTGGCCCGGTGAGGTCAAGAAGGTGCGACTGGAACTGCGCGTGCTGGCTGATGTCGGCCTGCTGGGGCAGCCCAATGCCGGCAAGTCGACGCTGATCACGGCCATCTCCAACGCCAAACCCAAGATCGCCGACTACCCGTTCACGACGCTGCATCCCAACCTGGGCGTGGTGCGCGTCGGCCCTGAGAAGAGCTTCGTGGTGGCTGACATCCCGGGCTTGATCGAGGGCGCCGCAGAGGGGGCCGGCCTGGGCCACCAGTTCCTGCGTCACCTGCAGCGCACGCGGCTGCTGCTGCATGTGGTCGACCTCGCGCCTTTCGACCCCGAGGTCGATCCGGTCAAGGAAGCCAAGGCCATCGTGGCAGAGCTCAAGAAGTACGACGCCGAGTTGCACGCCAAGCCACGCTGGCTGGTGCTGAACAAGCTCGACATGGTCCCGGAAGAAGAGCGAGCGGCTCGCGTCAAGGACTTCATCAAGCGCTACAAGTGGAAGGGCCCGGTGTTCGAGATTTCGGCGCTGACCCGCGAGGGCTGCCAGCCCCTGATCCACGCCATCTACGACCACGTCGCCGCCGAGCAGCGGGTGATCGAAGAGCGTGATGTCCGTTTCGATTCCCCTGACCCTGTCGAATGAGTCTGCTGTCCAGCGCGCGTCGCATCGTTGTCAAAGTCGGTTCCAGCCTCGTCACGAACGAGGGCCGTGGCGTGGATGCCGAGGCGATTGCGAACTGGAGCCGTCAACTGGCGGCGCTGGCAGGTGAGGGGCGTGAGCTGGTCATGGTGTCCAGCGGCGCCATTGCCGAGGGCATGAAGCGGCTGGGCTGGGCGACCCGCCCCAAGGAATTGCACGAACTGCAGGCGGCCGCCGCCGTGGGTCAGATGGGCCTGGCGCAGATGTACGAGAGCCAGCTCAGCGCGCACGGAATGCGCAGCGCCCAGGTGCTGCTGACGCATGCAGACCTGGCCGACCGCGAACGCTACCTCAATGCACGCTCCACGCTGCTCACGCTGTTGGCGCACCGCGTGCTGCCCGTCATCAATGAGAACGACACGGTCGTCAATGACGAGATCAAGTTCGGCGACAACGACACCCTGGGCGCCTTGGTCGCCAACCTGGTGGAGGCCGATGCCCTCGTCATCCTGACCGACCAGCGTGGCCTGTACTCGGCCGACCCGCGCAAGGACCCGGACGCTCGCTTCATCGACAACGCCCAGGCCGGGGACCCCGAGCTGGAGCAAATGGCCGGTGGCGCCGGCTCCAGCATCGGCCGCGGCGGCATGATCACCAAGATCCTGGCTGCCAAGCGCGCCGCCGGCAGTGGCGCCGGCACCGTCATCGCCTGGGGGCGCGAGCCGGACGTGCTGCTGCGCCTGGCGCGTGGCGAGGCCATCGGCACGGCCCTGCATGCGGCCACGGCCAAGCTGCAGGCGCGCAAGCAATGGATGGTGGATCACCTGCAGATGCGCGGTGCGGTGAAGGTGGATGCCGGCGCGGTGGGCAAGCTCCGTGCGGAGGGCAAGAGCCTGCTGCCCATCGGAGTCACCGAGGTGCAGGGCGACTTCCATCGGGGCGATGTCATCGCCGTGCTGGCGCCTGACGGCACCGAACTGGCGCGCGGCCTGGCCAACTATTCGAGCGTCGAGTCGCGCCTGATCGCGCGCAAGCCGTCGTCAGAGTTCGAGGCGGTGCTCGGCTACGCCGCGGAGCCCGAGCTCATCCACCGAGACAACCTCGTGCTGCGCTGAGGCGGGGTCAGTCCGGTCGCGGGTCGCCGTCGGGCGGCGCGGCCGCAGGCTCCAGCGGCATCGGGCCGCTGTTGCGCTCGCGGTGGGGCGGGCGCATGCCGGCGCGCAGGTAGCGGTTGTGGTGGTTGATGCGCGGCAGGTAGCGAGCGAGTTCGGTCAGCGCCATCTCATAGACGCCGCGCTTGAACTCGATGACCGCCTCCAGCGGCACCCAATACTCGTTCCAGCGCCAGGCGTCGAACTCGGGGTGGTCGGTCGCGCGCAGGTTCATGTCGCAGTCCCGGCCCAGCATCTGGAGCAGGAACCAGATCTGCTTTTGCCCGCGGTAATGCCCACGGGCATCGCGGCGGATGAAATGGTCGGGCACCTCATAGCGCAGCCAATCGCGAGTTCTCGCGATGATGCGCACATGCTCTGGCGTGAGCCCCACTTCTTCGTGGAGCTCTCGGAACATCGCCTGCTCAGGCGTTTCACCGTGCTTGATGCCCCCTTGCGGGAACTGCCACGAGTGCGTCCGGATGCGTTTGCCCCAGAAGACCTCGTTGCGCTGGTTGAGCAGGATGATGCCGACGTTGGGGCGGAAGCCTTCACGGTCGAGCATAATCAACCTCAAATCTCTAGTTGGTTCGATTATTGCATCGGGCCGCAGTTGCGGTAGCGCCCTCGCTAACCCCAGGATTTGCCCCGTTTTGTTGTGAGTTCGGCCGGGTTTTCACCCGGCCTTCGTATGCCGGTCCGCCCATGAAAGCCTCCCAGTTCTTCATCTCCACCCTCAAGGAAGCGCCTGCCGACGCCGAGGTGGCCAGCCACAAGCTGATGATGCGTGCCGGCATGATCAAGCGGCTGGGAGCCGGCATCTACAACTACATGCCGATGGGCCTGCGCGTCATTCGCAAGGTCGAGAAGATCATCCGCGAGGAGATGGACGCGGCGGGTGCGGTCGAGTGCCTGATGCCGGTGATCCAGCCGGCCGAGCTGTGGCAGGAGACGGGCCGCTTCGACAAGATGGGGCCCGAGCTGCTGCGCGTGAAAGACCGCCACGGCCGCGATTTCATCGTGCAGCCCACGAGCGAAGAAGTCATCACTGACATCGCGCGCCAGGAACTGCGCAGCTACCGCCAGCTGCCCAAAAACTTCTATCACATCCAGACCAAGTTCCGGGACGAGCGCCGTCCCCGCTTCGGCCTGATGCGCGGCCGCGAGTTCACGATGAAGGACGCCTACTCCTTCGACCGCGACGTCGAAGCCGCCGGTCGCAGCTACGAGAACATGTATGCGGCCTACTGCAAGATCTTCGACCGCTTCGGCCTGGAGTACCGCGCCGTGGCGGCCGACACCGGTGCCATCGGCGGCGATCGTTCGCATGAGTTCCAGGTGATCGCCGAGACCGGCGAAGATGCGATCGTCTACTGCCCCACCAGCGACTACGCCGCCAACATCGAGCTGGCCGAAGGTGTGGCGCTGCTGCCCGCGCGCGCGGCGGCTGGCCAGGCGCTGGCCAAGACACCCACGCCTGGCAAGAGCACCTGCGAGGACGTCGCCGCGCTGCTGGGCCTGCCGCTGTCGCAGACCGTCAAGTCGCTGGTGCTGGCCACCGACGAGCTCGACGAGCACGGCAGCATCGTCAAGACCCAGGTCTGGCTGCTGCTGGTGCGCGGCGACCATGACCTCAATGAAGTGAAAGCCGGCAAGGTGGAGGGCCTGAAGGCGGGCTTCCGCTTCGCGACGGTCGGTGAGATCGAGGCGCACTTCGGCTGCAAGCCGGGTTACCTCGGCCCGATTGGCGCGAAGGGCGTCAAGGTCGTGGCCGACCGTACCGTCGCCTTGATGAGCGACTTCGTCTGTGGCGCCAACGAGGCGGACTTCCACCTGACCGGCGTGAACTGGGGCCGCGACCTGCCCGAGCCCGACGTGGTGGCCGACATCCGCAATGTCGTCGCTGGCGACCCCTCGCCGGACGGCAAGGGCGTGCTGGCCATCCAGCGCGGCATCGAGGTCGGCCATGTGTTCTATCTCGGCACCAAGTATTCGGCCGCGATGAACGCCACCTTCCTGGACGAAAACGGCAAGCCCAAGCTGCTGGAGATGGGCTGCTACGGGATCGGCGTGACCCGCATCCTGGGCGCGGCCATCGAGCAGAACAATGATGCGCGCGGCATCATCTGGCCGGATGCGATTGCGCCCTTCACGGTGGTCATCTGCCCGATCGGTGCCGACCGCAGCGAAGACGTGAAGCAGGCCGCCGAGAAGCTCTACGGCGAACTCAAGGCGCTGGGCGTGGATGTGCTGCTGGATGACCGTGGCGAGCGCCCCGGCGCGATGTTCGCCGACTGGGAACTCATCGGTGTGCCGCACCGTGTGGTGCTGGGCGACCGGGGTCTGAAGGAAGGTCAGGTCGAGTACCAGGGCCGCCGGGATGACGCCGCCACCAAGGTGGCTGTCGGCGACATCGTGAGCCACCTGAAGGCCAAGCTCAAGCTTTGAAGCGCCGGGTTCTGCTGCTGGGCCTGGGCGGTGCGCCGCTGCTGGCGCGAGCCGGCGCCCAGCTTGAGGAGCCGCTGGCCGACGCCATCCGCTCCGCCCTGAGCGCATCGATCGCGCAGAGTGCGCCGCCACGCCCGAAATTCGAGCCGAACCAGGTCGATGCGCGCATGGCCTACCTGCTGTGGCTGGGCGAGATGAGCGAGCGGCTCAAGAAGCGCAAGACCGAGACGCAGATCCGCATCGAGTTCCTGGAGACCGTCTGGTACGAGGCCAAGCGCGCGGGCCTGGAGCCCAGCCTGGTGCTGGGCCTGATCCAGGTCGAGAGCGGTTTTCGCAAGTACGCCATCAGCATCGCTGGGGCTCGCGGCTATATGCAGGTCATGCCCTTCTGGACCAAGGCCATCGGCGATGGCGATGCGTCGCGACTCTTTCACATGCAGACCAATCTGCGCTTCGGCTGCGTCATCCTGCGCCACTACCTCGACATCGAGAAGGGCGATCTGTTTCTGGCGCTCGGGCGCTACAACGGCAGCCGCGGACGAGCCGAGTACCCCAACGCCGTCTTTGCCGCGCGGCGGCAGTGGCTGCTGCCCGGCGAGCGCTGAGACTCGGGATTTTCCCGCGCAGGCCCTAATGGCTTTCGGCAGCAGCGGCGCCGCGCCGCTAGCCTTGCGGATTCGTCCTACCGACGCCCCACGCAAGCGCTACCCATGCCCGTCTCTCGCCGACTCTCCCCTCTTCTCGTCGCCACACTGCTCGCCAGTGGTGTGGCCTGGGCCCAGGCGCCCGCGGCCGCCAGCGCCTCGGCAGCCGCCACAGCAGACAACCCGCTGTTCACGCCCAGCCCGCTGCCGATGCAGTACCCGCCCTTCGACCAGGTGCGTGACGAGCATTTCGCCCCCGCGCTGGACCGCGGCATGGCCGAGCAGCTCGCCGAGGTGCAGGCCATCGCGGACAACCCGGCAGCGCCCACGTTTGACAACACCCTCGTGGCCCTGGAGCGCAGCGGCCGGCTCCTGCGCCGCACGACCACGCTGCTGTTCAGCCTGCTGGGTGCCGACGCCAACCCGGCTCGCCAGCAGCTGCAGACCGACTACGCCGCCAAGCTCGCGGCCCAGCGGGATGCGGTGCTGCTCAACCCCAAGCTCTTCGCCCGCGTGCAGGCGCTCTACGCCCAGCGCGACAAGGCGGCGCCTAACGCCGAGGCGCGCCGGCTGATCGAACGCTACCGCAGCGACATGCTGCGCGCCGGCGCTCAACTCGACGACGCGCAGAAGGCCCGCATGAAGGCCATCAACGGCGAACTCGCCACGCTCGGCGCTCGCTTCAACCGGGCCGTGCTGGCCGAGGTGAACGATTCGGCCATCGTTGTCGACACCGCCGAGGAGCTGGCGGGCCTGAGCCCGGCCCAGGTCGCCGCAGCCGCCGAGGCTGCCAAGAAGCGTGGCCTGGACGGCAAGTACGTCATTGCGCTGCTCAACACCACCATCCAGCCCTTCGAGACCCAGCTGCAGAACCGCGCCATCCGCGAGCGGCTGCACCGTGCCTCGGTGGCGCGTGGCGCGCGGGGCAACGAGTTCGACACGCGCGAGACGCTGGCCCGCGTCATGGCGCTGCGCGCCGAGCGTGCGGCGCTGCTGGGCTACGCCACGCCGGCGGCCTATGTGCTGGAAGAGGAGACGGCCAAGTCGGCCGACACCGTCAACGCGCTGCTCGGCCAGTTGGCGCCCGCCGCCGTGGCCTCAGCCCGGCAGGAGGCAGCCGAGCTGCAGACGCTCATCGATGCCGAGCAGGCGGCCAAGGGCGAGCCGAGCTTCCCGCTGCAGGCCTGGGACTGGAGCTTCTATGCCGAGAAGCTGCGCGCAGCCAAATACGGCTTCGACGAGGGCCAGCTCAAGCCCTACCTCGAGATCACCAGCGTGCTGGAGAAGGGCGTGTTCTTCGCCGCGAACCAGCTCTATGGCATCAGCTTCAAGCGGCGTACCGACCTGCCGGTCTACCGCGACGACGTGCGCGTCTACGACGTGTTCGACACCAACGGCAAGCCGCTGGCCCTCTTCATTGCCGACCTCTACGCCCGCCCCAGCAAGCGCGGCGGCGCCTGGATGAACGCCTACGTGGGCCAGAACCCGCTCGAGGGCACCCAGCCGGTGGTGGCCAACCACTTGAACATCCCCAAGCCGCCGCCCGGCGAGCCCACGCTGATGACCTGGGATGAGGTCAACACGCTGTTCCACGAGTTCGGCCATGCGCTGCACGGCATGTTCAACCAGAGTCGCTACCCGGGCCTGACCCGCGTGCCGCGGGACTTCGTGGAGTACCCGTCGCAGGTCAACGAGGTTTGGGCAGATTGGCCGAGCGTGCTGGCCAACTACGCCCGGCACTACCAGACCGGCGCGCCCATGCCGCGCGACTTGCTGGACAAGGTGGCGCGCGCCAAGCGCTTCAACCAGGGCTACATGACCGTGTCCTACCTGGCTGCCGCCATCGTGGATCAGCGCCTGCATCAGCTCAAGGCGGCTGACATCCCGGCGGCGGCCGAGGTGCCCGCGTTCGAGGCGCGCGTGTTGAAGGAGGCGGGCATCGACTTCGGGCCGGTGCCGCCGCGCTACAAGCTGCCCTACTTCAGCCACATCATGGGCGGCTACTCGGCCGGCTACTACGCCTACATCTGGAGCGAGGTGCTGGACGCCGATACGGTGGAGTGGCTCAAGGCCCACGGGGGCCTGAAGCGCGCCAATGGCGACCAACTGCGCGCCAAGCTGCTGTCGCGGGGCGGCAGCGAGGACGCGATGGTGCTGTTCCGCAACCTCGTCGGCCATGCGCCCGACATCAAGCCGCTGCTGGAGCGTCGCGGGCTGGTGCTGCAGAAGCGCTGAGGTCAGCCGCGCCGCTCGAAGGCCTGACGAGGGTCAGACCTTCGAGCGGTGGGCGCGAGGCTTTACAGCCCGTTCCAGCTCTTGGGCGCGGCCGCGCCGATGCCGGCGAGCTCCAGCACCCGCTCGGCGCTTTCGTTGACCATCTCTTCGATGGACTTGGGGTGGTGATAGAAGGCCGGCAGCGGCGGGAAGCAGATGCCGCCCATCTCGGTCACCGCCACCATGTTGCGCAGGTGCGCGAGGTTGAAGGGCGTCTCGCGCACCATCAGGATGAGGCGGCGGCGCTCCTTGAGCGTCACGTCGGCGGCGCGGGTCAGCAGGTTGTCGCCCAGGCCATGGGCAATTGCGGCGAGCGACTTCATGGAGCAGGGCGCCACCACCATCGCCGCGGTGCGGAAGCTGCCGCTGGCGATGCAGGCGCCGACGTCGCCCGGCGCGTAGGCATGATCCGCCTCGGCCTCCAGGCGGGAGCGATCCAGGCCCAGCTCGTGGTGGGCGTTCAGGATGCCGGCTGGCGTCGCGATGAGATGGGTTTCGACATCCAGCTCACGGGCGCGGCGCAAGAGCCGCAGGGCATAGGCCGCGCCTGTCGCGCCCGTCAGCCCGACGACGAGGCGCTGCCGCATCACGCGGCCGAGAGAGCCTGCTGCAGCTCGCCGGACTCGTACATCTCCATCATGATGTCCGAGCCGCCGACGAATTCGCCGTTGATGTAGAGCTGCGGAATGGTGGGCCAGTTGGCGTATTCCTTGATGCCCTGGCGCACGCCTTCGTCTTCCAGCACGTTGAAGGTCTTGATGTCGGTGGCGCCGGCGGCCTTCAGGATCTGGATGGCGCGGCCGGAGAAACCGCACATCGGGAACTGGGCCGTGCCCTTCATGAAGAGCATGACGCGGTTGGACTTGACCAGGTCGTCGATGCGTTGCTGAACGTCGCTCATTGCAGTTCTCGGAATAGGCAAAACCGCAATTATCCCGGACGCCTCCGGCGCAGGCTCAATAGTTGTAGGCCAGACCCAGTTGCAGCAGGGGCTTGAAGCGCAGGTCGCGCATCGCGTCCTCGAAACCCTGGGCGCTGCTGCGGCCCAGCCGCAGGCCGGCATATGAGCCCGACATCAGGCCGAAGTCAGCGCTGAAGGCCAGGCCCGTGCTGTGCACCCGGCCGGTGTAGCCAATGCCGAGGTAGGAGAGGTTGGAGCTGCCTTCCAGCAGATTGCTGTCCAGGCGACCCGACATCAAGTGGCGGCGGCCTGCCGACACCGGACCGCTGCCCAGGGCCAGGCCCCCGCTGCTTTGCGACAGGGACAGGGGGCCCAGCAGCAGCCCGCCGGTGGCCCGCAGGCCACCGCTGACGCCTGACAGGCCGGAGCGGGTGAGGTAGTAGTCGCCCAGCAGGTTGGCACTGAGCACGCGGGAACCACCCAGGTGAGGCGTGGTGTCAGCCGCGTTGTCGCTGCTGTTGAGCTGCAAGCGGGCCTGCCAACGGGAGCTGAGGTCGCTGTCAGCCCAGGCGGCCGAGCAGGCAAGAGCAGAGAGGCTCAGAACGGCAGCGCGGATGAGGCGGGTCATGTTCGTCTCCTGCGCGGTGCGATGGCGGGCACCGGGGTTTGATACTACGCCGGCTGTTCGCTCGGGGGAATCGCGAACTGAGGGCAAAACATCACGTTAACCCGCGCGGGCGTTCGTCGACCGACGAGGGTGCTTTCAGCCCGGCCAGCGGCCGCCACTGGCCCGGGGGCGCTGGCCCAGGTCTCGCTTCAGCGTGACATCCAGGAAGCCCCTGGTCCGCAGGGCCTGCGCCACCGGCTCGGCCTGGTCCCAGCCGTGCTCCATCAGCAGCCAGCCGCCGGGGCGCAGATGTTGCGGCGCCGCATCAACCAGATGATGCAGGTCGGCCAGCCCGTCGCCGCCCGGCGTCAGGGCGGTCAGCGGTTCATGCCGCAGAGCCGGCAGATGCGGGTCGTCGCCCGCGATGTAGGGCGGGTTGCTGACGATGAGGTCGAACCGCTCGCCCGCCAGCGGGGCGAACCAGCTGCCCTCGCGCCAGTCGACGGCCAGGTTGAGGCGGCTGCCGTTGGCGCGGGCGACGGCCAGCGCGTCGGCGCTGAGGTCGACGGCGGTGACACGCGCGTGCGGACAGCCGGCCTTGATGGCCAGCGCAATGGCCCCGCTGCCCGTGCCGAGGTCGGCCACTGCGGGCTCGCCGGGCAGGGTGTGCAGACATTCCACTGCCCAATCGACGAGAGCCTCGGTGTCGGGCCGTGGGATCAGCGTGGCCGGCGTGACCTGCAGCAACAGCCCGTGGAAGGGTTGCCAGCCGGTCAGGTGGGCCAAGGGCTCGCCCGCGGCCAGCCGCTTCAGCGCGGCCTCGGCGCCGTCGACCGTGGCATCGCCATGGGTGATGAGCCAGGCGCGGGTCTGGCCCGTGAGGTGGCTGAGCAGCGTCTGCACGTCCCCGCGTTCGAGCCTGAGCTGGCGGGCGAGGGCGAGCGCGTCGTCGACCGTCATGTGCGCCCGGCTTCCAGTTCGGCGAGTTGCTCCGCGGCTTGCGCGGCCATCAGGCCCTGGATGACGTCGTCCAGGTCGCCGTCCATGATCTGGCCGAGCTTGTAGAGCGTCAGGTTGATGCGGTGGTCGGTCAGGCGGCCCTGCGGGAAGTTGTAGGTGCGGATGCGGTCGCTGCGGTCGCCGCTGCCGATCAGGCTCTTGCGCGTGGCGGCTTCCTTGGCGGCGCGCTCGCTGCGTTCCTTTTCCTGGATGCGCGCCTGCAGCACCTGCAGGGCTTTGGCCTTGTTGCTGTGCTGGCTGCGGCCGTCCTGGCATTCGGCCACGATGCCCGTGGGCAGGTGGACGACGCGCACGGCGGAGTCGGTCTTGTTGATGTGCTGCCCGCCGGCGCCGCTGGCGCGGAAGGTGTCGATGCGCAGGTCGGCCGGGTTCAGCGTGACGGCCGCGGCCTCGTCCGGCTCGGGCATCACGGCCACGGTGCAGGCGCTGGTATG
>JAIPCJ010000120.1 GCA_021738245.1 Methylotenera sp. | reverse complement strand
CCGCCCCGGAGCGGATGCGCTCCTGCTCGCGGGCATCGCTCACACGCTGTTCGACGAAGGCCTGGTCAAGCCCGGGCGGCTGGCCGAGCACCTGAACGGCCTGGACGAGGCACGCGCCGCGCTGGCGGCCTTTGCCCCCGAAGCCACCGCCGCCGGCTGCGGCATCCCGGCCGACACGCAGCGCCGCCTGGCCCGTGAGCTGGCCGCCGCGCCGCGCGCGGCCGTCTATGGCCGCATCGGCACCTGCACGCAGCGCTTCGGCACCGTGAACTCCTGGCTGGTGGACCTGATCAATGTGCTGACCGGCAACCTCGACCGCGAAGGCGGCGCGATGTTCGCCAAGGCCGCCGCCTTTGCCGCCAACACGCAGGGCCGCCCCGGCATCGGCAAGGGCGTGACCACTGGCCGGCGCAAGAGCCGCGTCTCCGGGGCGCCCGAGGTCTATGGCGAGCTGCCGATCACGCTGCTGGCCGAAGAGATCGAGACGCCCGGGCCGGGCCAGGTCAAGGCGCTGATCACCATCGCCAGCAACCCGGTGCTGTCCACGCCAGGCGGGCCGCGCATCGCCCGGGCACTGGAGAGCCTGGACTTCATGCTGAGCCTGGACATCTACGTCAACGAGACGACCCGCCATGCCGACGTCATCCTGCCGGGTCTGTCGCCGCTGGAAGACCTGCACTTCGACGTCGCCTTCCCGCAGCTCAGCCACCGCAACCATGCGCGCTTCAGCGGCCCGGTGTTCGAGGCCCCGGCCGGCACGCCGCAGGAATGGCAGACCATCCTGCGCCTGTGCGCGCTGCTCGAAGGCCGCGGCCTGGGGGTGGATGTGCAGCAGCTGGACGACGAGGCCATCGAGGCCGACGTGCGCCGCTTCGCGGGTGATCAGACGGCTGCCGTGCTGGCCGCGCTGCAACCCTGGCGCGGGCCGGAGCGCCTGGTGGACCTGCAGCTGCGGGTCGGGCCCTACGGCGACCAGTTCGGTCGCAAGCCCGAGGGCCTGAACCTCGCCAAGGTCAAGGCCGCCAGCACGGTCGAGGGCGGGGGCGTGGATCTCGGTGCGCTGGTGCCCCGCATCCCCGAGCTGCTGCGCACGCCCAGCGGCAGGATCGAGCTTGCTCCGCCAGCCATCCTGGCCGACCTCGCCCAGGTGCGCGCCGAGCCGGCCCCGGACTTCAGCCTGATCGGCCGGCGCGACACGCGCTCGGGCAACAGCTGGATGCACAACCTGCCGGTGCTGGCCAAGGGGCCCGACCGCTGCACCCTGCTCGTCAACCCCGGCGACGCGGAGCGACTGGGCCTGGCGGAGTTCGCGCGCGTCAAGAGCGCCGTGGGCGAGTTGATCGCGCGCGTCGAGCGCAGCGCCGACATGAGCCCGGGTGTGGTGAGCCTGCCGCACGGCTGGGGCCATGACCTGGCCGGCGTGCAGCTGGCGGTCGCGCGTGAACGGCCGGGCGTCAACCTCAATGCCCTGCTTGACGATGCCGACCGCGACCCGCTCAGCGGCAATGCCGTGCTGTCGGGCGTGGCGGTGGAGATCAGCGCGGCCTGATCACTGCGGCTTGAACAGCCCCTGGAAGGGCCGCGACACGGCCAGCACATCGGGCACGCCGCGCAGTCGCAGTTGCATGCCGCCTTCGTCGTCGCGCCACGCGCTGGCGATGCGGGCACTGGCCACCACGGTGGCGCGGTGCACCTGCTGGAAGCGGGCGGGGTCGAGCTGGGCAAGCAGGTCCTTCAGCGGGGTGCGCAGCAGTGCGTCACGCTGGCGGCCGTCTTCCAGGTAGACCACCCGGGTGTAGCGGCTGTCGGCTTCGAAGTACACGACGTCTTCCACGCGGATCAGGCGCACCTCCTTGCCCACACCGGCCTGCAGGGTCTCCGGCCAGGCCGGTCGCGGCTGCTGGCCAGCCAGCCGGGCCAGCAGTTGCTGCAGTGCCTGCCCGGCGGGCCCCGCCGGTTGCTGCAGCCGATGCCGCAGCCGCGCCACCGTCTGCGCCAGGCGTGCGGCGTCCAGCGGCTTGACGAGGTAGTCCACCGCGCCGGCCTCGAAGGCCTGCAGCGCATGATCGCTGTAGGCGGTCACGAACACCACCTCGCTGCGGCCGGCGATGCGTTGGGCCACGTCGATGCCCGACAGGCCGGGCATGCGGATGTCGAGGAAGCACACCTCGGGCTCGTGGGCGAGCCACTGATCCCAGGCGTCGGCACCGTGGCGGGCCTGGGCCACGAGGCGCGCCTCAGGCCAGGCGGCGGCCAGCGCCTCGGCCAGCTGGGCCAGCGGCGCGGGTTCGTCATCGGCGATCAGCAGTCGGGTCATGGCGTGTTCTCAAGCGTGATCTGGGCGCGCGTGCCGCCTTCGGCGCGGCGCTCAAGGCTGAAGCTGGCGCGCTGGCCGAAATGATGCGACAGCCGCTGACGCAGATTGGCCAGACCGACCCGGTCCTGCGCGCCGGGGGCCAACCCCAGGCCATCGTCATCGACGCGCACCCACCAGCGGCCGTCGGGCTCGCGACGCGCGCTGAGCCAAAGCCGCCCGTTACCGATCTTGGGCTCCAGGCCGTGGGCGATGGCGTTTTCCACCAGGGTGAGCACCAGACCCGGGGGCAGCGGCTGCTCCACGAGTGCGGGATCGATGTCGACCTCGCCTTGAAGCCGTCCGTCCAGTCGCGCCGACAGGATGGCCAGGTAGTGCCGCACGGCTTGGGCCTCCTCCCCCAGCGGCACGGTCGGGCGGCCCAGCATCTCGGTGCTGCGGCGCAGAAAGCCCGTGAGCTCGCGCAGCAACGGCCCGGCCCGCTCGTCCCGCCGGTCCACCCAGTGCTGCAGCGTGGCCAGGGTGTTGAAAACGAAGTGCGGATGGATCTGGGCCTGCAGCAGCCGCAGGTCGGCCTCCGCGGCGGCGCGGGCCGAGGCATCGCGCTCGGCCACGAGCTGCAGGCGGGCGAGCTGGTTGTCGCGGGCAGCCTGCCCGGCCCGGGCCACGAAGGCCAGCAGCAGCAGGATGCCGATGACCAGGGGGCCGACCACCCGCAGCACGCGCAGCAGCCGGTCGACGTCCAACGACTGGGGCATGCCCTGGAGTGCCATCAGCACCAGGGTCGAAACCGCCGCCCCGGCCAACGCCCCGAGCAGGAACTTGAGCACCAGCTGCCGGGGGTTGACCTTGGCCGGGGCCAGCCACGCGACCAACAGCACGGTGGTCAGCCCGCCCCAGATCAACGTGGTCACCCCCACGGCGGCGCCCCAGGCCATTCCTTGCCCCTGCAGCGCCAGCGTGCCGCCGATCAACACCAGCCACCAGCCGGCCCAGGCCCCCAGGCCGGAGCGGGTGTAGAGGTAGATGTCGGCCAGTTCCACCCGCTCACGCAGGACCGGGTCGTCGCGGCCGATGGTGTCGTAGTGCGGCAGGGCCCAGCGGTAGTAGGCGCGTTGGAAGCGGTTGCCGTGAGCGAGAGGATGGCGGGGCGTGTCCATGGCCTGCACTGTAGGCAGGGCCCCGCCCGTGCTCGCCGCCCGCCTGCACGGATCGCAGCCCGGGGCGCATGGACGGCCCGGCTCGACGCATGAGCCGCGCGCCGGCCGCAAACGCGCCGTAGTTCACGAGCCACCAAAGACGCCACATGCACAACACAGGCTGCCGGCCTAGACTGCAATCGTTTGATTTACCCAGAGGGCAAACCCGTCGAAAGGCGGGGACGCAAAGCTTCCGGCCTACCGCGTGCTGCACCCGCAGCCCGCCATGGCAGCGGGGCCGCCAAGACCGCTGGTCTTGTTCCGCGTGGCCCTCGCCTGCACGAGACCCTGGCCATGCGCAAACCTGCCTTCTCCTGGACCCTGAGCCTGCTGACTGCCGCCGCGCTGACGGCCTGCGGAGGCGGCGCGACTGACAGCCCGACGGCCCAGACCACCGCTGCGGCGTCCGTCGCCAGCCTGGAGGTGGACCTCCTCGGCACCGCGGCTGCCCAGGTGGCGGCCCAGCCCAGCTTCCACACGGCCGCCGTGGACCTGCCCGAGCCTGACAACGGTGCCACGCCCCACCAGGCGCAGGCGCTGGCCGGCGTCGCCACCCGCGGCCTCACCCGCGAGCGGCTGGACGAATCCGTGCGCGCCCGGGCTGCGGCCGCCGGCACTGGCGAGGCCAGCCCGATGGCCACCTCCACCGCCGTCACCGTCTACACCCCGGCGCAGATCCGGGCCGCCTATGGCCTGCCGGCCCTGCCGGCCAGCACCACGAGCCTGACCGCCACCCAGGCGGCCCAGCTCGGCGCGGGCCAGACGATCTACATCGTCAACGCCAAGCACGACCCCAACATCGTGGCCGAGCTCGCTGCCTTCAACAGCAAGTTCGGCCTGCCCACCTGCACCTCGCGCACCCTGGCCGCCAGCGCCAGCCTGCCGCTGGCCGCCGCCTCCAAGACGGCCTGCGAGCTGGTGGTGGCCTACAGCACCCCCACCGGCGGCCTGACCGCCACCGCTCCGGCCTACGACAGCGGCTGGGCCACCGAGATTGCGCTGGACGTGCAGTGGGCCCATGCCATCGCGCCGCTGGCGCGCCTGGTGCTGATCGAGGCGCCGGATGCCGGCGTCACCAGCCTGTCCAACGCCGTGGCCCTGGCCAACAAGATGGGCGCGGGCGTCGTCTCGATGAGCTTCGGCGCTGCAGAAGGCAGCTGGACGACGAGCTACGACAACGTCTTCTCCGGCACCGGCATGACCTACCTCGCCGCCACGGGCGACAACGGGGCGGCCGTGTCGTGGCCGTCCGTGTCGAGCAAGGTGGTCGCCGTGGGCGGCACCACGCTGAGCTACAGCGGCAGCGGCACCCGCAGCGAAACCACCTGGAGCGGAACCGGCGGCGGCACCAGCGCCTACGTGGCGCTGCCCAGCTACCAGAGCGGCACCATCGGCGGCTACGCGCGCCGCGCCGTGGCAGACGTGGCCTTCAATGCCAACCCCAACAGCGGCCAGTACGTGGCCACCATCGCTCAGGGCTCGACCACGGTGCGCTGGGTCAGCGCGGGCGGCACCAGCCTGTCCACCCCGCAATGGGCCGGCCTGTTCGCGGTGGCCAATGCCCTGCGCGTGGCAGCCGCCAAGGCGGTGCTGGGCCAACCGCATGCCGTGATCTACCAACAGATCGGTGCCGTGCCCACGAAGTACGCCACGGCCTTTGCCGACGTGGCCAGCGGCAACAACGGCACCTGCACCACCTGCACGGCCAAGACCGGCTACGACACGCCCACCGGCTGGGGCACACCCAACGCCAGCGCGCTCTTGAGCAGCCTCAGCGGCGCGACCGTGACCTCGGGCTCGACCACCACCGGCTCGACCGGCACCACGAGCACGCCCACGACGAGCGGCCCGCAGATCACCACCACCAGCCTGAGCGGCACGGCGGGCAAGGCGCTGTCGGCCACCATCGGCTACAGCGCGCCGGGCGCCACTGCGCTGTCCATCAGCATCAGCGGTGTGCCCAGCGGCATGGCCTTCTCGGCCACCAGCAGCGGCATCGGCGTGAGCTGGGCCAAGCCGGTGGCCGGCACCACCAGCCTCGTCATCACCCTGAAGGACAACCTGGGGCAAACGACGACCGCCACGGTGAAAGTGACGATCGCGGCGGCCTGAACCCCGCCCTAGCATGGGGCTTCTGCCAGGAGCTCCCATGCGTCGACTGTTGATCACGGCCCTGCTGGCCGCCGCCTTCTCCGCCCAGGCGGACACCACGTCTGCCGGCCACACCTACACGCCGCCCGAAGCCTTTGCCACGCGGGTGGACGGGCCGCTCGCCCGCTTCACCGCGCCCGAGGGCGATGCGACCGTCACCGTCGTCGACCTGGCCTCGGCCAGGGACGCGGCCGACGCCGTGGCCCAGGCCTGGGCGCTGGCCCAGCCCGACTTCAAGCGCACGCTGCGCCTGGCCACGCCACGGCCGAGCCGCAACGGCTGGGTCGACCAGCAGGTGTTCGACTACGAAACCTCGCCCAACGAAAAGCTCGCCGTGCAGGCCATCGCCCGGCGCAGCAGCACCGGCGACGGCAAGGCCTGGGTGGTGCTGCTGCTGCAGGCCTCCGAGGCCACGCTGGAAAAGCGCAGCGCCCCGATCGGCAAGTTCTTCAGCAGCCTGCGGCCGCAGGGCTATGCGCGCGAAAGCTTCGCCGGCAAGACGGCCAAGCCGCTGACACCCGAGCGCATCGAGCAGCTCAAGGCCTTCGTGGCCCAGGGCATGAAGCAGCTGGGCGTGCCCGGCGTGGGCCTGAGCTTCATCGACGGCGGGCGTGTGGTCTGGGCCGGCGGCCTGGGCGTGCGCGAACTGGGCAAGCCCGAACCGGTGGACGGCGACACCCTCTTCATGGCCGCCAGCAACACCAAGGCCATGACCACCGCCCTGCTCGCCCGCGCGGTGGACGCGGGCAAGCTGCGCTGGGACCAGCCCGCCGCCGAGGCCTACCCGGCCTTCAGGCTGGCCGACCCCGAGGTGACGAAGAGCGTGCAGATCAAGCACCTCGTGTGCGCCTGCACCGGCATGCCGCGGCAAGACCTCGAATGGCTGTTCGGCAACAGCGCCGCGCCGGCCAGGACGACCTTCGACCAGCTCGCCACCATGAAGCCGACCAGCAAGTTCGGCGAGGTGTTCCAGTACAGCAACCTGATGGTGGGCGCCGGCGGCTACATCGCCGCGGCCGCGCTCAAGCCGGGCATGGAAGTAGGCTCGGCCTACGACCAATCGATGCAGGCCCTGCTCTTCGGGCCGCTCGGCATGAAGAACACCACCTTCGACTACGGCAAGGCCTTGCGCGGCAACCACGCCTGGCCGCACGGCGACGCCTTCGACGGCAGCACCCGGCGTGCCGGCATGGAGGTCAACCGCACCATCATCCCGGCGCGGCCCGCCGGCGCGGTCTGGACCTCGCCCAACGACTTCAGCCGCTGGGTGCTGATGGAACTGAACAAGGGCAAGACCCCCGAAGGCCAGCCGCTGATCAGCGAGGCCAACTGGGCCGAGCGCTACAAGCCACAGGTGATGGTGGGTGAGGACGTCACCTACGGCATGGGCCTGTTCGTGGACCGGCAGTACGGCATCACCGTGGCCTCGCACGGCGGCGACCTGCTGGGCTTTCACTCCAACATGATCTGGCTGCCCGAGTACAACGCGGGCGTCACCATCCTGACCAATGCCGATGCAGGCGTGCTGCTGCGCGGCCCGCTGCAGCGCAAGCTGCTGGAGGTGCTGTTCGACGGTCGGCCCGAAGCCGACGAGCGCCTGCAGGTCGCCATCGCCAACCGCAAGGCGGAAGCCGACAAGATGCGCCAGCTGCTCACCCTGCCCGTGCCGGCCGAGGCGATGAAGATGCTCTCTGCCCGCTACGCCAGCCCCGACCTGGGCCCGCTGCGCATCGAACGCAAGGCCGGCAAGCTGCACTTCGTCTTCGCGCACTGGCGCAGCGAGGTCGCGCTGCGCAAGAACGAAGACGGCACACAAAGCTACATGACCATCGACCCGGGCCTCGGCGGCATCGAGCTGGTGCGCGACGACAAGGCCGCCCGACCGACCCTGGTGCTGCGGGACGCGCAGCACGAGTACCGCTTCATCGCGGCGCGCTGAGACCTCTCCACCACGGGATCGCTAGGCGCTCGCAAGGGCGCCTTCACAGAATCTGTGGATGACCCTTGAAGAGAAGTCGTCATCCCGCGGGCGCTACGGGCGCGTTTGGGCCTGGGTTGCCGCCTTGCTGATGGTGAGCGCCGCCTTGTGGGGCTGGCGCAGCGTCGAGCGCCCCGAGGCCGATGCCGCCGGCACGGGAGCCCCCCGTGCGGCCGGACCGGCATCCTCGCCGCAGTCTGACCAGCCTCTGCACTCAGAGGCGAATGCCGCGTCGCCAGAGTCTCGCCCTGTTGCGCCTAACAGCGGCAACTCGGCGGTAGACGATCCGGGTGAAGCCGGCCCAGCCGAGCTCCGGCACGATGCCCTGCTGGCCACCATCGAGAAGCAATGGTGTACCCATTACGCGCAGGCCGACGCCCAGTACCTGCAGGCGCTGGAGCAAAGCTACCCGTTCGACCCGCAGGACCGGAACGCCAAGGCCGTGAGTCAATGGGCGAAGGCCACCATGGCGCTGCCGACCCAGCAGGCACGCCGGGCCGTTCGCGAGCGCATTGCTGCACGCTGGACGGCACAACTGGATCGGGCGGGCGACCCTCGCAGCCTGACCGTGGCAGCCGTGCTCGCGCAGGGCAGCTTTCATGAGACGTGGGATGTGCGCGAGGCAAGGCTGGCAGCTGCCCAGCGGCAGGCGATGACCACCACGGACCCGGTGGTGGCCTCGATCTGGGCCGGGCGCTTGATGAGCTGCTCCGCCAACGTCGACTGCTGGGCTGCGGCGCGCCGACGCTGGCAGGACACGGAACCTGCCAACGTGGCAGCTTGGCTGGTCCGTTCACCCAGCAGGGACGCTATCGCGGAACAGAACTGGCAGGCGCTGGCACGCACTCAATACGCCAGAGCGCACAGCGCTGCCGTGATGGGACAACTGCTCACCCTCCTGCCGCTGACGGAACCCGGGCTGGAACGCGAGGAGGCGCTGGGGCTCATCGAATCCGTTCGCCAGCACCAATCGGACATGGTCTCCCGCTTCGACTTGATCCAGAGCTGCCAGGCGGCGAAGGATTCAGCCCTGGCGCGCGGCGCCTGCCTGCATGCAATGAACCTGCTGTGGGACGACCCCCAGTCGTCGATGCTGGACCGCTTGCAGTTCCTGGGCCTGGCAGAAGCGCTGGGTGCACAGGACGAGCCGGTCTGGTCCGAGCGCAGCCATGCCATGCGAGACGACCTCACTCCCCCGGTGGCGCAATCGATCTTCGAGGTGGAGTCTGGGCAGGATGTCCGGCGCCACCAGGGCTGCGGCGGTCATGCGGCGCGCGAGGCGCGGCTCCATGCGCTGGTGGAGGGCGGGCCGCTGAAGGTGCTGCGGCAGCTCGCGTCAGGCCAGGACTTCAGCAAACGCTGACGATCAAGGCACCCACGCCACCCGCGCCACCAACCCACCCCCCTCGCGCGGCAGCAGGCTCAGCCGCGCCCCTTCGGCCGTGGCGATGCGCTCGACGATGGCCAGGCCCAGGCCCGAGCCGGGCGTGCCGCCTCGGGCTGCGTCCCCGCGCTGGAAGGGGCGCTTGAGCGCTTCCACCCGCGCCGGTGCAATGCCCGGGCCGCGGTCCCGCACCTCGATCCAAGGCGCGCCGTCGGTCTCGCCGCAGGCCACCTCGATCGGGGGAGCGCCGTGGTGCTGGGCATTCACGATGAGATTGAGCACCAGCCGGCGCAGCGCCTGCGGCCGGGCGGTACGCGTGACCGCGGGGCCGGGTGCCAGCACCGGTTGCGGCAGGCCCGGCGCCAGCACCAGGGTCTCGGCCAGGAACTCGCGCAGAGGCAACGCCACCGGCGGTTCATGCTCGGCGGGGTGGGCGGCGCGGGTGTAGTCGAGAAACTGCGTCAGCAGGCCATCCAGGCTGTGCAGGCTGCGCTCCAGGGTGTCGAGCAGGGCCGGGTCACCCTGCCCCCCGTCACGCAACAGCTCGCTGGCCAGCCGCATCTTGGCCAGCGGCGTGCGCAGGTCGTGCGACAGGCCGGCCAGCATCAGCAGCCGCTCTTCCTCATCACGCGCCAGGGCTTCGCCCATCTCGTTGAGGCTGCGCGCCAGGGCGGCGGTCTCCGCAGGCCCATCGGTGGGCAGGCGCAGCCGGCGCTGCCCGGCGCCCACGGCCTGCGCGGCCTCCACGAGCCGGGCCAGCGGCCGGTTGATGCGGCGCTGGATCAACCACGCACCCAGCAGCGCCAGCAGCGCGCTGGCCCCACTGGCGATCAGCCAGATGCGCGCGAACCGGTGCGCCGCCTGCACCGGGGGCACCGCCAGCCAGTAAGCCCCCACGCGCACGGACAGCAGCCCGCCCGACTCACGGCGCCAAGCCAGGTTGGCGGGCTCTTCACCAAGTTGCGTGGCGAGCTCGCTCAGGAAGGTGCGCTCCATCAGGGTCAGCCGCGTGCGAGCCGGGTCGGTGGACGCGCCCGCGGCGCGGGCATTGAAGCGGGCCACGAAGCCCGCTCGCTCCGCCTCGGGCAGCAGGCGCAGGCCTTCACCCACGGCCTGCAGGCTGCGGGCGGTGGCCTCGGCCATCTGTTTGACCCGCGGTCGCGCCACGAGCTGCGCATAGACCAGCGCATTGACGAGCTGCCCGACCACGATCAGGGCGATGATCAGCCACAGGTTGCGGCCGAAGAGGGTCCGGGGCGCGAAGCTCATGGTTGCGGGACGAACACATAGCCCAGGCCCCACACCGTCTGGATATGGCGGGGCGCGCTGGGGTCGGCCTCGATCAGGCGGCGCAGCCGCATGACCTGCACGTCCAGGCTGCGGTCGCTCACGCCGTGGTCGTCGCCGTGCGCCATCACCAGCAGCTTCTCGCGGCCCAGCGGCCGGTTGGGCTGGCTGGCCAGCGCGCGCAGCAGGTTGAACTCGACCGTGCTGATGTCCACCTCGACACCGTGGCGCAGCAGACGGCGCTGGCTGGGATGCAGCGTGAAGTCGCCGAACTGCAGCGGTTCCTCGCCCGCAGGCCCGAGGTGGGCCCCGAGCTGCTGCTGGCGCCGCACCATGGCCTGCAGCCGCGCCAGCAGCTCGCGCGGCGCGAAGGGCTTGGCGAGGTAGTCGTCAGCGCCCATCTCCAGGCCAAGGACACGGTCGACCAGCTCGCCGCGCGCGGTGAGCATCAAGATGGGAATGGTCTCGCCCTGCGCCCGCAGTCGGCGGCACAGCGACAGGCCGTCTTCGCCGGGCATCATCAGGTCCAGCACCAGCACGTCGAAGCGCTCACGGGCCAGCAGCTGGGCGGCCTGGGCCGCGTCGGGCACGGCGCGCACCGACAGGCCCTGCTCGGTCAGGTAGCGCTGCAGCAGCCCGCGCAGCTCGGCTTCGTCGTCGGCGATCAGGATGCGACTCATGCGCCGCATGTTAGGGACGGCGACGTTCGCCTCGGCGTGCGGCGCCACAAAACGATGACAAATCCTTGCAGCCGGCGGCGCGGCGTCAGCGCCTGCAAGCAGTGCAACCGGCGGCGCAACCTTTGCGGCGCCGCCGCTGGGCAGCATGGCATCACCTCAACCGGAGACCGCCATGCGTCGCATCCCTCTCGCTTTGCTTCTAGCCACCGGCCTCGCGCACGCCGCCGAGCCCACGCCCGTGCAGCGCGCCAGCGCCGCCCGGCTCACGGCCGAGAAGGCCGCGGCCTGCGTCGCGGTGCAACCCTTCTACTGGGAGCTGGGCAATGCCACGCAGCCGCTGGTCGGCGGCAAGGTGGGCGACGGCGCGCCGGAGCGGCGCACCGAGATGGCCATCGCGTCGGCCTCGAAATGGGTCTATGCCGCCTTTGCGGCGGAGCGGCGCCAGGGGCAGCTCACGGCCGACGACATCAAGTTCCTGCACTTCCAGAGCGGCTACACCTACTACCGCATCTGCCGCCCCGACCAGAGCGTGGCCGCCTGCCAGGCCAGCCTCATCAACGGCCGCGGGCGCATGAACCCGGCCACTGAAAACCGCTTCGACTACAACGGCGGCCACATGCAGCAGCATGCGATCACGATGGGCCTGGGCTCGCTCGGGCCGGATGGCCTCGCGCTCGCGGTGCGCCAGACCCTCGCGCCGGTGCTGGGGCGCGACTGGTCGTTCAGCTACAGCCAGGCCATGCCCGCCGGCGGCGGCGTGACGAGCGCGGCCGACTACAGCCGACTGCTGCGCGCGCTGATGACCGGCGAGCTGCAACTGGGCGCGTGGCTGGGCAAGCAGGCGGTCTGCACCAATCCGCAGGTCTGCCCGAACGAGGCGGTCAAGACGCCGGTGCCCGAGACCGAGGCCTGGCACTACAGCATCGGCCACTGGGTCGAGGACGATCCGCAGGTGGGCGACGGCGCCTTCAGCAGCGCCGGGGCATTCGGCTTCTACCCGTGGATCAGCGCGGACAAGCGCTTCTATGGCCTGATCGCGCGGGACCAGCGCCAGGCGCCAGTGAGCGACGATGCCGGTGCCAAGCCGGGCGCGGCCTCGGTGGCCTGCGGGCGATTGATTCGCGCCGCCTGGATGGATGGCGAACCGCGCCGTTGAGCGCAGCCAGCCGGGAATTCAAGGGGCCGGCCGCGTCTGGGGCGCAGGCCGGCTCGGTGACCGCGGATCAACGCACGCGGTCGGTTTCGAAGGCGATGCGCTCGACGCTGCCATCGCCATTGCGGAACAGGCGCACACGACGCAGGCCGTCCGGGCTGACCAGCAGTTCGGCGCTCTCGGCACGCCAGGTCTCCAGCGGGCTCTCGTCCAGCGCAACGCCCAGACGGCGCACGCCGACGTGCACGCGCAGGGTGCGGCCGTCATCGAGCAGGTATTCGCCTTGCGCGCTGCGCAGCATCAGGCGGTCGGCAGCGGCGGGGACGGTGGGTTCCTGGGCAATCGCCGGCGCGGTCAGCGTCAAGGTGGCGAGCAGCGCGGCCGTCAGGGTGAGGGGTCGCAGGGTGGTCCAGGTCGTCATGGTGAGGTACTCCTTAAATGCCCCGAGGCCAGTCGCCTCGGCATCACCCACAGTGCAAACCCCATGCCAGCTCTGATTTGCCAACTAACTCACGCGGTTTACAGAGTTTCAATAAGGGTTCGCCCCAGGGTTGGGCCTGCATGCCCCGGATCGCACCACCGCGCCTCGGGATGGCGCAGGGCTTGACCCTGACGTGACGTGAGGCCTGAAGATGCCGGCCATCGTCAACCTGGAACCCGGCTCATGGACTACACGGTGGGTGAACTGGCACAGCGCGCCGGGCTCACGGTGCGCACGCTGCACCACTACGAGCAGCTCGGCCTGCTGCGCCCGGCCAGCCGCAGCGACGCCGGCTACCGCCGCTACGGCGAAGCCGATGTGCTGCGCCTGCACCGCCTGCTCGCCCTGCGCGACGCCGGCCTGTCGCTGAAGGCCATCGGCCCGCTGCTGGACGGCGAGGCGCCGCAGCCCCTGGCCGCGGTGCTGCAGTCCCAGATCGAGCAGATCGAGGCCCAGCTGATGGCGCAGGAGACCCTGCTGCAGACGCTGCGCAATGCCGCGCGCCGCCTGGCGACGCAGGGCGACGGTGGCGATGCGGTGCAAGTGCTGCTGGACGCGATGCAGATGCGCCGGGTGCATGAGCGCTGGTTCACGCCCGAGCAGATGCGTGCCCTGCGCCAGCACTGGGACGCGATGCCGGCGCCCGCGCGTGAAGCCGTGGAGGACGCCTGGCCCCGGCTGGTGGCCGAGGCCCGTGCCGCCAAGGAGGCCGGCCGTGACCCCGCCTCGCCCGAGGTGCAGGACATCGTGCGCCGCTGGCTCGCGCTGCAGCGCCAGTTCACCCACCTGGCACCCGGCATGGAAGACACCCTGCGCCGCATGTACGCCGCCGAGCCCGAGCTGGCGCGCCAGTCCGGTGTCACACCCGAGCTGCTGGCCTATCTGAAACAGGCCAAGGCCAGTCTGCCCACGGAGCAAGCGTCATGAGCGACCCGCGCCGCGAACTTTTCGGTCATGCCAACTTCCGCTGGCTGCTCGGCGGCGGCCTGCTCTCGATGCTGGGCGACCAGTTCACACTGCTCGCCCTGCCCTGGCTGGTGATGAGCCTGTCCAACGATCCGCTGGTGCTCGGCACCGTACTGGCGCTGGGCAGCCTGCCGCGGGCGCTGTTCATCCTGGTCGGTGGCGCGCTGGTGGACCGGCACTCGCCCAAGAAAGTGTTGCTGCTGACGAAATGGATCAACTTCGGCCTGCTCGCGCTGCTGGCCGGGCTGACCGCCCACGGCGGTCTGACGCTGCCGCTGGTCTATGCGCTCACGCTGGCCATCGGCCTGGCCACCGCCTTCAGCTACCCGGCGGGCAGTGCCATCGTGCCGCAGGCGGTGCCGGCGGCCCTCATCCAGCCGGCCAACGGCGTGTTGATGGGTGCCCGACAACTGGTGCTGCTGCTCGGACCGGTGCTGGCGGGCCTGCTCGTCACCGGCGGCGCTGGGCCGGCCCTGCAGCGCCAGGGGCTGGCGCTGGCCTTCGGGTTCGACGCGGTGAGCTTCGCCATCTCGGCCTGGACGCTGTCCAGGGTGCGCACCGCGCCGCGCGAAGTGCAGGACGCACAGCCCGTGCTCGGCGCGATTGCCGAGTCGATGCGCGCCTGCTGGCAAGACCGCGAGCTGCGTGCGCTCTTCCTCTACTTCGCCGCCATCGCCTTCTTCGTGGGCGGCCCCATCCAGGTGGCGCTGCCGGTCCTGGCGGCGGAGCGGCTGCCTGGCGGCGCGGCGGCGCGGCGGCGCTCGGCGTGATGCTGGCCGCCCATGGCCTGGGTGCACTGGCCGGCATGGCGGTGTCAGGCCTGCGGCCGCAGTGGCGGCTAGGAGTCTGCGCGGCAGAGCGTGGCACCCGCGCCGGGGCGAGAGGCCGGACCAGGCAAGGCGCCGCCGAGGC
>JAIPCJ010000119.1 GCA_021738245.1 Methylotenera sp. | reverse complement strand
GGCGGCGGCGACGCCGGCAGCACCAGCAGCAGTTCGTCGAGCACCAGCTCGGGCAGTTCGGGCAGCAGCAGCAGCGGCACCACGTCCAGCAGCTGCTCGGTCATTCCCGAGGAAACGGCAGGCCCCTATCCGGGCGACGGGTCCAACACGGCCAACGGTAGCATTGCCAATGCCCTGGCCCTGAGCGGCATCGTGCGTAGCGACATCCGTTCCAGCATTGCGGGGGCCAGCGGTGTCGCCAGCGGTGTGCCGCTGCAGATCGTCATCGAACTCGTGAACACCAACGCCTCCTGCGCCGATCTCAGCGGTTATGCCATTTACCTTTGGCACTGCGATGCGCTGGGTCGGTACTCCATGTACTCCAGCGGCGTGACCAGTGAGAACTACCTGCGTGGCGTGCAGGCCACCGGCAGCGACGGCAAGGCCACGTTCACGACCATCTACCCCGGCTGCTATTCGGGCCGCATGCCCCACATGCACTTCGAGGTCTACCGCAGCACCACCACGGCCAGCAGCTGGAGCAACAAGCTCAAGACCTCGCAGATCGCCTTCCCGACCGACGTCAGCAGCGCCGTCTACGCCACCAGCGGCTACAGCGGCAGCGCCGCCAATGCCGCCGCCATCAGCTTCGCCACCGACAACATCTTCAGCGACGGCTACACCACGCAGCTGGCCACGCTGACCGGCTCGGCCAGCGCGGGCTACGTGGCCACCCTCCGGGTCGGCATCTCGGTATGAACCTGCGCGCCCTGGTCGTCGACGATGACGCGGAGATCCGCACCAGCCTGGCGGCCTACCTCGCCGGGTTTGGCTGGCAGGTGAGCACCGCCGCCGACGGCCAGGCCATGCGCCAGATGCTGCCGCTGGCGAAGTTCGACGCCATCGTGCTGGACCTGATGCTGCCGGGCGAAGACGGGCTCAGCCTGCTGCGCTGGCTGCAGGGTCTGCCGGATGCCCCGCCGGTGCTGATGCTCACGGCGCGCGGCGACACCATGAGCCGCGTGATCGGGCTGGAGCTGGGCGCAGACGACTACCTCGCCAAGCCCTTCGAGCCGCGCGAGCTGGTGGCGCGCCTGCAGGCGCTCGTGCGCCGGGCCAACAAGGGGCAGGTGAATGGCGTGGACGACGACACCCGCCTGCTGCGCTTCGGCCGCTGGCGCTTCGATCGCATGACCCGCCAGCTGATCAGCGCCGACGAGGTGGGCATCGCGCTGTCGGCGGCCGAGTTCCGGCTGCTGGCCGCCTTTGTTCAGCGCCCGGGCCGCGTGCTGACGCGCGACCAGCTCATCGACCTGACCCGTGCGCCCGGCGTGGAAGTGAACGACCGCAGCATCGACCTCGCCGTGTCACGCCTGCGCGCCAAGCTCGGCGACACGGCGCGAGAGCCCAGCCTCATCCGCACGGTGCGCGGCGAAGGCTATCTGTTCGATGCCGAGGTGGCCCCGTGCTGAACCGCTTGCGTCGCTGGGACAGCCTGGGTTTGCGGCTCTTCCTGCTGATGTGGGCGGCGCTGGTGGTGAGCCACTTCGCGGCCTGGAGCGTCCTGTCGAGCAGCCTGCGCAGCGGGCTGATGACCTGGCAGGCCGAGCACGGTCCGCGCGGGACGCCGCCTGACGGGTTCGATCGCCCGCCACGCCCGCAGGGACTGGACAGCGGTCCGCCTCCGCGGCCCCTGCCCCCGCGCGGCATGCCGGATCGGCCGCCCCAGCGGGTGCCGACGTATCCGTCGCTTCCGCCGAACCTGCCCTGGGCCGCCAGCGTCGTGGACTACGGGGTGCGCCTGCTCTTCATCGCGCTGGCGGCCTGGTGGGGCTCACGCTGGCTGGCGCAGCCGGTGCGACGCCTCGTCCGTGCCGCGCAGCAGCTCACGCCCGCGCTGTCGCAGGGGCGGCCTGCGCCGGTGCTGGACGAAGCCGATGGCACCCGAGAAGTGCGGGACGCCGCCGCCGTGTTCAACCGCATGGCGGCCGAGCTCAGCGGCCAGTTCGAAGAGCGCGGCCTGATGATGGCCGCCATCTCGCATGACCTGCGCACGCCGCTCACGCGCATGCGCCTGCGGCTGGAGACCGGCGAGGTGGAGGCCAAGGTGCGCGAGCGCTGCATCGACGACCTGCGCGAGATGAACGGGCTGGTGGAGAGCGTCATCGAGGTCTTCCGCCCGGCCGAAGCGGTGCAGCTGCAGCGGGTTGACCTGTCGGCCCTGGCGCAGTCGGCCGTGGACGATCTCGCCCAGACCGGTGCCGCCGTGAGCTTCGACGGGCCGCCTGCCGTGGTGCATGCCGACCCGGTCGCGCTGCGGCGTGTGCTGGACAACCTCGTGGGCAACGCGCTGCGCTACGCCGGCAATGCCCGCGTGTCGGTCGACCTGGCCACGGGCGTGACTCGCCTCATCGTCGACGACGATGGCCCCGGCATTCCGGACGCGGAGTTGGCGCGGGTGCGGCAACCCTTCCGGCGCCTGGAAACCTCCCGCAACCGCGATACCGGTGGCACGGGCCTGGGGCTCTACATCGCGCAGCAGCTGGTGCGGCGGCAGGGGGCGGTGCTGGTGTTGGGCAATCGACCGGAGGGAGGGCTGAGAGCCGAGGTGGTGTTCTGAGGGTGATTGGCGGCGGGCGCTGGTCGACTCGCGCTCAGCAAAAGCTCACGACATCCATCGCCCGCGGCAAGATCAAGCCGCCTGCTCCACATGCGCATGCCGCGTGTACAGGAAGTCGATGACCTCCTTGCGCGCCGCCACATAGCGCGCATCCTCGGCGAGCTCCACGCGCACCCGCGGCCGCGGGATGCCGACCTCCAGGATCTCGCCGATCGTGGCCGCCGGGCCGTTGGTCATCATGACGATGCGGTCCGACAGCAGCACGGCTTCGTCCACATCGTGCGTGACCATGATGACCGTGCTCTGCGTGCGCGCGACGATCTTCAGCAGCTCGTCCTGCAGCTTGGCGCGGGTGAGGGCATCGAGCGCGCCGAAGGGCTCGTCCATCAGCAGCACCTTGGGTTCCATGGCCAGGGCGCGGGCGATGCCCACGCGCTGCTTCATGCCGCCCGAGATCTCGTGCGGGCGCTTGTGCAGCGCATGGCTCATGCCCACCAGCTCCAGCGCGGCGCGGGCGCGCACCTTGAGCTTGGCGCTGGCTTCCTTGCCGCCGAAGACCGACTCCACCGCCAGCAGCACGTTGTCCAGGCAGGACAGCCAGGGCAGCAGCGAATGGTTCTGGAACACCACCGCACGCTCCGGGCCGGGGGCGGCGATCTCGCGGCCGTCGCAGATCAGTGCGCCCGAGGTGGGCTGCAGCAGGCCGGCGATCAGGTTCAGCAGCGTGGACTTGCCGCAGCCGGAGTGGCCGATCAGCGTGATGAACTCACCGCGCTGCACGTCCAGGCTGACGTTCTGCAGCGCATGGAAGCGACCCTTGCGGGTGGTGAACACCATCTCGGCGTCCTGGACCTGGATGAAGGGTTTCATGGTCTCAATCTCCGTCAAAGGTGAACTGCTTGGCGAGCGCCATCAGCATCCATTCCAGCAGCAGGCCGACGGTGCCGATGACGAAGATGGCGATCAGGATGTGGGCCACGTTCAGGTTGTTCCACTCGTCCCACACCCAGAACCCGATGCCCACACCGCCGGTCAGCATCTCGGCGGCGACGATGACGAGCCAGGCCGTGCCCACGCTCAGCCGCACGCCCGTCAGCACATAGGGCAGCACCGCGGGCAGCAGGATGCGGGTGATGACTTTCCATTCGCTGAGCTTGAGCACGCGGGCCACGTTCAGGTAGTCCTGCGGCACGCGCTGCACGCCCACGGCGGTGTTGACCACCATCGGCCAGATGGAGCAGATGAAGATGGTCCAGATGGCGGCCGGGTTGGCGCTCTTGAAGGCCAGCAGGCCGATGGGCAACCAGGCCAGCGGCGACACCGGCTTGAGCAGCGCGATCAGCGGCGACACCATGCGGTTGGCGAACTGGAATCGCCCGATGATGAAGCCCAGCGGGATGCCCACCAGCGCCGCCAGCCCGAAGCCCATGCCGACGCGGCCGAGCGAGTTCAGGATGTTCCAGCCGATGCCCTGGTCGTTCGGCCCGTTGCGGTAAAACGGGTCGGAGAAGAGCTTGACGGCGGCGTCGAAGGTGGCCGCCGGGGTTGGAAACGAGCCGCCTTTCTGCGTGGCCAGCCCCCACAGGCCAATCAGCAGCGCGATGCTGATCACGGGTGGCAGCACGCGCAGGGCGAGGCCTTTCCAGTCGATCGGGTCGCGTTGCGGCTGAGGCTTGGGTGCGGTCTTGGGCGCAGTGGCGTCGACAGGGGGCATGACGGAACGGCTGGGCGCGGCCAGGCTGGCCGCGGGCGCTTCGGCCGCGGCGGCGGCCTCGCGAGGCGAATGGAAGACGGCAGACACCATGGCGATTACCCCTTGACCTTGAAGCTGTCGGCGTACTTCGCCGGGTCCTTGCCGTCCCAGGCGACGCCGTCCAGCAGCTTGGAGCTGCGCATCGGGTCCTTGGGGACGCTGATCTTGAGCGCGCCGGCGGCCTCGGCGTAGAGCTTGGTCTGGTTGATGGCCTTGGCGGTGCCGAGGTAGTCGGGGTGGTCCTTCAGCAGGCCCCAGCGCTTGTGCTGGGTCAGGAACCACATGCCGTCACTCAGGTAGGGGAAGTTCACCGCGCCGTCGTCGAAGAACTTCATGTGGCGCGGGTCGTCCCAGGTCTTGCCCAGGCCGTTCTGGTAGCGGCCCAGGATGCGCTGGTTGATGGCGTCGACACCGGTGTTGACGTAGGCCTTGTCGGCAATCGTCTCGGCCATCTTGTTCTTGTTGATGAGGCCGGCGTCGATCCAGCGGCTGGCCTCCAGCACGGCCATGATCACGGCCCGTGCGGTGTTGGGGTACTTCTTGACGAAGTCGCCGGTGGTGCCGAGCACCTTCTCGGGATGCTCGGGCCAGATGTCCTGCGTGGTGGTGGCGGTGATGCCGATGCCGTCGATGATGGCGCGGTGGCCCCAGGGCTCGCCGACGCAGAAGCCGTCCATGTTGCCCACGCGCATGTTGGCCACCATCTGCGGCGGCGGCACGGTGATGACCTTGGCATCCTTCATCGGGTTCACGCCGTGTGCGGCCAGCCAGTAGTACAGCCACATCGCGTGGGTGCCGGTCGGGAAGGTCTGCGCGAAGCTGTAGTCGCGCTTGTCCTTGGCCATGACCTTGGCGAGCGAGGCGCCGTCCACCGCACCGGCATCCGCCAGCTTCTTGGACAGCGTGATGGCCTGGCCGTTGCGGTTCAGCGTCATCAGCACGGCCATGTCCTTCTTGGGACCGGCCACGCCCAGGTGCACGCCGTAGATCAGGCCGTACAGCACATGGGCCATGTCCAGCTCGCCGTTGACGAGCTTGTCACGCACGCCGGCCCAGGAGGCTTCTTTGGTGGGGATGATCTTGATGCCGTACTTCTTGTCGAAGCCCAGCACCGAGGCCATGACGACGCTGGCGCAGTCGGTCAGCGGGATGAAGCCGATGCGCACCTCCTCCTTCTCGGGCTTGTCCGAGCCCTGGGCCCAGGCGCCGCCGGCCAGGCCGAGGGCGGGCAGGCCGGCCGCGGCGGCCAGCAGGCTGCGGCGGGTCAGGTCGGTCGAGGCGGTCGGGGCAGTCGAGTTGTCGCGGGCGGTCATCACGGGCTCCTGGGGTCGTGCAGGGCGCAACGGCGTCGCAGCCACGCTCCGCCCGCGCCGCACTTCAGCAGCGAAGACGCAATAGGAGAGGATGGACGCCGTTGTCCCGAAGTGCCAGCCGGGCGAACTGCCGACTGGCCCGAGAGTCCTGCGCCATTGCAGGTCTCACAAGAGCTTCAGCAGGTTGCGTGCCAGCTTGGCAGGGGCCGAGTCGCGGCTGGCTTGCACGCCGATGGCGCATGCGGGGCTGGGGCGCCGCCCCGGATGGGTTCGGCGCGCCGTGTCGGTGCGTCAGGCCGGGGCTGGGTGAGGTCGCTGCCGGCCCGAGTTGGTGCGCCATGGTGCGCAGCCGCCCCAGATCGAGGCTCAGCGCGGGCGCAGCAGCTGGTCGGCCTCGATCAGCCGGGTGGCCACGGCAGCGAGGGTCTGGCCGCTGTCCATGGCGATCTGGCGCAGGCGCTGGAAGGCCGCTTCTTCGTCCAGCCCCTGCTCGCGCATCAGGATGCCGCGGGCGCGCTCCACCAGCTTGCGCTCGGCCAGCTGGGTCTGGGTCTGGCGCAGGTCGCGCTGCAGGCTCTGGTCGTGTTCGAAGCGGGCCAGCGCCAGTTGCAGCAGCGGGCCCAGGCGCTGGGGAGGCAGGCCGGCCAGCTGCACGGTACTGACGCCGGCCGACAGGGTGGCGCGCATCTGCTCGGGGCTCATCTGCTCAGCCGCCAGCAGCACCGGGCGGGGCTGGCGCTGCAGGGCGTCACCCAGTTGATGGAGCAGGACGGGGCTGGGCTGATCGCAGTCGATCAGCAGCAGCTCAGGGGTCAGCCGCTCCAGCGCGGCAGGCAGGGCGTCGGGTTCGGCCACCAGGTCGATGACATCCACCAGCTGGCAGCGCAGCCGGATCAACTCCAGGCGGATGACGGGGCTGCGGCGCTGGCCGGCGTCGGCCAGCAGCACCCGCAGACCGGGCAGGGGAAAGAGAGGCGTGGTCATGGTCAGCCCGGGTTACGCAAGGGCCGTGCCGGGTCGGCGCAGGGCGGGTGCCAGAAAGACGAAAGGGGCCGAAGCCCCTTGTCGTCAGATGCCTGCCGCGGCGCCTACTTCATCAGCAAGTGCGGCAGCCACAGGGTCAGCCCCGGCCAGTAGGTCACCACCAGCAGGAAGCCCAGCATGGTCAGCAGCCAGGGCATGACGGCCATGGTCAGTTCGCTGATGCCCATCTTGGTGATGCCCGAGGCCACGTACAGGTTCAGGCCCACGGGCGGGTGGCACATGCCGACTTCCATGTTCACCACGATCAGGATGCCGAAGTGGATGGGGTCGATGCCCAGCTTCATGGCCACCGGGAACAGGATGGGCGCCAGGATCAGGATGATCGAGCTCGGCTCCATCACGTTGCCGGCCAGCAGCAGCAGGATGTTGACCACCAGCAGGAAGGCGATCGGCCCGAAGCCCTGCGCGATCATCCAGTCGGCCATGGCCTGTGGGATGTTCTCGCTCGTCATCAGGAAGCTGAACAGCACCGCGTTCGTGATGATGTAGAGCAGCATCGCGCTCATGCTGGCCGAGTCCAGCAGCACCTTGGGCAGGCGCTTGAGCGGCAGGTCCTTGTAGACGAACACCGCGATGATGAAGGCGTAGACCGCTGCCATGGCGGCGGCTTCGGTCGGCGTGAACATGCCGCTGTAGATGCCGCCCATGACGACCACGATCAGCAGCAGGCCCCAGATGCTCTCCTTGAAGGCAACCAGGCGCTCCTTGAACGTGGCCTTGGGCAGGCGCGGGTAGTTGTTCTTGCGGGCGATGTTCCAGGTGGTCAGGCCCAGCAGGAAGGCCAGCACCAGGCCTGGCACGATGCCGGCGATGAACATCGCGCCCACCGACACGTTGGTGGAGACCGAGTACATCACCATCGCGATCGACGGCGGGATCAGGATGCCCAGCGACCCCGATGTGGTGAGGATGCCGGCGCCGAACTTGTTCGGGAAGCCCTGCTTCACCATCGCCGGCAGGATGACTGAACCGATGGCCACCACCGTGGCCGGCGACGAGCCCGACACGGCGGCGAACAGCGCACAGGCCATCACGCCGGCCAGGCCCAGGCCACCGTGCCAGTGACCCACCATGCTGGAGGCGAAGCGGATCATCCGCCGCGCCACCCCGCCATGCGTCAGGAAGTTGCCGGCCAGGATGAAGAACGGGATCGCCATGATCTCGAACTTCTCGATGCCGGTGAACAGCTTCAGGGCGACCGACTCGATCGGCACCTGCGTCATCGTGAACAGGAAGGTCAGGACGGTCAGGCCCAGCGAGATGCTGATCGGCATGCCCGTGAGCATGAGCAGGATCAGCAGGACGAAGATGATGGATGCGTTCATGCCTTGGCCTCCTCGAGCCCGTCGACGTGGCCGTGGTCGTGGTGGGGCAGCTCACCGGTCTTCAGGAAGCTCCAGGCGACCTGCAGGAAGCGGTAGCACATCAGGCTGGAGCCCAGCGGCACGCAGCTGTAGACCCACCACATCGGGATCTCCAGGTCGGCCGAGGTCTGGTCGGTCTCGGACATGTGCCACACGAAGTTGGCCCCCAGCGCCGCCACGGTGCCGGTGAACACGGCACCGGCCAGCAGGCCGAACACGACGAGTGCGCGGTAGGCCGGGCCGTTGAGCTTGCGCAGCACCACGTCCACGCCCACGTGGATGCCGGTACGCACGCCATAGGCCGCACCGAACTTGGCCATCCACACGAACATGAAGATGCACAGCTCCTGCGCCCAGGACAGGTTCATCCGCACCGTGTAGTCCTGGATATAGGGCACGCCGGACAGGAAGCGATGCACGACGGCGACGAAGATCACCAGCGTGGCAGCGCCGATGAGGAAGGCGATGAGCCACTCCTCGAGATGATTCAGCACTTTGTTGATCATGAGTTCCTCCGACCGCGCCGGCGGCCGCCGGTGCGGGAGTGATCGAGCGACTGCCGCGGAGCTGGCTTCGCCAGGCCGCAGGCAGTGCCCCCTGGGGGGCCGGCGTCAGCCGGTACGGGGGGCTTACTTGGGCGCGACGAAGCCAGCGGCCTTGTAGGCAGCTTCGACGGTCGCCTTGCCCACGCGGGATTCCATTTCCTTGTGGACCGGCATCAGCGCCTTCTTCCACTCGTTGGTTTCCGCCGGGGTGGGCGTGTAGATGGTGGTCTTGCCGGCGGCCTTGATCTTGTCCAGCGAGGTGGCGTTCTCGGTGGCGGCGATCGCGTTGGCGTAGATGGTCGAGTCCTTCACCGCGCTCTCGAGCTGGGTCCGGATGTCGGCCGGCAGGCCGTCCCAGAACTTCTTGTTGACGATGAGCGCATAGGCGAGGTGACCGTGGTTGGACAGGGTCATGTGCTTCTGCACTTCATAGATCTTCTGGGTGTAGAAGTTGCTCGGCACGCCTTCGGTGCCGTCCACGACGCCCGACTGCAGCGCCTGGTAGAGCTCGCTGAAGGCCATGACCTGGGGGATGGCACCCAGGGCGCGCATCTGGGCGTCCAGCACCTTGCTGGACTGGATGCGCATCTTCAGGCCCTTGAAGTCCGCCACGGCATGCAGCGGCTTGTTGGCGCTCATGATGTGGAAGCCGTTGTCCCAGTAGGCCAGGCCCTTGATGCCCTTGGGTTCGAGCTTCTTGAACAGGTCGGCGCCGACCTGGCCGTCCGTCACGGCGCGAAAGGCGGCGGTGTCGCTGAACAGGAAGGGCAGGTCGAAGACCTCGAATTCCTTCACGCCCAGCGGGCCGAACTTGGCCAGCGACGGGGCGAGCATCTGCACCGAGCCCAGTTGCAGGGCTTCGAGCTCTTCCTTGTCCTTGTACAGCTGGCTGTTCGGGTAGACCTCCACCTTCACGCGGCCGCCGGTGCGCTGCTCGGCCAGCTCCTTGAAGCGCTGGGCGCCCTTGCCCTTGGGCGTGTCCGGCGCGACGACGTGGCTGAACTTGATGACGATGGGCGCCTGCGCGAACGAGGCAAGCGGCAGGGCCAGGGCGGTGGCGAGGATGAGACGGCGCAGGGCCATGGGGTGTCTCCGAATAGTGGGTATGGCGGGCATTCTTCCGACCCACGCGCGCGCCGGGTAGTTGTGGAGTTCCACATTTCGCAGGCCCGGTGCGCCTCTCTAGACTGCAGGGCATGACGTGGCGCGAATTCCTGCACCGAAGCCTGTGGCTGGCCCCCTTGGGGTTATCCCTGGTGTTTGTGCTGGGCGTGCTCGGCTGGGTGCGGGCCAACGAAGCCGAGGAGCAGGAGCAGCAGCGCCAGACGCTCATCTCCGATGCCCTCAGCACCGAAGCCCAGCTGCGGGACCGCATCGCTGAGGAACAGGGGCATCTGCGCGTGCTGGCCCAGGCGCTGGCCACCGAGGTGCCGGGCGAAGCGGCCCTGGCCGCGCACCCTGAAACGGTCAACGGGCTGCGCCGGCTCTGGCAGTCGGTCACGTGGCTGGATGGGCGTTTTCGCGTCGTCGCCGAGGTATCCGGCCGGGCCGACGACGTGCGGCTGGAAGACGGCCTCTCGCTGCACCTGACCGCGCCGGTCGGCACCGAGGGCACGCTGGTGGTGCGCTACCCACCGGCGCTGCTGCTCAAGCGCGGCGTGCCCTGGTGGCTGGCGCGCAAGTACGACGTGCAGTTGGTGGACAGCGCCGACCAGGTCATCGCGTCCAGCACCGAGTCACCGCTGCGTGCCGCACAGGGGCCCCGGCCCAGCTACCGCGTCTCCCTCACCGGGCCGCTGCGGTCCAGCCCCTTGACGCAGGAAGCCATCACCGATGCCGCGCTGGAGCTGACCCTGCGCGACCCCGCGCCGACCGCCATCCGGCCGCTGGCCTGGGTGCTGGTGGCGGGCTTTCTGCCCCTCATCGCGGTGGCGAGCTGGCTGCTGCGCCGGCAGATGCGCCAGGTGCAGCGCGCCGAGGTGGCCGGCCGCACCGAGGCCGCCTGGCGCCGCGCGATGGAAGACTCGGCCCTGGTGGCGCTGCGCGCGCGTGACTTCGATGGCCGGCTGCTCTACGTCAACCGCACCTTCTGCGAACTGGTGGGCCTGCCGGCCGAGCAGCTGGTGGGCCTGCTGCCGCCCATGCCCTACTGGCCGCCCGACGCGCTGGATGAGCTGACCGAACGCAACCGCCGCAACCTCGCCGGCCAGGCACCGCGCGAAGGCTTCGAAGCGCGCTGGCAGCACAGCAGCGGGCGCTCGGTGGATGTGATGGTGTTCGAGTCGCCGCTGGTGGATGCCGGCGGGCGGCAGATCGGCTGGATGGGCAGCATCATCGACATCACCGAGCGCAAGCGGCTCGAAGAACGCGAGCGCCGCCAGATCGAGACCCTGGCTCACAACGCCCGCCTGACCATGCTGGGCGAGGTGGCCTCCACGCTGGCGCATGAACTGAACCAGCCGCTGACCGCCATCGCCAGCTACGGCGCGGGCCTGAGCAACTCGCTGGAGAAGCTCGGCGTGCAGGACGAACTCGTGCGTGGCGCGCTGCAGCGCCTGGGCCAGCAGGCGGCGCATGCCGGCCGCATCGTGGCGCGAATCCGCGAGTTCCTGACCCGGCGCGAGCCGCGTCATGAGGCCTGCGACCTGCACGAGGTCATCACCGCGGCGGTCGAGCTGCTCAAGCGCGACTGCCAGCGCCGCGGCGTGGCGCTGACCTTGAGCCTGGCGCCCGGCGTGCCGTCGGTGCTGGCCGATGCCGTGTTGATCGAGCAGGTCGTCATCAACCTCGTGCGCAATGCAGCCGATGCGCTGCAGGCGCGCGAGCAAGGCCGGCGCATCACGGTCAGCAGTCGCGTCGCCGGTGAGTTCGTGCGGGTGGACGTGCAGGACAACGGCCCCGGTCTGCAAGGCCAGCGCGTGGAGCAGCTCTGCGCCGCGTTCTATTCCACCAAGGCCGAAGGCATGGGCATGGGGCTGGCCATCTGCCGCTCCATCGTCGAGGCCCACCAGGGCGTGCTCGATGCCAGCGATGTGGCCAGCGGCGGCGCGCTGTT
Source organism: Methylotenera sp. (assembly GCA_021738245.1). Taxonomy (GTDB): domain Bacteria; phylum Pseudomonadota; class Gammaproteobacteria; order Burkholderiales; family Burkholderiaceae_C; genus Pelomonas. The sequence goes on along the minus strand of JAIPCJ010000119.1, from coordinate 2,834 downwards.
CTCGTTCAGCCTGCCCCTGAGCCGCGAACCCCATGGAGAGCCCCTGCATGCATGACCCCGGCAGCGTCTATCTGGTCGACGACGACCCCGGCGTGCGGGACGCGCTGGCTTTCCTGCTTCGCTCGCGCGGCCTGGCGGTGCGGCCGTTCGACAGCGGCCCGACCCTGCTCGACACGCTGGACCGCGAGCCCCCGCCGCGCGGCGTGTTCCTGCTGGACGTGCGCATGGAGCCCATGAGCGGCACCCGGCTGCACGACGAGCTGCTGGCCCGCCAGTTGCGCAACCCGGTGCTCTTCCTGACGGGCCACGGCGACATCCCGATGGTGGTGGAAGCGCTGAAGAAGGGCGCCTTCGACTTCCTGGAGAAGCCCTACAGCGACAACGCCCTGGCCGACCGCCTCGAGCAGGCCCTGGCGGTGGACGCCGCCATGCAAGCCGAAGGCGCGCAGGCCGCGGAGCGCAGCGCGCGCCTGGCCAGCCTCACGGAGCGCGAGCACGAGGTGATGACCCGTGTGGCCGCCGGCAAGCTCAACAAGGTCATCGCCGACGAGCTGAACGTGTCGGTGCGCACGGTGGAAGTGCACCGGGCGCGCGTGTTCGCCAAGCTGGGGGTGCGATCGGCGGCCGAAGTGGCCACCTTGCTGGCCGGGCGCTGACGCGTGTCAACCGCCGCATTCACAAGCCGTAGCAATCCGGCGTCAACCGGACGGTCCGCGCGGCGTTGGTGGCGTACACGGCTGCAAAAGCTCACCATGACCACCCTGACCCTCACCTTCAACGGCCCCACCACCGAAGCCCGCCGCGCGCTGGGCGCCCTGTTGCAGCGCTACCGCAGCGCGCTGTTCGTCGAGCGCAACAGCCTCGAATACGCCGTCACCGCCGACGACGCCACGGCGGCCGAGCTGGCCCGTCAGCCGCAGTGGTCGGCCCAGCCGGCGCCGGCCGGCCGCTCGGCGCAGGCCTGAGCAGGAGGCGCTGGCGCGGGCTCCTGGGCGGCATACTGCCGCCATGCAAAGACCCCCGCCCCGGGCGCGGCCCACCAGCGAGCAGATCGCGGCGCTGCCGCTCTACCCGGCGCTGCCGCCGCAGGCCATCCAGCTGCTGCGCACGCCCGACCAGCTCGCGGCCGCCGAGGCTGAGCTTCGGGCCGCCGTCCACATCGGCTTCGACACCGAGAGCAAGCCCGTCTTCGTGGCCGGCGCGCCGCAGACCGGGCCCGAGGTCATCCAGTTTGCGACCACCGAGCGGGCCTACATCGTGCAGACCGCCACACCGGGCGTGTTGCCCTTCCTGCAGGCGGTCATCGAGTCGGACGAGATCGTGAAGGTGGGTTTCGGGTTGGCGTCTGACCGCCCGCAGATCCAGCGCAGGCTCGGCCTGCGTCTCGGGCGCAGCATCGACCTGTCCCACCTCGTGAAGCGCCTGGGTTTCAAGGACGCGGTCGGCCTGAAGGTCGCGGTGGCCGTCGTGCTGGGGCAGCGCTTCATCAAGTCGAAGAAGGCCACCACCTCCAACTGGGCCAACCCGACGCTAACGCCGCAGCAACTGCAGTACGCTGCGAACGATGCCCATGCCTCCCTGCTCGTGTACAAGGCCTTGAACGAGAGCTGACATGAACCTCGCCGCACACCGCCTGGAACTGAGACTGCGTCAGGCCGTCGAGACCGGGGAGTTGGCGCTGTGGGACCTGCGGCCCGAGCTGGAAACCGTGCACTACTCGCCGGCCTGGAAGCAGCGGCTGGGCTTCCCCGACCCCGACAGCCCCGACAGCACGCATTTCTGGCGCTGCCGCGTGCACCCCGAAGACCTGGCACCCATGGTCGAGCGGATGCGCGAGCATATCCGCGGCGCGCTGCCCACGTACGAGGCGCGTTTTCGGCTGCGCAGCAACGGCTCGGGCTACCGGCTGGTGCATTCGCGCGGTCGGCTCATCGAGCGCGGTCCCGAGGGGCGGCCGCTGCGCCTGGTGGGCACCATGATCGACCTGACCGAGCGGCCCTGCACGCCCGCCGGTGGTCTGCCCACGGGGCCGCGCGGCGCCATGATGGGCTCGCCTATCAGCACGCCGGTGCATCGCCTGCTGGGCGACGTGCTGGCGGCGCCGGAGCGCGAGCGCGTGCTCGCCCTCATCGACGATCTGCTGCAGGCGTCGCTCGGCCAGGTCGCGGGCCTGCAGGCCACGGCCATCGGTGATCAGCCGGCCGACGGGCGAGGCGGCGCCTCCAGGTAGGCGATCTGCCGGATGGGCGTGAGCAGGGCGCCCAGCGTCACCACCGCCAGCAGGCACAGCGCGGCCGCCGTGAAGAGTGCGGTCACGTCCAGCACCCGCAGGGCTGCCCCCGCCGCGGCCGATGCCAGCGGTGCCAGGCCCATCACGATGAACATGAAGAGCGCCATCGCCCGGCCCAGCATCTGCGGCGGGATGCGCCGCTGCAGCCAGCTGTACACGGCCACCTGCACAAAGCCGCCCAGGGCGCCCAGCGGCAACAGCAGCGCTGCGCCTTGCCAGGCTGCATGCACATGGCCGAACAGCAGGAATACGCCTCCGGCGATGGCATCGATCAGCAGCACCGTGCCGCCGAGTGTGGCTAGGAGTCTGCGCGGCAGAGCGTGGCGCCCGCGTTGGCCCTGGCTGAGGCGCAGGCAAGGCGCGAGGAGGCCGCGGGCTGGTGCCCGCAACGACGAGTAACGCGGCATGCGCCTCAGCCAGGGCCAACCCGAAGGGCCGGGGCGAGAGGCCGGCCCATGCGGCGTTCCCGCCTCGTTGTGGGACCCGACCCACGCCTCGGCGGCGCCTTGCCTGGTCCGGCCTCTCGCCCCGGCGCGGGTGCCAC
>JAIPCJ010000118.1 GCA_021738245.1 Methylotenera sp. | reverse complement strand
AGTCGTGCTCCACCACCGCCAGCCGCAGCCGCTCGCAGATCTCGGCCGCCTGCGGGGCGGCGATGCCCACCAGCACCGCCACGAACTCCTCGCCGCCGATGCGCGCCAGCAGGTCGGCGCTGCGCAGGCGGTGGCGCAGCAGCTGCGCGAGCTGCTGCAGCACCGCGTCGCCCACCGCGTGGCCATGGGTGTCGTTGATCTTCTTGAAGTGGTCGACGTCCAGCGCGGCCACGCTGATGACCTGACCGGCCACGCGGGCGCCTTCGATCAGCAGGGGCAGCGCGAACTCGGCATGACGCCGGTTGTGCAGCCCTGTCAGCACGTCTTCGTGTGCGGCCCGGTCCAGGGCCATGGCGTGCTCGCGCAGGCGCTGCTGTTCGGTTTCCAGGTGGGCCGCGCGGGCCCGCTCACGGCGGGCGTCGGCCACGGCGCTGTCGGCCCGTGCCTGGGCCTGCTCGACCTGGTCGCGGATCAGGATGACCTCGGTCTGCAGCACGAGGTTGTCGCGCGCGATCTGGCGGTCCAGCGCGACGAGTTCTTCCAGCGACGCCAGGGCCTGGCGGTATTGCGCGCTGGCCTTGTAGGTTTCGTAGAGACTGCGCAGCAGCAGCCGGCGCAGCTGGGGCGGCGGTTCACTGCTGGCGTGCAGCAGGGCTTCGAGCATCTGTGCGGCTTGCAGGGGTGAGCCCTTGCGGCCGAGGAAGACGGCGCGTTGCGCATCGGCCTCGATGGCCAGGCTGCGGTAGCCGTTGTCATGGGCGATGTGGCCGAACTCGTTGAGCAGCGGCATGGCGTCGTCCAGCAGGTCGCCGGCCAGCAGCGCATTGATGAGGTTGGACAGCGCCACCGCGACCTGGAAAGGGCTGCCCGCCTCGCGGGCCAGGTCCAGCGCCCGCTCCGCGGTACGGCGCGCATTGGCCAGCGCGGCCGCGAGCATGGGGCTGTCGCCTCCCAGGGCCTTGACCTCGTCCACCCGGCGCAGCCAGAAGTAGGCGAGGTTGTTGCAGCAGGAAAAACGCACCTCCTGCGAATCGCCCAGCGTCGCAATCTCCATGGCCTGCTGCACCGAGGCGCAGGCCTGGGTGGGGTTCTCGAGGCTGCAGTAGGCTGCGGCCACCCGGTTCAGCGCCCAGGCCTCGCGCACGGGGTCGGCCAGACGGCGGGCAGCCGACAGTGCGCGCATGCCCGACTCCAGTGCCTCGCGGCCCATCAGCAGCTGGGCGTAGACATAGCACTGGCTCGTCAGCGCATCGGCCCGCAGGCTGTCGTCGTTCAGGCGCTGGGCCAGCGTCAGGGCTTCGGTGGCGCAGCGGGCGCTGGAGGTGAGTTTGCCCAGCCGCGGGTATTGGTGGGCCAGCAGGGCCAGCACTTCGGCGCGGCGGGCGGGCTGGCTGGGCGGGCAGGTGAGCAGCAGGGCTTCCAGCGCATCGCACGATGCCTGATAGCCGCCCGCGGCTGCGCGCTGTCGTTCGGCCAGCAAGGCCGCGTCGAAGGCGAGGGCATCAAAGCCTGCGTCGTCTCCGTGTGCTGAAGGGTGTTCGAGCAGAACTGCCATGGAAGCCGGGATTCTTGCCCAGAGCCAGAATGCCGGCCATGTCAGATATTCGGGTTTTTGGGGTCGACTTCACGAGTGCGCCCCGCCGGGCCAAGCCCATCCGTGTGGCCGAGGGCCTCCGGCAGGGGCGCGTCGTCCGGCTGGGCGGGCTGGACGCACACCTCACGCTGGAGGACTTTTCTGCCTGGCTCGCCACGCCGGGGCCCTGGGTGGGGGGATTCGACCTGCCCTTCGGCCTGCCGCGCGAGCTGGTCGAGCACCTGGGGTGGCCGAGCGACTACGCCGCGCTGATGGCCCACTATGCCGCGCTGGGCCGCGACGACATCCGCGAGCGCTTCGCGGCCTTCTGCGATGCACGGCCGGCGGGGGGCAAGTTCGCGCACCGCGCCTGCGACGGCCCCGCCGGGTCCAGCCCCAGCATGAATTGGGTCAACCCGCCCGTGGCCTTCATGCTGCATGCCGGCGTGCCGCGGCTGCTGGCCGCCGGGGTGCAGTTGCCCGGGCATCTGCCGGGCACCGACCCGCGCATCGCGCTGGAGGCCTACCCCGGCCTGCTGGCGCGTGAGCTGATCGGGCGGCGCTCGTACAAGAGCGACACCAAGGCCGCCCAGACGCCCGAGCGGCTGATCGCGCGCAAGGACATGGTCGATGCGCTGGAGCAGGGTCGCACGCGGCTCGGCCTGCGCCTCAAGCTCAGCCATGCCCAGCGCGATGAGCTGGTGGCCGACGCCAGCGGCGACACCCTGGATGCCGTGCTCGCCATGGTGCAGGCTGCCTGGGCCGCCGAGCAGCCGCGCTACGGCTGGCCGGCGGGCGTCGACCCGCTGGAGGGCTGGATTGTCGGCGCCTGAGCCTCGCCGTCGGGGCTCGGCAGGGGGCCGTGCCAGCCCCAGCGCACGATCGCCAGCCCCTGGGGCACGTCCTTGGGGCTGCGGGGGTAGGCCGTCATCCGTTCGTGCGTCGCCCATGCGAAGTAGCGGGACAAGGCCTCGCGCAGCGCGCTGTCCTGCACCCCCGCGTCGTCCAGGGCCAGGGTGAAGCAGGCGACAGCTCGGCGGTCCATCTCGTCGTGCTCGCCATTGCCGCTGTGCATGCGCACGACCTGGCTCTCGTCGCCGAGGGCAGTGGTGTAGAGCGGCGGTCCGCCCCAGGCCTCGCTCCAATAGGCCGCGAGGCGCTCGGTGTGCGCCGGGTGATAGCCGTGGCTGAAGGCGTGCGCCACGACCTCGTCGGCCAGCACGCGCCGGTGCCAGGCCCGCGCCAGCCGCTGCACGCCAGGCAGGCCACCCAGGGCCTGGAAAAGCGACTCTGCCCGCATGCACACCTCCCGAAGTGGGTCGCGCCGATGCTAGCCGCGCCCGGCCTGTTGCGGCCAGCCGACGCTTGGCGTTTTTCGTGCGGCGGGGTGTGCGGCGCAGTTCTTGCTGGTTCCAGAATCGCGCACTTTTCTCGCTTCCTGAACCCGACGAGGTGACCCCACTGTGAACACGACCCGCCGCCTGCCCCTGCTGCCGCTGGCCGCAGCCCTGCTGACCTGCTTCTCCCCGGCCCTGTGGGCCCAGGCCACGAGCGGTGATGGTGCGGCGGGTGGTGAGGCGGCCGACAAGGCGTCGCTGGCACGGGTCACGGTCACGGGCTCCAACATCCGGCGTGCGAGTGCCGAGACGCCCAGCCCGGTGCAGAACCTGACCGCGGCCGACATCGCTCGCACCGGCTACAGCACGCTGGGCGAGGTGCTGCAGCACCTGTCGGCCAACAACATGGGCTCGCTGGGCCAGGCCACGCCCGGGGCTTTCGGGGCGGGGGGCAGCGGCATCTCGCTGCGCGGGTTGACGGTGGGCGCCACGCTGGTGCTGATCGACGGCCACCGCATGGCCTCGTACCCGCTGCCGGACGATGGCCAGCGGGATTTCGTCGACATCGCCTCCATCCCGGTGGAGGCCGTGGAGCGGGTGGAGGTGCTGAAGGACGGTGCCTCGGCCATCTATGGCTCGGACGCCATGGCCGGCGTGGTCAACGTCATCCTCAAGCGCAGCCACGAGGGCACGGCGCTGCAGGCCGAGATCGGCAGCGCCTCGCGCGGCGACGGGCGCATGGTGAAGGTGTCGGGCATCCGCGGCTTTGGCGACCTCACGCGCGACGGGGTCGCGGGTTATCTGAGCGCCGGGTTCCGCCGCCAGGGCAGCGTGCTGCTGAGCGACCGGCCGGCGCTGGGCGGCTCAGACTGGACGCGCTACGGCGGCGAAGACCTGGGCCTCGTGGCCAACCCCGCGCTGCAGGTGGCGCCCGAGACGCGCACCTACAGCCTGCTCGGCAAGGTGACGGCGCTGCTGCCGCAGGACTGGACGCTGTCGGTCGCCGCGTCGGTGCTGGGCAGCCGGGCCACGCAGGTGGGCCTGCTCAACTGGGTGTCGCCCGACGGCGGCATCACGACCTTCAACTTCGGCCCCAACCACCCGAACCCGCAGCCCACGGCGCTGAACGGCACCAACGTCATCGACCCGGCCACCGGCAACCCGGTGGACAACGAGTTCGGCGACCTGCCGGCCCAGCGCTCGCAGACGTCCACCCAGTCTCAGCGCCTGGTGGCCGAGCTGTCGGGCGGCTTTGCCGGCTGGGACGTGCAGGCCACGCTCGGCCTCACCCGCGTGGCGACCGACCTGACCCTGAAGCACTTCATCAGCCTGCCCGCGCTGCAGGCCGCCTTGAACAGCGGCAAGTACGTCATCGGCGCGAACAACCCGGCCAGCGTGCTGGCCAGCCTCACGCCTGAAGGCCGGTCCACGTCCACCAACACGCTGAACTTCATCTCACTGCGTGCCAGCCGCGACCTGATGAAGCTCGGCGGCGGCAACCTGGCCCTGGGCACGGGCGTCGAGTTCAGCAAGCGGTCTCTGGACGAGCGCTTCCCTGACGGCTTCTCCAGCGGTGCGCAGGCCAGCAACATTTACGCCTTCGGCGTGGGCAAGCAGACCATCTCCGCCGCCTACGTGGAGCTGGCAGCGCCGCTGACCCGGCAACTGGAGGTGGACGCCGCCGCCCGCGTGGACCACTACGACACCTACGGCTCGTCCGTCACGCCCAAGGTCGGCGCCAAGTACGTGCCGATCAAGGAGCTCACGCTGCGCGGCACCTGGGCGGGGGGCTTCCGCGCGCCCAACCCGGTGGAGATCGGCACCAGCGGGTCCAGCGCCGGCTACCTGCCGCCGTTGGTGGACACCGCCTTGTGCAACCTCGTCAAACCGGGCCAGCCTTGCGACATCGGTGTGGGCGGCACCCAGCTGCAGCTGCCGGGCAAGGACCTGAAGCCGGAGAAGTCGCGCTCGATGACGCTGGGCTTCATCCTGGAGCCGGTGCCGACCATGAATGTGTCGGTCGACTACTACGACATCAAGATCCGCAACCAGATCGTCTCGGTCGGTCTGTTCGGCCAGGGCCAGATCGACACGCCCGACGCCTACGGCACCAAGCTCTACCGCGTGAACAGCCCCACCACGCCGAACGCCGCGCCGACGAGTGCCGACGACACCATCCTGTACGGCACCTATCCCTTCATCAACCTCGGCAGCGCCCGCACCAGCGGTGTGGACGTGGACCTGCGCATGAAGCTCAACGCCGGGGCCTGGGGCGAGTTCACGCCGCAGCTGCAGTGGTCGCACATGATCCGCTACACCATCGACCGCGGCCCCGGCCAGGTCTACGAGATGGCGGGCACGCACGGCCCGAGCTTCGTCTCCACCAACACCGGCACGCCCAAGGACCGCGCCTCGCTGGGCCTGGCCTGGTCGCGCGGGCCGGTCGAGCTCAGCGGCACGCTGAACTACGTCAGCGGCATGAAGGTGGAAGACAGCAGCTACAACCTGCCCGACTGCGCCTCGGCCCTGTCCACGATCTACCCCAACGGCTTGCCGGCGGGCGGCTCGCCGCTGTGCCGTGTGCCGTCGTTCACCACCTTCAACCTGAACGCCAGCTGGCAGGTCACGCCGGGCCTGAGCCTGCGCGCTTCCGTCACCAACCTGTTCGACCGCGCGGCACCCATCGACGCCTTCGCGTCGGGCTCCACCGGCGGTGGCGTGTCGTCGGGGGGCGCGCACTACAACCCGTCTCTGCATCAGGAGGGCGCCGTCGGCCGCTACCTGACGCTCGGCGCCAGCTGGCGGTTCTGACGCTAGGCGTGCGCCGTGGCATGCGGCCGGCACGTGGCATGCCCGGGTCGACACCGATCGGCCGTCGTCGAAGAGAATGCGCCGCCGGCCCGCTTCGGGCCAAGGACGCACCCATGCTCCCGTTCGACCCTGCCGCGTTGGGCGCTCACCTCAAGCGCCGCCGGGGCGCCATCCTGCAGGCCTGGCGCGATGCCGTCACGGCCGACCCCGCGCTCACCAGCGGGTCGGCCTTGCCCCGCGCCCAGCTGCACGACCACATCCCGGCCTTGCTGGTGGACTTCGAGCGCCGGCTGACGGCCGCCGCCGCCCAGGCCGAACCGCCCACCGACGCCACCGGCCAGGAGCCCCACCACGGCGACGCCGCGGCCCATGGGCTGCACCGCTGGCAGCAGGGCTTTCACCTGGCCGAGGTGACACGCGAGCTGGGTCTGCTGAACGAATGCGTGGTCGCCGAGCTGGACGCTTACGCCCCCTCGCAGGACGGCGACCCGGCCGGCATGGCCGAAGCCCGCCGCATTTGGGCACGGCAGTGCAGCGATGCGATCAGCGCCAGCGTCTCGCAGTACTTCGAGCTCCAGCAGCTCGAAGCCAGCAGCCAGATCCGCGACCTGGAGCAAGCGCTGCAGGTGTTGCGCGAGCTGGACCAGGAGCGCGCGCAGCTCTGGCACCAGGCCGCGCATGATCTGCGCGGCGGACTGGGCGTGGTCGCCACGGTCAGCGCCGGGCTGGTGTCGCCGCGTGCCTCCGACGAATTGCGGGAGCGCTTCCTGCGCCTGCTCGAACGCAACGTGGGTTCGCTGACCCAGCTGCTCAACGACGTGACTCATCTGGCACGGCTGCAAGGCGGCCTGGAGCATCGCCGCCTGGAGGACATGGACGCGGCCGCGCTGCTCGCCACCCTTTGCGAGGATCTGTTGCCCCAGGCGCAGGCCCGGGGCCTGAGCCTGCGGTTCGAGGGCGTGGCGGCGCTGCCCGTGCAGGGCGATGCGGTGAAGACGCGGCGCATCGCGCAGAACCTGGTCATCAACGCCATCAAGTACACCGTCAGTGGCGGCGTGACCGTGCGCTGCGGCGCCTGTCCGCCGGGTGACCGGGAGCGCTGGTTCCTGGAGGTGCGGGACACCGGACCGGGCTTCCAGGCCGGGCCCAGCTCGCCGCTGGCAGGCGCCATCGAGGAGGCCACCGACCAGGCGCGCGAGGTCGCGATGGATCACGCCCTCGGCGCCGTCCGCCATGCCCATGTGGAACTGCCGGACCCCCAGCCCAGCGGCGACGGCCCGCGCCCGGGGCCGCAGCAGCCGGGCGAGGGCATCGGCCTGTCCATCGTGAAGCGGCTGTGCGACCTGTTGGATGCCACCACCGAGCTGCGCTCGACGGCTGGCGAGGGCACCACCTTCCGCGTGCGGTTGCCGCGCCGGTACGACGACGCGACGGCCGGCGCCGCTGACCCCGCCTGAGGCGCCGGGCCCGGCCCCGGGCATGGCATGGGGCTTGCACTCGAACGGGGCATGCCCGCTGCCGCCCTTGCCTTGCCGCCCCCCGATGCCGCGCGCCGCCTGGCCCTGCTGCTGGAAAGCACCGGCGAGGGCATCTTCGGTGTCGACATGAGCGGCGCATGCACCTTCGTGAATCGCGCTGCCTGCGAGATGCTCGGCTGGCGCACCGAGGAGGTGCTCGGGCGCAACATGCACGAGCTCATCCACCATTCCTACGCGGATGGGCGGCACTACCCCGAGTGCGATTGCCCCATCTTCAATGCGTTTCGCCGCGGCATGCCCTGCCGGATCGACGACGAGGTGATCTGGCGCGCAGACGGCACGCCGTTCGCGGTGGAGTACGCCAGCCACCCCATCGTCGAGAACGGGGCGGTGCAGGGCGCGGTGGCGAGCTTTGTCGACATCACCGCGCGCAAGCGTGCCGAGGCACTGCTGCGGGCCAGCCACGACGAGCTGGAGCGCCGGGTGGCCGAACGCACGGCCGAGATCCGCGAGCTGGCCCACCACCTGGAGGCCATGCGCGAGACCGAGCGCAAGCGCATTGCCCGCGAGATCCATGATGAGCTCGGCTCCATCCTGGTGGCGCTCAAGATGGATGTGAACTGGCTGACACGCCGCGTGGGCGATGCCGCCCAGCGTGAGGCCATGCAGGCCAAATGCCAGCGCATGGGTGGGCTGGTCGACACCGCGGTGGATGCGGTCGGCCGCATCATCACCGACCTGCGCCCCAGCATCCTCGACCATCAAGGCCTGTGGGCGGCCTTGGAGTGGCAGGCGCAGGAGTTCGAGCGCGCCTGCAGCGACGACACGGCAGTCGACTTCAAGATGCACGTGGCGGCCGACGTGGCCCCGCCCGGCGGCGGGCTGGCGATCGCGGTGTTCCGCATCTTCCAGGAGGTGCTGTCCAACATCGCCCGGCATGCGCAGGCGCGCCAGGTGGCCATCCGCATCGATGTGGACGCGCCGCCGGCACCGGTGCTCTACCTGCAGGTGCGCGATGACGGCCGTGGGGCGCCTCCCGAGGCCCTGGCGGACCCGCGCAGCTACGGCGTCATGGGCATGCGCGAGCGCGCGGCGCAGTTCGGGGGGCGCCTGGGCATTGACAGTGCGCCAGGCCGGGGCACGACCGTGCGGCTGGTGATGCCGATCGGAGACGCGCCATGATCCGCGTGCTCATCTGCGATGACCACCTGATCGTCCGCGAGGGCATCAAGCAGATCCTGGCGGAGGCGGACGACCTGCGCGTGGTGGGTGAAGCGGCCAACGGTGCCGATGCGCTGCGCGGTGTGCGCGCCAGCCGTGAAGCCGGCCAGGGGCCGGACGTGGTGCTGCTGGACATCGCCATGCCCCAGCGCGACGGGCTGGATGTGCTGAAGGCCTTGAAGAGCGAGTTCCCGAAGCTGCCGGTGCTGATGCTGTCGACCTACCCCGACCGTCAGTACGCGGTGCGCAGCCTGAAGCTCGGCGCGGCGGGCTACCTCAACAAGAGTGCGGACAGTGAGCAGATGATCGACGCCATCCGCCAGGTTGCCCGGGGTCAGCTCTTCATCACCCCGAGCGTGGCCGAGCTGCTGGCGGGCGCCGTGGGGGCGGGCGGGCGCCATGCCGCGGACGATGGGCAGCCGCTGCACGAGCGCCTGTCTCACCGCGAGCACCAGGTCTACCAGCTGCTGGCTGCGGGCCGCAGCGTGGGCGAGATTGCCGAGCAACTCGTGCTGTCGCCCAACACCGTGTCCACCTACCGGGCGCGCGTACTGGAGAAGATCGGGGTGCGCAACGATGTGGAGCTGGCCCTGTTCGCGGTGCGGCTGGAGCAGTCGGCCGGCCCGGTTTGAGTGGTGAAGGACGAGGCGTGACGGCGGCGGTGGCGAGCCGGCGCAGCGATCACCGGCTTGATCAGATGCAAAGCCGGAGCCGGGCGGGTTCGCGCTACATTGCCCGCCGCAACTCACCGGGCGCCGCGGCGCAGCCAGACACACCATGAGCAACCCCCAAGAGATCTCCGCCCAGTTCACTGCCGCCCGCGCAGCCGGCCGGGCGCTGCCGGCCTATCCAGGCACCCCGCCGGCCACGCTGGCCGAGGCCTATGCGGTGCAGGCTGCGGCCATTGCCCGCTGGCCCGATGCAGTGGCCGGCTGGAAGGTTGCCCGCGTCGCCCCGGCGTTTGCAGCGCAGTTTCCTGAGGAGCGACTGATCGGCCCGGCCTTCGCCGCCAACATCCATCGCCCTGCTGCGGATGCGGTGGCCCAATGCCCGGTGTTCGAGGGCGGTTTCGCGGCGGTGGAGGCCGAGATCGTCATCGTCGTCGCGCAGGATGCGCCGGCCGGCAAGGCGGACTGGACGGCCGACTCGGTCGCGCCTTTCGTCCAGTCCATGCACATCGGCGTGGAGGTGGCGAGCAGCCCGCTGGCCACGCTGAACGACATCGGCCCGGGCGCGGTCATCTCCGACTTCGGCAACAACTGGGGCGTGGTGGTCGGGCCCGAAATCCCGAACTGGCGCGAGCTGGCATCCATCGAGGTCGAGACCTTCATCGACGGCGCCTCGGTCGGCACCGGCAAGGCCGTCATCAAGCCCGGCCCGCTGGGCGCGCTGGCTTTCACCTTGAACAAGCGGGCCGAACAGGGGGCGGTGCTCAAGGCGGGTGATGTGATCTCGACCGGCATGATCACCGGCGTGCACGACATCCGCATCGGCCAGCAGTCGCGCCATGTGTTTGCCGGCGTGGGCGAGGTGCGGGTGCAGATCACGCGAGCGGGCGGCTGAGCCCGGTCGAAGCCCGCCTCGCTAGCTAGCTAGCGCAAGGGGGGCAGCCCGAGTGGCACCCGCGCCACCCCGCGCACTGGCACCCAGACGGTCTGCAGGCTGGGTTGGGGAGCTGCCCAGGGCAGGGGCACGGTTTCGGTTTGCACCTGCAGCGTGTGGCGGCCGGCCGCCACCGGCCCAAAGCTGAACTGGCCCGCGCTGTCAGTGCGGGTCAGGTAGCGCCCGTCCAGCACGACGACCACATCGGCAGCGCCGCCTTCGCCCGCGTCCCGTCGGCCGTTGGCGTCGGCGTCGAGGTAGATCGCGCCCTGGATGTCGCCCGCGCCGTCACCCGCACGGCCGCCCAGCGGCGCCAGGGCCAGGCCCGCCTGCGCCTGAAACCGCAGCAGCAACTGGGCGAAGTGCTGTTGGGTCGACGTGGCGGCTGGCGTCAGTGCGGTCTCCAGTGCAGACGCAACCGCCGGGGCGCTGCTGAGGGTGCCCGTGCGGGCGTATCGCAAGGCCAGCGACCAGTCCGGGTGCAGCTGCCATTGCGCGGCGACATCCGCAAACCAGGTGCGGCGCTGCGGCCCGACGGTGCCGTTCAGGGAGAGGTCCACCTGCAGCCGCGACAACGGCGCGTCGCTGAACAGCAGGCCCCAGCTCCATTCCCCGCCGGGGTTGCCGGCGTTGCCGCTGTGCTGCCAGCCGAGTGAGGTGGTGAACAGGCGTGTGGTGGTGCTGTGCCAGGCGTGGTCGGCGCCAATGAACTGGGTTCGGCCGACGTTGCTGTCCAGGCGCTCCAGGCGAGCCGTGGTCTGGCCCCACGACGACAAGGCATCCCAGCGCAGCTGCAAGGACTGCCCCCGGCCGCTGCCGTCGCGCGCGCTCACCGTCGCGCCCACGGACTGGCGCGCGTCGAGCCGCCAGCTGCCATAGGCGCTCGCGTAGCGACTGCCAGCCGTGGCTCGGGTGGTTGGCCGAGTGGCCTCGATCGTCCAGCCCAGGAACCAGCGCCGGGTTTGCATCCGGGCTCGCCAGTACCCGCCTTGCAGATCGGCGAGCACGGGCGCGGTGCCCCATTGCAGGCCGGGTTGCAGGTGGTAGGCGCCAGCGTTGTTCGTCAGCCGTTCCGTGCGCCAGTCGGCTTCGAGCCACCCGCCCCACGGCGCGCTGCGGGGGCGGCCGAGGGCTGCGGAGGTCTGGCTGTGCAGCAGGCTGGCCTGCACGCGCAGCCCGCCCGGGCGCTCCGCCGGCGGCAGGTCGGCCGGTGCCGACGGCGCGCCCCAGGGCGCATCGCCCTCCCATGCGGCCGTGACCCAGGCGGCGCGGCTGCGCACGACACCGGGGAAACCTTCGCCCGTGGGGTAGAACGGCACGTCCCGGGCATCAAGGAGCTGGGCTGCGACGTCCAGGTGCGTGCCAGCGGGCGATGGATCGCCCAGGCGCAGTTGCCCACCGCCGGAGACGACGCGGGCGCGCCGGGCGGCCAGCGCCGCGATGTCATCGGGATCGGCCCAGGCGCCGAAGGGGCTGAAGGCCGTAGGTGACGACGCGCGGCCCGCCGAGAGGTTCAGGCGCGTGGTCTCGCCGCGGTGCCATTGCGCCGAGGCGCCGGTCAGAGGCAGCGTGGGCGTGAGCACGCGGGCAAGGCCCGGTCCGAGATCGGGTGTGGCGGTCAGGATGTCTCCGGCGGCGAAGTCCGCCCAGGCATCGGCATCCATGGGCAGGCGGCGCCAGTCGAACCTGGCCTTGGCGCAGCCGCTGCGATGGCGTTCAGGTCGCCCGAACTCGGCCAGGCAGGCCGCTGACAGCGCGCCGTAGCCAGGCGGCTCCAGATAGGCCCGCAAGGTGAGCGTCCGCCCCGGCGCGTTCAAGCCGGTGGCCTGGGTCAGTGCATAGTCCATCACCACGCCGCGCGGCCAGCCACGGCTCTCCTGGGTGCCGGGCCGGCTGGCTGGGGCGGGCTGGGGGCTCTCGTCGAGCACGCGGTCGACATAAGGCGCGGGCGTGGGCGACGCGCTGACGGCCTGGGCCCATGCCGGCCTGGCCAGCGTGGCGCCAAGCAGCAGCGTCGACAGCCCGAGACACCGGCCGATCAAGTGCCAGCGAATGCGGCCGGCGGGGCGCTGGGCAGCGCGGCATGGCGTGGGCGTGCGCCGCCGGACCGGCGGATGCCCGCTGCGCCGGCTCACGGTCCGACGCGCAGATCGAGCTCGACCGGCGTGGCCTCACTGAGCTCCAGGCGACCTTTCACCGTGACCGGAAAGCGCACCGCCACCTGCTGGCCACTGCCGCCTTGGCGCGAGGGCACCAGCGGGATCACACGGGTCTCGCCCGGCAGCACGGGCGTGGTGGCGGGCTGGAAGTCCAGCGCCATGCCGGCAGCATCGGTGCCACTCAGGAAGCCGGCAACGCGCCCGTGGGCCAGGCCGTCGTTGCGCACCAGCAGCGCCGGTGTGCCGAGCTGGTTCAAGGTGCCGGTGGTGCTGCCCTCGACCCGCAGCGCCGGTCGGGCCTCGCCCACGCGCAGGTACACGATCACCGCCACCTGCGCCGCAATCGGCACGCGCAGGCCATGGACGTCGGCGGCGCCGCCGTCACCGCCGAACACCAGCGCGAAGCGGCATTCACGCGCGGGCGTCCCGGCGGGCGGCG
The DNA here is from genome assembly GCA_021738245.1 of Methylotenera sp. Classification (GTDB taxonomy): domain Bacteria; phylum Pseudomonadota; class Gammaproteobacteria; order Burkholderiales; family Burkholderiaceae_C; genus Pelomonas. Next base: position 1,998 of record JAIPCJ010000118.1, on the reverse strand, counting down.
TGACCTCGAAGCGGTACTTGTACTGCCCGCCGGGCGCCAGGCTCACGCTGCGGCGTTCGATGGCCACCCAGGGCCGGCAGCTGTCGGGGGCGAGCTCGTCGGTGAAGGCGGCGGTGCCGTCCGGCGCCAGCCGCCAGTCGGCCGTGGACACCTGCAGGATCGCGGTCAGCGCGCTGCCATTGTTCAGCGTGAGCGCATGGCGCGACACCTGGCCCGGCCGGCCCTCCACCTCGAAGCGCGGTGGCGAGATGGCGATGGCGAAGTCTGCCCGGGCGGCGGGCGTGACCGTCAGCAGGGACGCTGCGGCCAGGGCGATGCCGGTCCGGTGCAAGGTCATGCGGCTTCGGCCTCGAAGTGAAAGGCGAGCGGGCTGGCGCCGTCAAGCGTGCGGCCGTCCGCCAAGAGTTGCAGCGCCAGGGTGTCGGTGAGCACGGCGGTATGCATCACGCCGCTGAAGACCAGCGCACGCTGCCCGGAGGCCAGCGTGCCGGGCAGGAGTGGGCCGGCGCCCGTCCAGCTGGCCTGCACGCGGCGACCCGGGAGTGGCGCCAGGGCGAGGTAGAGCCTGACCGGCTTGCCCAGCCAGGGCGCCATGTTCAGGCGCACGCGGACCTCCACGGCGCCTTGCAGCGTGGCATCGGTCTGCCGCCCGGGCACGGGCTGCCGCCACTGCATGGGCGTGACCGGTCGGGCGACGATGGTGCCCTGGTCGTCAACCCGCACGGGTGCGGCGAGTGCGGAGGCGGGGGTGACCGCCGCCAGGAGGCCCACGGCGCTCGCCGTGGCGCCTGCCGGCCAACTGCGGGTCATCGCGCGGCGCCACCGTGCAACCGTGGACGGGCTCATGGCGCGGTCAGGGTGTAGGTGGCGCGGCCGGTGTAGGTGCCGGCGGCAGGTAGGCTGCCATTGGCATAGCTGAAGGCGAGACACGATTCAAACCAGGTGTTGGCTGGCACGGCCAGCAAGTTCTGCGAAGCGCCGCCGATGAAGCTGCCGCTCGGAATCGTGGGAACCGCATCCCCATTGCCGCCGGACTGCCAGGAAATGGTGTTGAACGGCAGGGTGTTGCTGCCGCTGACGAGGTTGGCCGGAGCGGTCACCGTCAGGCTGGCCGAGCCCACGGTGCCCGGGGCCCGGAAGAACCCGGCCACGTAGACCTGGGTGGGCACTGAACAGAAGACGTAGTTGTCGTACAGGCTGTTGGTCGTACTGCTGTTGGTGGTCATGGCCACGGGGCCGGCGCCGAGGTTGGCCGCGCTCACGCTCGCCGTGACGGTGTTGATCGTGGCGTTGTTGCCCGGTGTGCCGCCGGAGTCGTAGCGGCCGGACATCGTGCCGTTGCCCACCACCATGTAGAGCGATCGCGGGCCGGACGAGATGGTCACCGTGAAGGCGGTCGCGTCCAGGGCCGCACCGGCAGCGCAGGCAATCAGCCATCCGGCACAACGGTGCAGGCTGGCGGGCAGGCCGGTCATCGTTTGGCGTGACCGTCAGAGCTGCGTGGCCGTGTAGGTGACGCGGCCGTTGTTCGCGACCGTGGCGCCATACGTGCCGGCCGGCACGACGTTGGCGTTGGTGTAGGTGAAGGTCCAGCGGCCTTCCTGCCGTACCAGCTTGCTCGCGGCCGTCAGCGTGGTCGCCGTGCCCGAGCCGGTGGTGGCGGAGAAGGCCGGGTGGGTGATGGCGCCGTTGGTGTAGCCCGAGGTGCCGGTGGTCAGTGCCGCGGCGGCCACACCGATCTGGGCCCAGGGAATGGTGTCGCCCGAGCCGTTGGAGAGCTGGCCCGACACACTGGAGTTGAGCGTGACATTGGTGCCGACGTTGCTGAACACGCGCACCGTGACCGAGCCACTCGCAAGGTCGCCACTGGCGGCGGCTGCATTGACGACGGTGCCGTCGCCCAGATTGCCGGCGGGCACGGTGAAGTTGATGCTGTCGATGGTGGTGTTGTTGGTGGCGCCGACACCGCTGCCGGTGCCGATGCGCAGGTAGAGCACG
>JAIPCJ010000117.1 GCA_021738245.1 Methylotenera sp. | reverse complement strand
CGCCGGAGAGTCCGCTGAGCTCGTCCATGCCCGGCTCAGGCTTTCTTGGTCTTCAGCAGCCCGTCGCAGGCTGACTTGGCCTTGGCGTCGCTCGCATCGAGCTTGCCGCAGACACCGTCGAGCTGGGTCTTGAGCCGCGTGTAGGCGGCGGTCTGGGCGGGCGACTGGCTCCAGCCGGCCAGCAGGCTGGCCACCTTCTTCAGCGACCGTTCGCTGCGCTCGTAGAACGCGCCCGGGTCCTTCTCGGCTTCGGCGAAGAGCTGGGCGGCGGCCTTCTCGATGCGCGGCGTGTCTTCGGGCGACAGCTCGAACAGCGCGGCCACGTAGTTGGACCCCCACTGCAGCCGCGTGGCCGGGCCCTCGCTCTTGTTGAAAGCCTCCTCGTACCAGCGCAGCGCGTCCTGCTTCTTGCCCTGCTTGCGGGCGTTGCCGCCGAGCTGGCTCATCAGGTAGTAGGGCGAGTGGCTGCGCGCGAGGGCGGACTTCAGCAGGTCGTCGCTCTCTTTCCAGAGGCCGGCGCGGCCGAGCAGGTGGGCGGCCTCGGTCACCACGGCCTGGCGTTCGTAGCCGTCGGTCACCTCGCGGTTGGCGCGGCCGGCCTGCTCGCGGGCTTCGGCCAGCAGCGCGGCCGGGATGCCCTTCGGCTGCGGGTCGTCCTTGGGCGAGTCGATGCGGGCCAGGTCGATGCGTGCCTGCAGCGCATTCAGGCGGTCGGTGCGCGACAGGCTGGTGTCGGCATTCAAGCGCTTGAGCGCCGCGTCGAAGTCCGCCAGCAGCGCGGTGCGGGCCTCGCCCGGCTGCGGCGTCAGGGCCTTGACCAGGTCGGGGGCTTCGTTGGTCAGCACGTCCATCTGGGCGTGGGCCTGCGCGGCGTCGGTCAGCACGGCGCGCAGGCGCGGCAGGCCGGCCGGGTCGGCGGGCTTGCCTTCAGCCATCGAGCCGACGGACTTCAGCCACAGCCGGGTGGCGGTGTCGGCGTCGGCGCCTTCGCTGGCCTTGGCCAGCTGGGCCAGCGTGGCCGCGCGCTCGGCGGCGGGCAGCAGTTGCTGCTCGTCGGTCTCCCAGCCATAGAAGCCCAGCAGGCGCCACTCGTTGGCATTGAGCCTCTTGCCCGCGCGCGCGTCGGCCAGCACGGCCTTGACCGGCCGGCCGCTGGACAGGCCCAGTTGCAGCACCTTCATCACCTGCGCCGCATCGGCCTCGCCGGGCAGGCGGGTGATCTCGTTGCCGGCGGGGCTGAACAGGATGAGCGTCGGGTAGCCGCGCACCTTGAAGCGCGTCCCCAGCTTCTGCGCGCCGGGGCCGTCGCCGTCGATGCCCACGGCCACGAAGGCCTTGCTCTGCTCGATGAAGTCAGCCCGGTTGAACAGCGTGGCCTTGAGCTGGTTGCACGGCGGGCACCACTTGGCGCCCCAGTACAGCAGCACCGGCTTCTTCTCGGCCTTGGCCTGCACGAAGTAGCGGTCGGTGTCGGCATCGGCGGCCGCAGCCTGCCAGGACACGCCGGGGCCGGTGCTGGCGTGCAGCGGCAGGCTGGTGAGCGCCGTGAGCGCGAGCGCGAGTGCGAGCGACGAGAACGTGGGGTACAGCTTCATGGCAGGCAGCGTGGATGCGGTGGCGGAATTGTCCTTGGCTTTGCGCGGGCGTCAGGGCGGCAAGCGCATGAGCATCTGCGGTCTGTGCATTCATAGGGAGAGCGCAATCCCGCAGTGCTGCCTAGACTCATCGCGCCTCATTTCTCATCTGCGCCATGAAATCTGCTGTCGTCGCCGCCCTCGCAGGCCTGTCCTTCACCACCGCATGGGCCGCAGGCCCGAACCTCGTGGTCAATGGCAGCTTCGAGGCCGACCTGATCCCGCTCAACAGCTGGAGCATCCGCCCCACCATCACGGGCTGGGTGGGTGCGCCCGACATCGAGTTGCAGCACGACCTGGAGGGCAATGTGGCGCAGGACGGCGTGCAGCTCGTCGAGCTGGACACCTTCTACAACAGCGCCATGAGCCAGACACTGAACGCCAGCGGCCTCGTGGAACTGAGCTTCTGGTTCAAGCCACGCATCGGCTGGGGCGCCGGCACGCAGGGCATCGAGGTCAGCCTGGGTAGCTTCTCCAGCGTGGTGATGGACACCGCCACCGGCATTGGGCCGACGCCGCAATGGCAGCGGTTCAGCACCCAGGTGGACCTGGGCAGCAGCGGCAGCGCCGTGCTGCGCTTTGCGGCCGTGGGCACGTCAGACATGGCGGGCGGCTTGATCGACAACGTGTCGGTCACGGCGGTGAGCGCAGTGCCCGAGCCGTCGACGGCAGCCCTTGCGCTGGCTGGTGGCCTGGGGTGGGTGGCCTGGCAGCGCCGGCGCCGCCCCGGCTGACCTGCGGCGGACCGGGCGCTAGAGTGCCGGGCCATGTCTGCCGCCCGACTCGACGACGCCCTGGCCCGACTGCACGCCGCCGCACGGCCCGACCAGCTCGCCGCCCTGGCCCGTTTCGGCCTGACCGGGGACACCCGGCTCGGCCTGGCGGTGCCCACGCTGCGGGCGCTGGGGCGCGAGTTCCGGCGCGACCATCCGCTCGCCCTGGCCCTGTGGGACACAGGCATTCCCGACGCACAGATCTTGGCCAGCCTTGTGGCCGAGCCCGCCCGCTTCACGGTTGCGCAGATGGACCACTGGGTGGCCAGCCTGCAGGCCTGGGATGTCTGTGACCAGGCCTGCCTCAATGCCTTCGTGAAGAGCCCTCTGGCCTGGGCAGCGATCCCGCGCTGGGCGGCGCGCGAGGCGGAGTTCGAGCGGCGGGCCGGGTTCTCGCTGCTGGCGGTGGCGGCGGTCCACCAGAAGTCGCGGCCGGACGCGGACTTCCTGGCGGCGCTGCCGCTCATCGAAGCGGCTTCGGGCGATGACCGCAATTTCGTGAAGAAGGCCGTCAACCGGGCGCTGCGCCAGATCGGCAAGCGCAGCCCGGCGCTTCGTGAGCCTGCGCTCACATTGGCGGAAGAGCTGTGCTCACGGGAGGTCCGGTCGGCACGCTGGATCGGGCATGACGCGCGGCGGGAGCTGCTGCGGGTGGCGCAGCGAGCCGGAGAAAATCGACTCTGACCCCATTTTCTCTCCCTCCTTGGAGGGGCGCGGTGGGAGGGGCTGAGCGGCCTCCCCCGGCGGGCAGCCGTCCGGGTGATGGGCGGGCGGGCGGCGGGCCGCGATGCTGACGGCATGGCGTTGAACGCGACGCCGACCCTTCCGACACGGAGCCCGCCATGCAACACCGCCCCTCGACCTGCGCCGCCCCCACCGCGCCGATGCAAGCCGGCCTTGGCGCGACCCGCCGCCCGCCGGCGCCGGTGGCGCTCGCATCGGCGCACAAGATGGACTGCGGCTGGTACGACTCCAGCTACGACCTCACCCGGGGCCTGGACATCGTCGAGCAGGACGACGACGCCCTCTACCAACTCTGGACCCTGGCCCGCCACTGAGGCCCACCGTCGGTGGTCGAACCGGGCGCAGCTGCGGTTCTCGGTCCTGCCTCATGCCATCCCGCAGGCAGGCGGTGTGTCCTTCGGCAGGCGTCGAACCGTGCGCAGGCACGGTTCTCGGTCCTGCCTCAGAGCCTGCAGGCGAGGGTGGTGCCTTGCAGGATGGCGCGCTTGGCGTCCAGCTCGCCCGCCTCCAGCGCGCCGCCGATCAGGTGCACGCTCACGCCCGCCGCCTTCAGCGGCGCTTCCAGCTCGCGCAGCGGCTCCTGACCGGCACACAGCACGATGGTGTCGGCCGCGATCAGCTGGGCGTCCTCCCGCTTCTCGCCAAAACTCACCCACAGACCCTCGGGCGTGATCTGCTCGTAGTTGACGCGCGAGAGCATGTCCACCTGCTTCATCTTCAGCGCCGCACGGTGAATCCACCCGGTCGTCTTGCCCAGGCCCGCGCCGGGCTTGCCGGCCTTGCGCTGCAGCAGTGTGATCTGGCGCGTCGGGGCCTCGGGCGCGGGCCTTGCCAGACCGGCGCGCACCTGCTCGGGGTCACCCACGCCCCAGTGGCGGCGCCAGGCCGCGGCGTCCAGGGTCAGCGAATGGCCAGCCTCCAGCAAATACTCCGCCATGTCGAAGCCGATACCGCCCGCGCCGACGATGGCCACGCGCGCGCCCACGGGCTTGTCGTGGAGCAGCACGTCGATGTAGCTCAGCACCTGGCCCCGCGCCAGCCCTTCCGCCTGGCCCGGGATCTTCGGGTCACGCGCGCTCACGCCTGTGGCCAGCAGCACCTCGTCGAAGGTCTTCAGGTCGTCGGCAGACACCCGCGAGTTCAGGCGCAGGTCCACGCCGGTGATCTCGATGCGGCGGCGGAAGTAACGCAGCGTCTCGCTGAACTCCTCCTTGCCCGGGATGCGCCGCGCCATGTTGAACTGCCCGCCGATCTCGGCTGCCGCGTCGAACAGCGTCACCGTGTGGCCACGTTCTGCCAGCGTGGTGGCCGCCGCCAGGCCGGCCGGGCCGGCGCCGACCACGGCGATGCGCTTGCGCGCGCCGTTCACCGGCCTGACCACGATCTCCTGCTCGTAGGCCGCGCGCGGGTTCACCAGGCAGGTCGAGATCTTCTGCGCGAAGGTGTGGTCCAGGCAGGCCTGGTTGCAGGCGATGCAGGTGTTGATCTCGTCCGCCCGGCCTTCGCGGGCCTTCTGCACGAAGGCCGGATCGGCCAGGAAGGGCCGCGCCATCGACACCATGTCGGCGCTGCCGTCGGCCAGCACGCCTTCAGCCACCTCCGGCGTGTTGATGCGGTTGCTCGTGATCAGCGGCGTGGTGATGCCCTCGGCGCGCAGTTGTGCGCGCAGCTTGGCCGTCACCCAGGCGAAGCCCGCGCGCGGCACGCTGGTGGCAATCGTCGGGATGCGCGCCTCGTGCCAGCCGATGCCGGTGTTGATGATCGTGGCGCCGCCGCGGGCCACGCGGCGGGCCAGCGTCAGCACCTCGTCCCAGCTGCTGCCGTTGGGAATGAGGTCGAGCATGGACAGCCGGTAGATGACGATGAAGTCCGGCCCCACCGCCTCGCGGATGCGCGCCAGGATCTCCAGCGGCAACCGCATGCGGTTCTCGTAGCTGCCGCCCCAGTCATCGGTGCGCTGGTTGGTGTGCTCCACCAGGAACTGGTTGATGAAGTAACCCTCGCTGCCCATCACCTCCACGCCGTCGTAGCCCGCCTCGCGGGCCAGCTTGGCGCAGCGCACGAAGGCGCGGATCTGCCGCTCGATGCCCCGCGCCGACAACTCCCGCGGCGTGAACGGCGTGATGGGCGACTGGATGCGCGACGGCGCCACGCACAGCGGTGAATAGCCGTAGCGCCCCGTGTGCAGGATCTGCAGCGCGATCTTGCCGCCTTCGGCATGCACGGCGTTGGTGATGGTCTGGTGGCGGCGCGCGGCGCCCGAGGTGGCTAGCGTGCCGGCGAAGGGCTTGGCCCAGCCTTCAATGTTGGGCGCGAAGCCGCCCGTCACGATCAACCCCACCTCGCCGCGGGCGCGCTCGGCGAAGAACGCGGCCATACGCTCGAAATGCTTGCGGCCGTCTTCCAGGCCGGTGTGCATGCTGCCCATGAGCACGCGGTTCTTCAGCGTCGTGAAGCCGAGGTCCAGCGGGGCGAGGAGGTGGGGATAGTGCATCCGGCGATGCTAGCGACCCGAGCCCTGCGTGGATTGGAGGGTTCTCCTCAGGCGGACGCTGCGTTGGCAGCAACAGTTCTTCACCCGTCGCTAGAAGGCGGTAATCGTGACATCCCCGGCTTGAGTTCTAATCACGCGTCCGCGTATTTGGGATTCAGCCCGGCGGTTTGGTTTTTTCGGAGACTTTTCGATGCGATTCACCCCCTGGGCCACCCGACTGGTCCTGACGCTGAGCCTGTCGGCCACGGCCTTCCTGACCGCCTGCGGTGGCGGCGGTGGCGGCAGCACTGCGCAGGTCCGCCTTCTCAATGCAACGCAGTCCTACGCGCAACTGGATCTGACGGTCAACGACAAGACCATCAACAGCAAGATCGCCTACGCCACCGTCGGCGACTACGGCGGCGTGGACACCGCCAACACCGCCACCCGCGTGCTCGAGAGCAGCGTGGGCACCAGCGTCTCGGCGACCACGCCGACCCTGGCTGGCGGCACCAACTACACCTACGTCTCCTACGGCTTCGCCGGTGCCGTGCGCACCTCGCTGCTGGAAGAGTCGCAGGCCGCGGCTGACGCCAACAAGGCCAAGCTGATCGTGCTGAACCTGGCGCCCGACGCCGGCTCGCTGGACGTCTACGTCACCGCCACCGGCGACGCCCTGGACACCGCCACGCCCCTGACCGCCAACCTGACCGGCGGCGCCAGCAGCGGCTTCAACCTGATCAACTCGGGCACCTTCCGCATCCGCGTGACGGGCTACTCCAAGAAGGGCGAAGACCTGCGCCTGGACATCCCGTCCATCACCTTCGACTCCACGAGCGTGAACTGGGTGATCCTGACCTCCACCACCAGTGGCGTGCTGGTCAACGGCATGCACATGGTCCAGAAGGGCGCGGTCAAGAACTACCCCAACACGCTGACCCGCGTGCGCGCCGTCAACGCCCTGGCCGGCACGCCTGTCGTGTCGACCACGATCAACGGCAACAACATCCTGCCCGCTTCGCTGCCGCCCAACACCAGCAACTACTTCAGCTTTGCCTCCGGTGCCAGCACGACGACCATCACCGTCAACAGCATCCCGCTGAATGTCACCGTGCCGGCCTATGCGGCGGGTACCGACTACACGCTGCTGGTCTGGGGTACCGCCGCGGCTCCGCAGCTGTCGGTGCTGAGCGACGACAACCGCCTGCCCACCGTCAGTGGCAACGTGAAGATCCGCCTGATCAACGGCCTCTCGGTGCCCAACACGGTCGCCTCGCTGAACGTCGACTACCAGTCGCAAGCCAACAACGTGCTGCCGGGCACCAGCTCGGTGCCGGCCAACGTCAGCTCGTCCACCGGCTCGGTCGTGACCGTCAACTCGCCGCTGCAGTCTGACGCGCTGTACAACCCGTCGCTCGGCACGACCTCCGGTCTGACCCCGCTGACGGCCAATGGCGTCTACACCATCTTCGTGATGGGCGACCCGGCCGCCCCGAAGGGCAAGTTCAGCAAGGACCGCTGATCGCCCTCGAAGGCTCGCCTTCCGAGAAGCCCCCGCGCCACCCGGCCCGGGGGCTTTTTTCTGCGCGCGGCAGACCGCTGCGGCGCGAAGATCACGCCATGCACACACCCACCCGCCTGCATCTGCAGCGCCTGCGCCAGCTCTGGCGCAGCGCCGGCTGGCCCTGCCAGGACCTGGTGGAGGTCGAACTGCTGGCCGCGGGCTGGGTCGAGCGATTGCTGGAGGCCGACGGCCGCGAGCGCTTGCGGCTGACCGACGCCGGCATCGCCCACCTCGCCGCCTCGCTCACCCGCAACCGCGCCGCGCGGGATGCGCACGAGCAGCTGGTGGAGCGCGTGGCCACCGAGATGCAGCGGGCCGGGCGCATCGCCTGGCGCGGCCTGAGCCTGCGCGCCGGCCTGCGCCCGGCCGAGGGCGAGGACAGCGGCAAGACCGTCTGGGTCAATGCCATGCCCGACGTCTATTCCATCCGCCACAGCACCGTGGAGGACTACCTCGAGCCGGCCATCCATGAGATCAAGGTCAGCCGCGCCGACCTGCTCGGCGAGCTGCGCCGCCCTGCCAAGTCGGCGGCCTACCGCGCGCTGTGCGGCCAGTGCTGGTTCGTCATCAAGGCCGGCATCGCGGAGCCTGACGAGATTCCGCCCGAGTACGGCGTGCTCATCGGCCACGAGAGCCATCTCGAACTCGCCCGCCCGGCGCCGCGGCGCGCCTGCAAGCCCGACTTCGCCACCTGGATGGCGCTGGCGCGGGCCACGCCTTTGCTGCCGCCGGAAGATCCACAATCCGCGCTCTGAACCCGCTGCGCTCCGAGGCCCGCCATGTCAGCTGCTGATCTCTCCGCATTCATCGCCGCCCAGCCCGAAGCCCGCGCCCGCGATTGCGAGGCGCTGGTGGCGCTGATGCAACGCGTGAGCGGGCACCCGCCGCGGCTGTGGGGGCGCATGGTGGGCTTCGGGCAGCACCATTACGTCTACGACAGCGGCCGTGAAGGCGACACCTTCGAGATCGGCTTTGCCAGCGGCGCGGGTGGCAAGGGCGACCTCAGCCTGTACCTGGATGTCGGCGCCTTCGCGGCCGAGAGCGAGCCGCTGCTCGCGCGCCTGGGCAAGCACCGGCAAGGCAAGGGCTGTGTCTACCTGAAGCGCCTGGCCGACGTGGACGTGGCCGTGCTCGAGGCCCTTTGCGCCGCCGCCGTGCGGCACAAGCGCGCGTGAGCGGCGGCCTCGTCGATGCGAGCTGCCCGCGTTGCGGCGGCGGTTTCGAGTGCGGCTTCCAGGCCGGGCATTGCGCCTGCTTCGGCATCCGGCTGACCGAGCGCCTGCGGGTGCAGCTGGCCGAGCGCTACCGCGGCTGCCTGTGCCTGCCCTGCCTGCGCGCCCTCATCGAAGCCGATGCGCGCCGCGTGGCGGGCGAGCCTCTTGCCGAACCGCGTGCCGAGCCGCCTGCTGAACCGCCCACGCAGGCCGACCCTCACGGCTGACGAACGGTCGCCGGTGCGGCGCTGCTGCATGATGGCCGCATGCCCCTGCTCGATCGCATCGCCCCGCCGCTCTTCATCTTCATCTGGGCCACCGGCTACATCGCCGCCAAGCTCGCCGCGCCTTATGCCGACCCGCTGACCTTCCTGAGCTGGCGCTATGCCGGCGTGGTGGTGCTGATGCTGGCCCTGGCGCTGCTGGCGCTGCTGGCGCGCGCGCCCTGGCCGTCGCCGCGCGCAGCCGCCCACCTGGCGCTGTCGGGCCTGGGCATCCAGGCGCTCTACCTGGGCGGCGTGTGGGTCGCCATCCGCCAGGGCCTGCCGGCGGGCACGGCGGCCCTCATCGTGAATCTGCAGCCGGTGCTGGTGGCCGCGGCCGCACCCCTCATCGGCGAGCGTGTGTCGCCGCGCCAGTGGGGTGGCGTGGCCCTGGGCCTGGCGGGCGTGGTGCTCGTCATCTGGCACAAGCTCAACCTGGGTGCGAGCTACGGGCCGCCGCTGCTGCTCAGCCTGATGGCGCTGCTCGCCATCACCGCCGGCACGCTCTACCAGAAGCGCTTCGTGCCGCAGTTCGACCTGCGCACCGGCCAGGTGGTGCAGTTCGCGGCCTCGCTGGCGGTCACGCTGCCCATGGCCTGGTGGCTGGAGCCGATGCGCATCGTCTGGAATGCCGATGTCATCTTCGCGATGGTCTGGAGCGTGTTCGTGCTGACGGCCGGCGGCATCAGCCTGATGTTCTACATGCTGCGCCACGGCCGCGTCACGGCGGTCAGCAGCACGATGTATCTGGTGCCCTCTGTCACCTCGGTGATGGCGTGGCTGCTGTTCGGCGAGACACTCGGGGCACAAGCCATTGCCGGCATGGGCGTGACGCTGCTGGGCGTCTACCTCGTGGTGGCAAGAAGGTAGACCGGAGACAGCCCCCATGACGACGACCCGCGCCCACCACCAGTTCTGGCCCGCCCGCGTGCCGCATGCCATCGAGCCTCCGGCCACCGGGCTGCATGACAACCTCGTCGTCAACGCGCGCCGCTTCCCGCATCGCGCGGCGCTCATCTTCCTGGGCCACACCATCAGCTATGCCGAACTTGCCGCTCAGGTGCAGCGTTTGGCCGGCTGGTTCGCGCAGCGTGGCATCGGCAAGGGCGACCGCGTGTTGGTGGACCTGCAGAACTGCCCGCAGCTCGTCATCTCGCACTACGCGCTGCTGAGCCTGGGCGCGGTGGTCGTGCCGGTCAACCCCATGTGCCGGGCGGCGGAGATCAAGCATCTGATCGACGACAGCGGCGCCGTCTTTGCCGTCACGAGTGTCGACCTCAGTGCCGAATGGCTGTCAGCCGGCATGGCCGCCAGCCGCCTGCTCATCACCCGCCTGGCCGAGGTGCTGCCCGGCGGCCGCACCGACGGCGCCGGCCTGCCCGCCGGCTGGGCCGACTGGCTCAACGCCGACCTCGCCTTGCCCGCCGGCGCTACGTCCTGGCCCGAGGCCATGGCCTGCACCACGCCGCCGCCGACGGTGGACGTGGGGGCCGACGACCTCGCGCTGCTGCCCTACACCAGCGGCACCACCGGCCACCCCAAGGGCTGCATGCACAAGCACCGCAGCCTGCAGCACAACGTCTGGGCGGGCGGCTTCTGGAGCAACGCCAGCCACGAGGACGTGGTGCTCGGCGTGGTGCCCATGTTCCACATCACCGGCATGGTGGTGGTGCTGCACGGCACGCTGGCCTGCGGTGCGGCCCTGGTGCTGATGCCGCGCTGGCAGCGCGAATACGCCGCGCGCCTGATTGCCACCCACCGCGTGACCCGCTGGACCAACATCCCCACCATGGTCATCGACCTGCTGGCCAGCCCCGAGGTCGAGAGCTTCGACCTCAGCAGCATGGTCTCCATCGGCGGCGGTGGCGCCGCCATGCCGCAGGCGATCGCCGAGCGGCTGTGGAGCCGCTTCGGCCTGCGCTACATGGAGGGCTACGGCCTGACCGAGACCGCCGCGCCCAGCCACAGCAACCCCTACGACGCGCCCAAGCAGCAATGCCTGGGCGTGCCCTACCTGAGCTGCGATGCGCGCGTGGTCGACCCCGACACCCTGCGCGAGCTGCCCGTGGGCGAGAGCGGCGAGATCATCATCCACGGCCCCATGGTGTTCGAGGGCTATTGGGGCCGGCCCGATGCAACGGCCGCCGCCTTCGTCGAGTTCGAGGGCAAACGGTTCTTCCGCAGCGGCGACATCGGCTATGTCGATGCCGACGGCTACTTCTTCATGACCGACCGCTTGAAGCGCATGATCAACGCGAGCGGCTTCAAGGTCTGGCCCAGCGAGGTCGAGAACCTCATGCACGCCCACCCGGGCATCGCCGAGGCCTGCATCATCTCGGCGCCCGATGCCTACCGCGGCGAGACCGTCAAGGCCGTGGTGGTGCGCCGCATCGGCCACGAGGGCCTGACCGAAGCCGAACTGCGCGACTGGTGCCGCGCCCACATGGCCGCCTACAAGGTGCCGGCGCTGGTGGAGTTTGTCGACACCCTGCCCAAGAGCGGCGCCGGCAAGGTGATGTGGCGCGCCCTGCAGGAGCGCGAGAAGGCCAAGGGATGAGGCCGGCGGCGCAAGCTGGCGCTCACCAGAACTCCCAACGCCCCGTCGCAATCACCCACACGCCGAGCAGCGCGTTCGTCACCATGTGCGCGATGACAGCCGTCCAGAGCTTGCCGGTGCGGCGGTAGAGCCACGCATAGGCCAGGCCCGCGATCACTGCGGCCAGCCACAGGGTGTGGGCCAGCGTGAAGATGAAGGTCGACACGACGATGGCCTTGGGGCCCACGGTCTGCGGGTCCACGCGCTCGAAGCGCGGGTGCTGCACCCAACGCATCAGGAAGCTCCGCCAGAAGAGCTCTTCCATGACGGGCACGACGAGGGCCGCGCCTGCCAGGCGCAGCAGCACCAGCGGCCAGATCAGGTGCCCGTCGGCATCCAGCGGCACGAAAGGCGCCGTGGCGCTGCCGAGCTGCATCCACGGTGCATCGAGCTGCACCCAGACGGCAAACACCGCGATGCCCACCACCACGGCCCAGCCGGCCTCGCGGGCGTCGGGCAGGGTCTGCCGCACGAGTTCGCCGTAATCGCGCCAGTACCAGGCCAGCAGCCCGGCCACGATGACCGCCTGCGCGCCGTAGATCCAGCGTGCATCCAGCCCGAGGCTCGGTGGCAGATAGCCGCGCAGGGCCAGCAGGGCCATGAAGACCGCAAACGGAACGCAGCGCGCGAGGGCCGCGGGGCTGAAGGCGGGCGGGGTGGCGGGGGTGTGGGCGGGCATGGCGCTCGGCAGCTTAGCCGCAAGCCGCCAGCAGGCCCTCCCGGAATGCCACGTAGACGCCGTTGGTCCAGCCAAAGCCATCCTGCGTCTCGTACTCGCCGCCACCGCCGGGGCGGTCCTGCGTCACGTCGTACTTCTCCAGCAGCCGGCCGGTGTCCAGATAGACGCGGTGCACGCTGGCGCACCACCGCTCGGCGATGTCGCGGGCCAGCGCCGTGTGGCCGTAGCGTGCCAGGCCTTGCGCGCCCATCCACTGCAACGGTGCCCAGCCGTTGGGGGCGTCCCATTGCTGGCCGGTGTGCAGCGGCGTGGTCAACAGGCCATTGGGGCCGAGCAGCTGCTGTTGCACCTGGGCGGCCAGGGACTGCGCCTGCTCGGGGCGGGCCAGGCCCAGGTACAGCGGCACGAGGGCGGCTGCGGTGAGCGGCCGCAGCTGGTCTGGATGGCGCCAGTGCAGGTCGGCGAAATGGCCGGCGTCGCCGCGCCAGAAGCGGGTTTGCAGCAACTCGCGGCGCGTGTCGGCCCGGTGCTCGAAGTCGCGCGCAAGCCCTGCGTCGCCCTGGCGCTGTGCACCCTGCGCGATGGCCGCCTCCAGGCCGGCCAGCAGCGCATTGAGGTCGACGGGCGCGATGGCGGTGGTCTCGATGGTGGCCATGTCGGTGGGGTCGGCACACCAGCGGCCAGAGAAGTCCCAGCCGCTTTCCGCGCCGGCCCGCAGGTCGCGCCAGACCTCGGTCGGCACCCGGCCTTGGGCGGCCTGCGACGTGAGCACGTCTTCGCGCCAGCTCTCCTCCCGCGGTGTGCAGCGCTCGTCCCAGTAGCGGTTCAGCAGCGCGCCGTCGGCCAGGCGCAGCACGCGGCGGTGAGCCTGGCCCGGGCCGACGCGGTCCGCGCCCGCCATCCAGAACGCGTGCTCGGTGCACAGTGCTGGCAAGTGCCGCGCAAAGCCTGCGGCCGGGTCATCGGCATGCAGCAGCTCGACCATCTTGTAGAAGAGCGGCGGCTGGGAGCGGCTCAGCATGTAGCTGCGCGTGGCATTCGGGATGAAGCCGTAGGTGGCCAGCAGATGGGCGAAGTTGGCGAGCAGCGCCTCGGCCAGGTCGCGCCGGCCGTCGATGAGCAGGCCGTGCATCGTGAAATAGCTGTCCCAGTAGTACAGCTCCCGAAAGCGACCGCCCGGCACGAGGTAGGGCGCGGGCAGTGGCAGCAGGCTGTCGCCAGGCAGGGCCGTGCGGTGCTCGCGCACCAGCAGCGGCCACAGGGCGCGGATGTGCTCGCGGATGCCTACGCGCGGCCCTGGCGGGGTGTCGCCGTGGCCGGGCAGCGTGAAATGCATGTGCAGGAAATCGGCCAGAGAAAAGCCGGGCTCACCCCGCTCGGCCTCATAGCGCGCACGGATGGCGGCCGGTTCGCCGCGTGGGCGGGCGTCGACGAAGGCCTTGCCGTCATCGCACAGGCGGCCCATCTGCACGGCCACGAAGAGGTCGCCGTAAAGCTCGTAGGGGGTCGGGTCAGGCATGGCTCAGCCGGGCGCGCAGGCGGGTCAGGGCCACGGCAAGCGCGGCAGTGGGAACGAGAAGCAGGCCGAAGGCGGTCGCACCGTCGAAGGCGGCGAACAGGCGGCCGGTGATGAAGCTGCCCAGCGTGCCGCCCAGCGCCGAGAACACGACGATCAGCCCCGTCATGGCCGCGTGCTGGCGTTGCGGCAGCGCACTCAGCATGGCGGAGTTGATGGCGGGGTAGATGGGCGCCAGCAGCAGGCCGGTGAGGGGCAGCAGGTAGGCCGCCGGGGGCGCATTGAGCCAACCGGCGCCCGCCGGCAGCGGTGCGAGGCCGCGCGTGAGCGGCAGTGTGGCCAGGATGAGTGCGGCAATGCCCACCAGGCAGGCCATCACCACCGCGAACCAGCCCAGCCGGCCGATCACCGCCGCGCTCGCCAGCCGGCCGAGCGCCGTCGTGGCGGGCATGATGACCGCCAGCCCGACGCTCATTGCGGTCGGCAGGTGCAGCACCTGCTGGTTGAAGCTGGGCAGCCAGGTGGACAGGCCCTGCTCGATCAGCACGTAGAGAAACGCCGACAGCAGGAACACCACCACGAGGCCGAGCCGCAGCAGCGGCGCCATGGCGAGCAGGTCCTGCCGCAGCGTGGTGCCGGGGGACTGGATCGGCCCTTCGTCCAGTGGGCTCAGCAGCAACAGCACGAAGGCGGCCGCGGCGAGGCCGGCGAGCCACGGGTAGACGCCCAGCCAGCCCGTGCCGGGGCTGTGCGATGCCTGGCTGAACAGCAGGAAGCCGCTGAGCACGCCGACCATGAACAGGCCTTCGAGCAGGTTCGTGAAGCGGGCATGGCCCGCGCGGTCATGCGTGACCAGGCCGATCATGGAATAGGCGCTCACCTTCACGAGCGCGAAGCCAGCGCCCACGGTCGCGAACAGCAGCTTGATGCCCCAGAAAGCCTGCAGCACCGGCATGGCCAGGCAGGCGGCCCCGATGGCGGCCAGCGCGAGCAGCATGGATCGCTTCAGGCCGAGGCGGGGCAGCAGGGAGGCCACGAGGAAGGACGTGATCGCGATCGGCAGGTCTTTCCAGGCGTCCAGCAGCGCGGCTTGCTCGCGCGCGACGCCGAGGGTCTCGACCACCAGCAGGTTCACGGCGCCGACGCTGTTGAGCAAGGCGCCGAAGAGCATGTAGGTGAGGGTGATGGCGGCCTTGATGGGCAGCGTTCCCGTGTGGCGGGTGGGCGAGCTCATGGGTGCTTCTTCAATGTTTGGTCTTGTTGCGTGAGGCCCGTGCCGTGAATTCGCCCCGGCGGGCGACCTACTTTTTGTCCCGCCAGAAAGTAGGCAAAGAGCGGCCCCTGCAAAACCGCCCACCCTGCGGGTGGGTGCCCTGCGATGCTCGAAGCCCGGGGCCGCGCCCAACTCGCTTCGTTCGCTTTGCTCACTACGCTCAGACAAAGGGGCGCGAAGTCAGAGGTTGAAGCGCGCTGCGCG
>JAIPCJ010000116.1 GCA_021738245.1 Methylotenera sp. | reverse complement strand
GTCAGCCTGGCTCCACCAGGGCGCGAGCGCCGCCTGGGCCGCGCCGAGCTCACGCGGGTCGCCATGCACCCGGGCGCGACGCAGGGCCTCGCGGGCCTCGGCCGCGGCCAGCGCGAGCTGCCCCGGGTCTCGCGCCAGCGCGGCGCGGTGCTGGCGCTCGGCAGCATCGATGCGGTAGGGCAGGCGCTGCACGAGGGTGCTGTCGTCCGGCGGCACGAAGGGCTCGGCCCCGGACGGCAGCGACAGCATCAACGCCGCCCCCCACACGCCCCACCGCCAGGAGGCGGGCAGGACCCTCACAGCGGCAGGGGCTCTTCGGTGTCGCTGGCAGCGACGTCCACGGTCGGCAGGCCCAGGGCCTCGGAGGTCTCGTCGTCGGTCTTCTGCGCGGCGAGGTAGCTCACCAGCGCGGTCGACGAGGCCACCGCGCTGTCGGGCACAGCCGTGGGAGCAGCGGGTGGGGGCGTGACGGCATAGCCGTCATCGCCGCCCCCGCAGGCGGCCAGCAGGAAGGTGGCGGCGGCGGCCACGGCAGCAGTCTTGCGCATCAGCATGGCAGCCTCCTTCACTTGGTGCCCGGCACGGGCGTGTTGAGGTAGGGGAAGGCCGGCAGCAGCGGCACGACGGCCTGGTCCACGGCGTCGTGCAGCTTGAAGGCGGTCGCCCCCAGCGGCACGGCGGAGGGCTTGCAGGCGGCACCGAAGCCGAGCTTGTCGGTGTCGCCGTTGGCCATGCACAGGCCGCCCATCACCGCCACCAGCGAGATGTCGACCACGTCATCCTTGGGCCGGCGGCCATTGGGGAAGCCGGCGTTGTCGCTGCCGCCGGCCAGGATGTTGCCGACGATGCCCAGGCGGTTCTGCTGCGCGAAGGGCACGGGCTGGATGGCGGTGTTCAGGCGCAGCATTTCGGAGGCGGCCACCATCTTGGGTTGGTTGACGCCCTTGATGCCGGTGAGGAAGGTCGTGACGAGGTCGTTGCGCGGGAAGTTGGTGGGCGCCGTGTTGGGCAGGCCCAGCGCGATCTCCAGCAGCGCAGGCAGGGTGGGGTTGGTGACGTAGTCGGCGAACTGGGCGTCGTCCTTGGGCTTGGAGGCGTTGAACTTGTCCTTGTCCTTCAGGCCGATGACGACCTCGTTCACCAGGGGCATGCCCAGGCGCGAGACCTGCACCCACGCGCCACCGGCCTTTTCGCTGGTTTGATGGCCGCTGGCCGGCTTGGGGTCGAGCAAGCGACCCTGGCGCAGGCTGGCCGTCGTCCAGCCGCCGATGACATCGTCGCCGGCCGACTTCAGGCAGTCCTTGTGGACCTCCAGCGCGAGCGTGGTGACGTTCTTGTCGGCCAGCGTGTTGGGCGCGGCATTGATCAGCGACGGGTCGGTGATGACCGAGACCGGCGCGTTGACCAGGTCGAAGATGGTGCCGAGGTTGACGGCGAAAGGGTCCTGGCGCTGGCCGACGAACACCTTGCCTGGCACCTGGCAGCCCGGGATGTTGACGGCGTAGATGTGCTTGGCGGCGTAGCTGGCGTAGTCGGCGATGGTCTTCTTGCCGATGTTGTCGACGGGCTTGTCGAAGGTGGTGGCACCGGTGCTGGCATTGGTGACGGCCTGCGCCATGCCGCTGCGGCGGTCCCCCCGCACGACGGTCAGGGTGTAGCTCTCGTTGAGCTGCAGGTTCGCGTCCTTCACGCTGGACACCGCGCCTGACTGGATCAGCGGAATTCCCACCGCCTTGCCGCCCACGTTCAGCTGCGTGCCGGCGCCGTTGTTGGACAGCTTGTTCTTGAAGCGGAACTGGAAGGTGATGTCTTCCTTGGCATCACCGTTGTTGTCGATGTGGATCTCGTACAGCGCGTTGGGGTCCAGCGAGAAGTAGTTCGGCCCGCCGTAGGCGTCCTGCAGCGGCAGGTAGTTGGCGATCAGCGTGACCATGCCATCGCGGCCGGCCTCGTAGCTGCGGAACAGATAAAAGTCTGATGCGTCGACCTTGGGCACCGTGGTGATGAACGGCGCTTCCCGGTGGCTGGACGCCTGGGCGCCGAACACCAGGCAAAGCAATGCGGCGCCCAGGGCGCTGCGGGTGACACGTGTATTCATCGGAGCATCCTGTGTGGCGATGCCGGCTTGGCATCTGCCCCACCTACGCCACCCGCTCGCGACTGGATGCAGCCCTTCCCCGACAAATTAGGGGGAGGCGGCTGAGCCTCGCCTCAGCTCAGGGTCACCCGCGCGAACTTGCGCTTGCCGACTTGCAGCACATGCTCGCCGGCATCGAGCTTGAGACCCTTGTCCGCGAGCACCTCGCCTGCGCGGCGCACGCCGCCCTGCTCGATCATGCGCAGGCCCTCGCTGGTGGACGACACCAGGCCGGCGGCCTTCAGCACCTGGGCGATGCCCAGCGGCGCGCCGCTGAGCTGCACCTCGGGAATGTCGTCGGGGATGCCGCCCTTGGAGCGGTTGATGAAGTCCTGCTCCGCCGCATCCGCCGCCGCGGCGCTGTGAAAGCGCGCGGTGATCTCCTTGGCCAGCATCACCTTGGCGTCCTTGGGGTTGCGCCCGCCCGCCACCTCGGACTTCAGCGCGGCAATCTCGGCCATCGACTTGAAGGAGAGCAGCTCGTACCACTTCCACATCTGCAGGTCGCTGATCGACAGGATCTTGGCGAACATGGTGTTGGCCGGCTCCGTGATGCCGATGTAGTTGTTCTTGGACTTGGACATCTTCTCGACGCCGTCCAGGCCCTCCAGCAGCGGCATGGTCAGGATGCACTGCGGCTCCTGGCCGTACTCCTGCTGCAGGTGCCGGCCCATCAGCAGGTTGAACTTCTGGTCGGTGCCGCCGAGCTCCAGGTCGCTCTTCAGGGCCACCGAGTCATAGCCCTGCATCAGCGGGTAGAGGAACTCATGCACCGAGATGGGCGTGCCGGCCGCGAAGCGCTTGGTGAAGTCGTCGCGCTCCATCATGCGCGCCACGGTGTACTTGGCCGCGAGCTGGATCATGCCCACCGCCCCGAGCGGCTCGCTCCACTCCGAGTTGTAGCGAATCTCGGTGCGCGCCGGGTCCAGCACCAGCTTGGCCTGGGCGTAGTAGGTCTCGGCGTTGGCCTGGATCTGTTCCTTGGTCAGCGGCGGGCGCGTGGCATTGCGGCCTGACGGGTCGCCGATGAGGGACGTGAAGTCGCCGATCAGGAAGATGACCTGGTGGCCCAGGTCCTGCAGCTGGCGCATCTTGTTCAGCACCACGGTGTGGCCGACATGGATGTCGGGCGCCGTCGGGTCCAGGCCCAGCTTGATGCGCAGCGGCACGCCGGTGGCGGCGGAGCGCGCCAGCTTCTTCGTCCACTCCGCCTCGGGCAGCAGCTCGTCCACGCCACGGCG
This sequence comes from Methylotenera sp., assembly GCA_021738245.1. Taxonomy (GTDB): domain Bacteria; phylum Pseudomonadota; class Gammaproteobacteria; order Burkholderiales; family Burkholderiaceae_C; genus Pelomonas. The sequence goes on along the minus strand of JAIPCJ010000116.1, from coordinate 12,183 downwards.
GGTGATGGCCAAGGCCTCCAGAACGGCATCGGTGACGGGGTATTGCGGGGCGTCGGACATGGCGAGGCTGGCTCGGCAACAAACCGAACCGAATTGTTAAGTTATTGATCCATCGGGGTTAACCGGCATGTCGGGTAGGACAGAGCCGTTAGAATTCACCCTTCGGTCGCGGGGTGTTGCTTCATCACAACGCAACCGATCAGGATCAAGGGATTGGAACAGAAGGATTTTAGGGCGGCGCCCACGAAGCGCGCCCTTCGCGTGGAACCGGCCTGTGCCGGGATTGCCCCAGCGACAACCCCCGGAACAGCCAGCGTGACCGTTTTCCAGCAACGTATCCAGCAGCAACTGAAGCAACTCCAGGCCGGCGTCCAGCGCGCCGAAGCCTTTGCCGCCCGCCACCCGCGCGCCCTGACGGCCACCGTGGTCGGCACGCTGAGCTGCTTCGCCGTGACCGCTTTCGGCATCGCACCGCTGGCGCCCGACGCTGCCGACCTGCCCAAGCGCACGGTGGTCCAGTCCATCGCCGCGCCCAGCATCGAAGACCAGCTCGAAGAGCTCGCCACCCACCGCATGGGCCTGGCCCGCGCCGAGGCCACGCGCTCCAGCGACACCCCCGACACCCTGCTCAAGCGCGCCGGCGCCTTCGACCCGGCTGCTGCCGCCTTCCTGCGCGCCGACCCGCTGGCACGCCGCATCTTCCAGGGCCGCGCCGGCAAGATGGTGCACCTGACCGCCGACGCGTCTGGCACGGTGCAAAAGATCATCGTGCGCTTCCCGGCTGAAAAGGCCGAGCAGCAAGGCACTCACTTCACCCGCCTGACCATCGCCCGCGACGGCACTCGTTTCACGTCCAGCACCGAGACCGCGCCGCTGCAGACCCAGGTGGCCCTGGGCAGCGGCACCATCCGCAGCTCGCTGTTCGCCGCCACCGACGACGCCAACATCCCCGACGCCATCGCGTCCCAGATGGCCGACATGTTCTCGGGCGACATCGACTTCCACCGCGAACTGCGCAAGGGCGACCGCTTCAGCATCGTCTACGAGACGCTCACCGCCGACGGCGAACCCATCACCTGGGACGGCGGCGTCGGCCGCCTGCTGGCAGGTGAATTCACGAACAACGGCCGCACCTACTCGGCGGTCTGGTTCAAGGACAGCGTGACCGGCAAGGGCAGCTTCTACGGCTTCGACGGCCAGAGCAAGCGCCGCGCCTTTCTGGCGAGCCCCATGGAGTTCTCGCGCATCACCAGCGGCTTCGCGATGCGCTTCCATCCCATCATGCAGACCTGGCGCCAGCACAACGGCGTCGACTACGGCGCCCCGACCGGCACCGCCGTGCGCACGGTGGGCGATGGCGTGGTCGAGATGGCCGGCTGGCAAAACGGCTTTGGCAATGTGGTGCAGGTGCGCCACAGCGGTGACCGCACCACGGTCTATGCTCACCTGAGCCGCATCGACGTCAAGAAGGGCCAGCGCATCGAGCAGGGCCAGCGCATCGGTGCGGTCGGCATGACCGGCTGGGCCACGGGCCCGCACCTGCATTTCGAATTCCGCGTCGGTGGCCGACACGTCGACCCGCGCGTCATCGCCCGCGCTTCCGAGGCCGTCACGCTGCCGAGCTACGCCAAGTCGCAGTTCGCGCAGACCGTCGCCAGCGTCAAGACCCAGCTGGCCGTGGCCCAGACGATGGATGGCGTCTCTGCCGCCGACTGACCCACGCCGGCTCTACGTCGGCCTGATGTCGGGCACGTCGCTCGACGGCACGGATGCCGTGCTCTTCGACGCCTGCACCCGGGCCGTGCTCGGGCATGTGCACGCCCCGCTTCCGGCAGCCCTGCGCGACGAACTGCTGGCGCTGAACACCCCAGGGGGCAATGAGCTCCACCGCGCCGCGCTGGCCGCCAACGGCGTGGCACGCGCCTACGCCGATGTCACGGCCCAACTGCTGGAGCAGACGGGCACTTCACGTGGCAGCGTCGTCGCGCTTGGCGCCCACGGCCAGACCGTGCGGCATCAGCCGGGCGGGTTCGACGCGTACACGATCCAGTTGCTCAACGGCGCGCTGCTGGCCGAGCAGGCCCGCATCGATGTGGTCTGCGACCTGCGCAGCCGCGACATTGCGGCCGGCGGCCAAGGCGCGCCGCTGGTGCCGGCCTTCCACCGCGCGATGTTCGGCACAGCAGACCAGGACGTGGCGGTGCTCAACCTCGGTGGCATCAGCAACCTGAGCCTGCTGCATGCCGACGGCCGCACCGGCGGCTTCGATTGCGGGCCGGCGAACTGCCTGATGGACGCCTGGATTGCGCAGCATCAAGGCCTCAGCTTCGACGCCGACGGCGCCTGGGCGGCCAGCGGCGAGGTGTTGCCCGACCTGCTCGCGGCGCTGCTCGCCGAACCCTACTTCGCCCTGCCGCCGCCCAAGAGCACGGGTCGCGACCTCTTCCACCTCGGCTGGCTGCAACCGCATCTCACCCCCGATGCACGCCCCGAGGACGTGCAGGCCACGCTGCTGGCCCTGACGGCCCACACGGTGGCAGACGCCCTGAAGGCCCACATGCCCCAGGCGTGTCGGCTGATCGCCTGCGGCGGCGGCGCGCGCAATGGCCGGCTCATGCAGGCGCTGGGCCAGCTCTTGCCCGGCGTGACCCTGACATCAAGCGCCGACCACGGCCTGCCAGTTGATCAGGTCGAGGCCGCTGCGTTCGCCTGGCTGGCTCATCGGTTCGTCGAGCGCCAGCCCGGCAACCTGCCCGCCGTGACGGGCGCCGCGGGCCCGCGCCTGCTCGGCGCCCTGCATCCTGCCTGAGCGCAGGACAGCCCCGACCTCGGCACACCGGCGCTGCGGTTAGCATGCGCCGCCTTCATCTCGGAGATTGCGCTTGAGCCCCAGGTTCCACGCGACAACAGGGCCCGTCGCCGCGGCGTTCTTCTTGTCTGGCTTTGCCGCTCTGGTGTACCAACTCGCGTGGCAGCGTCTGCTGTTCGTCGTCATCGGCGTGGACATCGAGTCCGTCACCATCATCGTGTCGACCTTCATGCTCGGCCTGGGAATCGGCGCCGTGTTGGGCGGCCAGTGGGCAGACCGGCGGCCGCAACACATCCTCACCGCGTTCTGCGTGGCAGAGGCGCTGATCGCCGCGTATGGACTGGTGAGCGTGGATCTGCTGCAGGCCTGTGCCCTGCTGTTCGCGGGGCTGTCGCGGCCGGCTGCAGCCGCGCTGAGCTTTGCACTCCTGATCCTGCCCACGCTCTGCATGGGCGCGACCTTGCCGATGCTGGTGGCGCATGGCTGGCAGCGATCGGGCAATGTGGGCGTCTCCACGGGCACGCTCTACTTCATCAACACCCTGGGCGCGGCCTGCGGGGCTTTCGCCATGGGCTTCCTGTTGCTGTACTGGTTGGACCTGCGTCAGGTCGTCTGGCTGGCAGCGGGATTGAATGCTGCCGCCAGCACCGTGGTTGCGCTGAATCTGCGCGGGAGGGCCGCCTGATGCGTCGCCTGGCACTTGCGCTGTCCTTCAGCGTCGGCCTGCTGTCGCTGAGCCAGGAGATCCTGTGGGTGCGGCTGCTCAGCTTCGGGCAGGCGGGGCGCCCGCAGGCCTTCGCCTTGGTGCTCTTCGCCTTCCTGGTCGGCATCTCGGCGGGCTCGGTGCTGGGTCGGCGCATCTGCGAACGCAGCACCCACCTGCTGGCCTCCGCCGCCCGCGTGCTGAGCTGGGCCGCCGCGCTGGATGTCATCGCCTTGCAGCTGGCGGCGTCCATGCTGGGCGACACCCCGTGGCGGCTGGCCGTGCTGCTGCTGCTGATCGGCCTCACGGCGGGCGCCAAGGGCGTCTTGTTTCCGATCGTCCACCACCTGGGCTCCAGCGCATCTCGCGAAGGACTGGGTCGCTCCGTATCGCAGGTGTACCTTGCCAACGTGATGGGGTCCGCGCTGGGCCCGTTGATCACCGGCTTCTGGCTGCTCGACCTGCTGACCGTAGAAAGCGCCTGGGCGTTGGTGGCCACCGGCACGGCGCTGCTCGCGATGACCTGCCTGGTCGCGGCGCCCGGTCGTCAACGCAACTGGTTCATGCTGCCCGGCCTGCTGATGAGCCTGGGGATCGTGCTGGTGGTGCACCCACTGCCGGTCATCGAGAAGGTGGCCACCGGGGTGGAAGATGCTGACAGCCGCATCGGGCAGCTCATCCAGAACAAGCACGGCATCCTGCATACCGTCACCGACGCGAACGGAGCGACCACCTACGGGGGCAATGCCTATGACGGCAGTCTCAACGTGGACATGAGGCTCAACTTCAACATGCTCGACCGCGCCTATCTGATGGCGCTGCTGCACCCACAGCCGCGGCGCGTGCTGGTCATCGGCCTGTCAACGGGCGCCTGGACCCAGGTCATCCTTGGCTTCCCCGGGGTCGAACGGGTCGACGTGGTCGAGATCAACCCGGGCTATCGCGACATGATCGCCGCGCATCCCGCGGTCGCCGACCTGCTGCGGGACCCGCGCGTGCGCCTGCACTTTGACGACGGGCGCCGCTGGCTGCGCGCGAACCGCGAGGCCGCTTACGACCTGATCTTCCAGAACACCACGTTCCACTGGCGGGCCTACACCAGCCTGCTGCTGTCGCGTGAGTACCTGACGGAGCTGTCGCACCACCTGCAGCCCGGCGGCATCGTCGCCATGAACACGACGGGCAGCCTGGATGCCTACGCCACCGCCGTCAGCGTCTTCCCGCACGTGGCGCGCTACAGCAACTTTGCCTACATGGGCATGCAGCCGCTTCAACGCCGTCCTGATGCCGAAGCCGTGCTGCGCGCCTGCCGCACCCATGGGCAGCCGAGCTTTCCCGAGTCGCTGTTCGCCCGGCCCGGCGTGGCCTGGCAACTGCTGAACACGCCCCTGCAGGACGCACGCGTCTATCTGGCGCAGCCTCACGCCGGCGAGCCTCCTGGCGTCATCACAGATCTCAACATGCTCAACGAGTTCCGGCACGGCCAGCGGCCGCTTTTTGGCGCGCTCGACGCGATGCTGCCGCGCGCTCCCATGGCGGCCGGTCATTGATGCGCCGCGGCGGGCTCAGTCGCCAGCCGACGCCTGCGGCGCAGCGGGCAAGCGGCCCGCGCCACTGTCTGCGGCAGCGAGTTGCCAGAAGATGCCCGCCGACGCCAGGGTGATGAGGGCCATGCAGCCAAAGGTCGCCTGAAAGGCCGGCAACGTCCGCGCCCCACCCGGCTCGCTGCCGAAGAACTCGGTGAAGGCCGCCAGCACCGCGCCCGCGGCCGCCACACCCATGCCCATGGCCAGCATCTGCACCATCGACAGCAGGCTGTTGCCGCTGCTGGCCGAAGCCGGCTCCAGGTCTTTCAGCGTCAAGGTGTTCATGGCAGTGAACTGCATGGAGTTGACCGCGCCGAATGCCGCCAACTGCAGCAACAGCATCACCAGCGGCTGCTGCGGTGAGGACAACGCGAAGCTCGCCATGGTCAGCCCCACCAGCCCGGTGTTGACCACCAACACCCGGCGGTAGCCGTGGCGCTGGATCAGCGGCGTGGTGATGCGCTTCATGGACATGCTGGCCAGCGCCACCGGCAACATCATCATGCCGGCCTGGGCCGGGGAGTAGCCCATGGTCACCTGCAGCAGCAGCGGGATCAAGAAGGGCATGCAGGAACTGCCCAGCCGCGAAAACAGGTTGCCGATCAGGCCGATGCGCAGCGAGCCGACACGAAAGAGCCGGGGTGAGAACAGCGGGTCGGGGCGCCGCAGCGCATGCAGCCAGTAGGCCACCAGGCTGGCCAGGCCGAAGATCATCAGCACCAGCACCGAGGCCTGGCGCAAGCCCAGGCCCGAGAGGCCGTCGAGCGCCAACGACAGCGCCACCATGCCGAAGGCCAGCAGCAGATAGCCGGCAAGGTCGAAACGCATCGGCGCCCCAGCCGCGGGCCGGGGCATCCAGCGCAAGGTCGCGAGCGCACCGAGCAGGCCGACCGGCAGGTTGATCAGGAAGATCCAGTGCCAGGACGCCACCTCCACCAGCCAACCGCCCAACGTCGGGCCGATCAGCGGCCCCACCAGCCCCGGGATGGCAACAAAGCTCATCGCCTGCAAGAAGCGCTCACGCGGGAAGGTACGCAGCACCACCAGCCGCCCCACCGGCAGCAGCAGTGCGCCGCCCAGGCCCTGCACCACCCGTGCGGCCACCAGCATCGCCAGGCTGGACGCCACCGCGCACAGCACCGACCCGATGACGAACAGCACAATCGCCCCGACATAGATGCGACGGGTGCCGAAACGATCGGCCAGCCAGCCCGAGGCCGGGATCAACATGGCCATGGCCAGCGAATACGCCACCACCACCGACTGCATGCGCAGCGGGCTTTCGCCGAGGCTGCGAGCCATCGCAGGCAGCGCGGTGTTGACGATAGTGGCGTCCAGCGTCTGCATGAAGAAGCCCACGGCCACCAGCCACAGCAGGCGCTTCAAGGCGCGCTCCTGGTCAGCGTCGAGCGGGAGAGCGGGCGAAGTGGGTTCAGAGGCCATGGCGCGGCAACGAAAAAGCCGCCCGAAGGCGGCTTGTGCAGGTGCGGGTCAGCGCGAACGCGACATCAGGGTCTCAGACCGAGAAGCTGGAGCCGCAACCGCAGGTGGTCGTGGCGTTCGGGTTCTTGATGACGAACTGGGCACCCTGCAGGTCTTCCTTGTAGTCGATCTCGGCGCCCATCAGGTACTGCAGGCTCATCGAGTCGATCAGCAGCGTCACACCGTTCTTCTGCATCTGGGTGTCGTCGTCGTTGACGGCCTCGTCGAAGGTGAAGCCGTACTGGAAGCCGGAGCAGCCGCCGCCCTGGACGAACACGCGCAGCTTCAGGTCCGGGTTGCCTTCTTCGGCCACCAGGTCGCGCACCTTGTCGGCGGCGCTGTCGGTGAACACCAGGGGCACGGGGATGTCGGTCGGGGTCTCAAGCACGGCGCTCATGGCGGGGCTCCTGTGGAACGGGTCGAAAACGAATATGGGGATTGTCGGCCCAAAAACAAAAGGCCGCGTGAAGCGGCCTTTTGATGTAGGGGCATCGCGAACAATGCCCGGGGCAAAGATCAGCGCTTGCTGAACTGCTTGCGGCGACGGGCGCCGTGCAGACCGACCTTCTTACGCTCGACTTCACGCGCGTCACGCGTGACGAAGCCGGCGCGGCTCAGTTCGGGCTTCAGGGCGGCGTCGTAGTCGATCAGCGCGCGGGTGATGCCCAGGCGCAGGGCGCCGGCTTGGCCGGATTCGCCGCCACCATGGACGTTCACCTTGACGTCGAAGGCCTCGCCATTGTTCGTCAGCAGCAGGGGCTGCTTGGCGATCATGATGGAGGTCTGACGGCCGAAGTAGGTCTCGATGGACTTGCCGTTGACGATGATCTGGCCCGTGCCCTTCTTGATGAAGACGCGAGCGACCGACGACTTGCGACGGCCGGTACCGTAATTCCAGTTTCCGATCATGGCCGTTCCTTAGATCTCGAGAGCCTTGGGCTGCTGAGCGGTGTGCGGGTGCGTGGGACCTGCGTAGACCTTCAGCTTCTTGACCATGGCGTAACCCAGCGGGCCCTTGGGCAGCATGCCCTTGACGGCCTTCTCCAGCGCGCGGCCGGGGTGCTTGGCTTGCATGTCCTTGAACTTCGTGGCGTAGATGCCGCCAGGGAAGCCGCTGTGACGGTAGTACACCTTGTCGGTGGCCTTGTTGCCGGTCACACGGAGCTTGTCGGCATTGACGATGACGATGAAATCACCGGTGTCGACGTGAGGCGTGTAGATGGCCTTGTGCTTGCCGCGCAAACGGAGTGCCACTTCGCTGGCAACACGTCCGAGCACCTTGTCGGTGGCGTCAATCACAAACCACTCGTGCGTCACTTCGGCCGGCTTGGCGCTGAAGGTCTTCATGAGAGTAGCTTTCGCTAGTGCCGGCGCTTCCAATCTGACTGGAAACACCGGCGATGGATGGCTGATTTGTGCCTTGCCTCGGTGCTGTGTCTTGGATGCACAACCTCTCGGCAGGGTTCTTTCCCGCAGCCTTTTGACGGAAAAGCCCGCGAGTGTAGCAGCTTGAGCGCTGGTTTGAAAACCGCCGAGGCGGTAACCTCCGCCAGAACGCTGCGGCCTCACGGCTTTCTTCCATGCCCACCCCGACTCCCGCGCCTGCCCCCTCGCCGGACGACGCCGTCACCGGCTGGGATCATGAGTTGTCGGCGCTCGGCCCCGACCCGAGCCCGCCACCCCCGCCAGCGGCAGGCCCGGCCACCGGGCCGCTGGCCGGCGCGCGTGCAGCGCTGGAGCGACTGTCGACCTGGGTGCCGATCCGCTCGCTGGGCCGGCGACACCGTCGCCGCATCATCGAACACCTGCTGGCGCTGACGCCCGACGACCGCTACCTGCGCTTCGGTTACCCGGCCTCCGACGAGCAGATCCGCAAATACGCCCTCAGCATCGACTTCAGCCGTGACGAAGTGCTCGGCATCTTCAACCGCCGGCTGCACCTGATCGCGCTGGCCCACCTTGCCTACGGCCTGCCCATGCCGGGCGAGCCGCAGCGCACCATGGCGGAGTTTGGCGTGTCGGTGCTGGCGCAGTCGCGCAGCCGCGGCCTGGGACGACGCCTGTTCGATGCCGCCGCGCTGCATGCCCGCAACCGCGGCATCGACACGCTGTTCATCCACGCCCTGACCGAAAACCGCACCATGCTGCGCATCGCGGCCGCTGCGGGCGCCCTGGTGGAGCATGACGGCGGAGGCGAGTCGGCCGCCTGGCTGCGCCTGCCGCCGGACACGGTCGGCTCCAAGGTCGAACAAGCCCTGGAGCGCCATCTGGGCGAGCTGGACTTCCAGTTCAAGCGCCAGGCCCAGGTGATCAGCGGCATCGTCGACGGCGTGGCCGAGGTCAAGGCGCACTTTGACGCTTCGGGTCGCGCGGCCAAGCAGTAACGCCGCCTGCCAGGTGAGCTACCACGAACCCGCCCCCTCATGCCGGGGGAATGGGGGCTAGCGAGTACTTCATTTTAGGGACGTTGCGCTACATTGGCCCCCCATTGCGCCGAGGGACTGGCGCTATCGCCCCAACTCCCGAGGGACATGCCGTACGCCGTCTATTGGATCGCTGCCCTGGCTGTTTGCGTGCTGGGTCTGGCTGTCAGCCTGATCTGGGCGCTGCGGCGGCCGGCGCGCGCCAACAAGGGCCTACCGGCGGAGTGGTCACTCACGGCCCGACCGGTGTTCAGCACGGATGAACGCCGCGTCTTCCGGCTGCTGCGCGAGGCGCTGCCCCACCATGTCGTGCTGTCCAAGCTGCCGTTGGTGCGTTTTTGCCAGCCGACCGAGGCCAAGGAAGTGCGCTACTGGTTCGACCTGCTCGGCGCTGCCCATGTGACCTTCGCCATCTGCAGCCCCAACGGGCGCGTGCTGGCCGCCATCGACCTCGAAGGCGAGCGCGGCGTGACACCCCGCAGCCTGCAGATCAAGCATGCCGTGCTGTCAGCCTGCCGCGTGCGCTACCTGCGCTGCGCCATGGACCACCTGCCCAGCGTCGCCGAGCTGCAGCTGCTCGTGCCCCAAGGCAGCAACACCCGCGGCCCGCTGCCGGCCCCGGCCGCCACGGCCAGCCTGAGCCGCCGTCGCGCAGCCCTGACGGAAGAAGACTACGGCAGCGACTGGGGCGGCCTGCCCCAGCCCATGCCGCTGTGGCAGGACGCGCGTGTCTTCGCGGGCAGCCAGGACCACTACCGCGAGCCCTACGACGACCGCTACCCGCACCGGCCGGCCCGCAGTGCCCACCTCCCGCCGATGGACCCGCATCTGCCGGAACACCCCGGCCTGCCACCTCAGCCGCAGCGCCGCCAGGCCCCTCGCAGCCTCGACACCGCGCGCTACAACCCGCGCAGCCTGCCGGTGCTGGACGATGCCGACGAAGAGGCCATGATGGACGACATCGTGGGTGTGGTCGTCGACGCGCCGCGCTACGCCACCGAGCGCCCGCGCCGCCGCTGACTGCGCCGGGGCGGCCGAGCCCCATCCCGGCGACACTCGCCGGATGTCTCACGCCACCCCTGATCTCAGCTTCGGCGATCTCACGCCGGAATTCATGCTCGACGCCCTGGACGCCGCCGGTCTGCGCGCGGACGGCCGGCTGATGCAGCTGAATTCCTTCGAGAACCGGGTGCTGATGCTGCATCTGGAGGACGCCCAGTTCGGCAGCACGGCGGCCGTGGCGAAGTTCTACCGCCCGGGCCGGTGGACCGACACGCAGATCCTGGAGGAACACGGCTTCGCCGCCGAGCTGGCCGCGGCCGAGGTGCCCGTGGCCGCGCCCTGGGTGCTGGAGGGGAGCTCCACGCTGTTTCACTACCAGGGCCAGCGCCTGGCCGTCACGCCAAGACAAGGCGGCCGCGGCCCGGAGCTGGAAGACCCCGAGGTGCTGCGCTGGATCGGCCGCCTGCTGGCGCGGCTGCACGCGGTGGGCCGCCAGCAGCCCTTTGCCGAACGCCTGACCTGGGCCAGCGCCGCGCCGGCCCAGGTCGCGCGCGACTGGCTCATCGACCATGAAGCCATCCCGCCCGAGATCGCCGCCGGCTGGGATGACGCGGCGCGGCGCTGCATCGACGCCGTCCAGGCTGCGTTCGACAGCCTGCCCGACCTGCAGCTCACCCGCCTGCACGGCGACTGCCACCCCGGCAACATCCTCTGGACGCCCGACCGCGGCCCGCATTTCGTGGACCTGGACGATGCCGTCACCGGCCCGGTCGTGCAGGACCTGTGGATGCTGCTGCCGGGCGAGCCCGACGCCGCGCGCCACCTGCTCAACGCGGTGCTCGACGGCTATGAGCAGATCGCCGAATTCGACGACCGCGAGCTGCGCCTGATCGAGCCGCTGCGCACGATGCGCATGATCCACCACAGCGCTTGGCTGGCCCGGCGCTGGGGCGACCCGGCCTTCCCGCTCGCCTTCCCGTGGTTCGGCACGCCCAACTACTGGCACGACCAGGTCGCCAAGCTGCGCGAACAGCTGGAGGCCATGCGCCCGCGCGATGCCGCCCCCGCGCGGGTCCGGGACGAAGACGAGGTGAACTTCGACGGCGACGGCTTCGCCTGAACGCCTGCCCGGCTGAGTTTCAGCGCCAGGTGGCCGGCGTCTCGTTGGCCAGCACGCGCACATCGGCGCGGGCGGCTTCGAGCGGGCGGATCTCCATCGTCAGGCCGAACTGCAGGCAGGGGTTCCCGGCGGCAATGGGGCCCGCCTGGTCGAGCGACTCGGCCACGATGAACCAGTAGCCGCCGACCCATTCCTTGGTTTCGGCGAAGGGGCCGTCCGTGACCACCCCGCCGCGCCCCACGACACGCGCGCCCGGCTCCAGCCGACTGCCGGGCTTGAGCCGGCCCTGGGCCAGGCCCTGCTCGTACCAGACGTAGAACGCGTCGATGGCTCGCTGCACCTCCTCGGGGCGGGCGTCGGGATCCCACTGGCCGCGGGACAGGAGCAGGTAGTCGTTCAAGGGCATGGCGGAGGTCTTTCGTGAAGGCGCAGGGCAAAAACCCCGCGCAGAAGGCCGGCAATGCTGCCGCATTTGGGAGGCATGATCCAGCAAAAATACTGGATATGCATACAGTATTGTGGTCTCATCCCTCCCCCGGTTTTCTGTTGTCACGACCTGGCCATGCTGCCCGCCCCTGTCGCCCTGCCCCCCTCTTCACGCCCACCCACGCCTTGCGCGCGGGGGGCCAGCCCGCGCCCCGAAGAAGCCCCCGGCCTGCAGGGGCGGCTGTGGCGCGGCAACAGCCTGGGCCGCATGGCCGAACCGGTGTTGGCCAGTGGCTTTGACGCCCTGGACGCAGAGCTGCCCGGTGGCGGCTGGCCGCTGAAGGCCGTCACCGAGTTGCTGACGCCCCAGGCCGGGGCCCTGGAATGGCGACTGCTGGCACCGGCGCTGCGGCAATGGTGGGCCAGCCAGGCGCCTGCCACTCGCATGCCGCCCTCACCGGGCCTGCGCCGCGGCCGGGCGGCTGCCCGGGCGCCGGCTGCGCTGCGCTCGCTGCTGCTCATCAACCCGCCACACACGCCACATCTGCCGGGTCTGCAGGGCCTGGGCCTGCCGGCCTCGGCCCTGCTGTGGGTGGCAGCCGGCACGCCGGCCGAGGCGCTCTGGGCGGCCG
>JAIPCJ010000115.1 GCA_021738245.1 Methylotenera sp. | reverse complement strand
CGGCGCAGTCGCCGCCAGCCGCGGCGCGGGTGGATGCGGCGAGGGCCGGGCGGTAGGGTGGTGTTCGGCGGCGGTTGAACGCTCAGGTCGGCACCGAGGTCGCTGGTGCTGTTTTCCGGCGGGCTGGTGTGCAGATCCATGCTCAGCCCGCGTCCACGGCCGTCGGGCTTTCAAAACTGCGGCTGACGCGCGGTTTCGCCCCCCGGAGAAACCCGGGGTGGTGAGCTGAGAACCCGCGAACGTGACGCATGTCGCAGTTTAGGCCGGGGTGCCCTACCAATGAAAAGGGCCATCCCGCAAATGGATGGCCCATTGATCGCCCGACGGGGCTGGTGCAGTTGCCGCGGAGGGGCCTTGAAAAGTGGCTTCGAAACGCCCGGACGGGCTATTTGTAAGTGCCGGCCCCGCCAGCCTTCAAACGGCGAAGTCGCCGAGCTTGGCGCCGCCGGCGATGGCAGCTTTCAGCCACTTGGGTTGCAGGCCGCGGCCGCTCCAGGTTTCACCGGTGGCTTGGTTGCGGTATTTGGCCGCCACTTTGGAGACCTTCGCCGGCTTGACCGTGCGCATGCTGAGATCGGCAATCGTGAGCCCGTATTCGCTCATCAGGGATTTGACCTTGGCCACCGCCTCGGCGCGCTCGCGCTCCTTGGTCTGGTTGATCTGTTCGTCAAGCGCAGCGCGCTGGGCCAGGAGTTCCTTGAGATTCGACATGCTATTCCTCTTGCGAATTGACCGGTGAGACGGGCGATGCCGGGCATCGAGTCTCGGAGAACGACCTGCGGGCGAGGTGATTATCTCCGTGGCGCGAATTAAATCGCGGACCGGGAATTCAGGCAAGGGGTTTTCGTGGGCCTCCCGCGACGGGTATCCAAATGCGACAAGGGTTTATGGATTGATCGCAAGCGCCCCGTCATGGGGCGCTTGCGCAGTGGGGGAATCAGTTCGAGGGAGGAACGTAGCCCGCGACGGTTTCGGCGCCCGCGCCGAAGAAAAACTGATCGGCCTGGCGCATGAGGTATTGGCGGGCGCGCAGATCGGCAAGATTCAGTCGGTTCTCGTTCACCAGCATGGTCTGGTGCTTCATCCAGGCTGCCCAGGCTTCCTTGCTGACGCTTTCCCAGACTTTCTTCCCCAGTTCGGTATGAACTGGATAAGGCGGGAAGTCCAGCCCTTCGGCTTCCTTCTTGAGATAGGCGCATTGAACGGTGCGGGGCATGGCGGACTCCAGAACAAGGGAAAGGAAAACGGCCGGCACTTTAGCGTGCCGGCCGTGTCACGGCGTGAGCGGGGCTTAGTTGAATCTCTTGACGAGCACCAGCGAACGTCGATCCCAGTTGTATTTGCGCTTGCGCTCCTCAGGCAGCCATTCCGGGTCCACCTGCTGGAAACCACGCTTGATGAACCAATGCATGGTGCGTGTCGTGAGCACGAAGATGCTGTCCAGCCCCATGGCCTTGGCGCGCTGTTCGATGCGCTTGAGCAGGCGGTCGCCGTCGCCCTGGCCCTGCACTTCGGCCGATACCGTGAGCGCGGCCATTTCAGCGGTGCGCGCCTCGACATAGGGGTAGAGCGCGGCGCAGCCGAAGATGACGCCGTCGTGCTCGATGACAGTGTAGAGCTCGGCATCGCGCTCGATTTCGGTCCGGCTGCGCTTGACCAGCGTGCCGTCACGCTCGAAGGGTTCGATCAACTGGATGATGCCGGCCACGTCGTCGGCACTGGCTTCGCGCAGGCTCTCGAGCTTCTCATCCACCACCATGGTGCCAATGCCGTCATGGGTGTAGACCTCCTGCAGCAGCGCGCCATCCACCGAGAACGGGATGATGTGCGAGCGCTCCACGCCGGCGCGGCAGGCTTCGGCGCAGTGGCGCAGGTAGAAGGTGACGTCGGTCGGCTCGGGCGTGGGGGTGGCGGTGGCCAGCATGCGGTCGGCATCGGCCAGCGCCAGCTCGGTGTCGATCGGGCTTTCGGGGTCGTTCGGGTTCTCGGGCACGCCGGGCACCTCGCAGACGAACAGCAGCTTGTCGGCCTGCAGCGCGATGGCGGCGGAGGTGGCGACGTCCTCCATGCTCAGGTTGAAGGCCTCGCCGGTGGGCGAGAAGCCGAACGGCGACAGCAGCACGATCGCGCCGATGTCGATGGCCCGCTGGATGGCCGCGCCGTCGACCTTGCGCACCAGGCCGGAGTGCTGGAAATCCACCCCGTCCACGATGCCGACCGGGCGGGCGGTCAGGAAGTTGCCCGAAACGACCCGCACGGTGGCGTTCGCCATCGGCGTGTTGGGCAGCCCCTGGCTGAAGGCGGCCTCGATCTCGAAACGCAGCTGGCCGGCGGCTTCCTGGGCGCAGTCCAGGGCGACGGCATCGGTGATGCGCCGGCCGTGGCTGTAGCGCGGCACCTGGCCCTTGGCGGCGAGCTGTTCATTGACCTGCGGCCGAAAGCCGTGCACCAGCACGATCTTGATGCCCATGGCGTGCAGGATGGCCAGGTCCTGCACGAAGTTGTTCAGCTTGCCGGCTGCCACCAGTTCGCCTGGCATGCCGACAACGAAGGTCTCGCCCCGGTAGGCGTGGATGTACGGCGCCACCGACCGGAACCAGGGCACGAAGGTGTGGGGAAAGACGAGACCGCTCATGGCCGGGATTGTGACCCGGGCCGGGGCCCCTTGACGTGGTCTGGCCGGCTGCCGAGCATGGCCGCCCCACCACTCGGAGACCGCAATGAAGGCCTACCAGGACATCTACACCACCCCCGGCGCGTTCAGCTGGAACGAGCTGTCCAGCCCCGACCCCCAGGCCGCCTGTGACTTCTACGCCGCCCTGTTCGGCTGGCGCTACGACGCCATGGACCTGGGGCAGGGCAAGTACCACGTCGTCAAGGTGGGCGACGTGGCCGTGGGCGGCATCATGACGCAGCAGCAGCCCGGGCCGGCGGTCTGGGGCGCCTATGTCACGGTGGCCTCGTGCGACGCCACCGTGGCGCAGGCGCAGGCCCTGGGCGCGACGCTCTGCGCCGGGCCGTTCGACGTGCCGGGCGTGGGCCGCATGGCTGTGCTGCAAGACCCGCAGGGGGCCGTGATCCAGGTCATGAGCTACTTCCCGCCCGCGCAGTGACCGGGTGCGGGACAATCCCGCCCCGATGAGTTCCGAACGATCCGAGAGCCGGTTGCCTCAACCGGCTCTTTCCATTTCCTTCCCTGAAAGCCTGCCGGTCTCTTCGCGCCGCGAAGAGATCATGCGGGCGATGGCCGAGCACCAGGTCGTCATCGTCTGTGGCGAGACGGGCTCGGGCAAGACGACCCAGCTCCCCAAGATCGCGCTGGCGATGGGCCGCGGCCGCCTGAACGGGGGCGGCCTGATCGGCCACACCCAGCCGCGCCGCATCGCCGCCAGCAGCGTGGCCAAGCGCATCGCCGAGGAGCTGAAGACCCCGCTGGGTGACGTGGTGGGCTACAAGGTCCGCTTCCAGGACCGCCTCTCGCGCGACGCCTCGGTCAAGCTGATGACCGACGGCATCCTGCTGGCCGAGACGCAGAGCGACCCACTGCTCAAGGCCTACGACACGCTGATCATCGACGAGGCCCATGAGCGCAGCCTGAACATCGATTTCCTGCTGGGCTATCTGCGCGAGCTGCTGCCGCGCCGGCCGGACCTGAAGATCATCGTCACCTCGGCCACGATCGACGCCGATCGGTTTGCGAAGCATTTCGAGAGTGCCAAGGGGCCGGCGCCGGTGCTGATGGTGTCGGGGCGGCTGTTCCCGGTGGAGCAACGCTACCGGCCTTTCGAGGAAAGCCGCGAGTACGACCTCAACAACGCGATCTGCGATGCGGTGGACGAACTCTGGCGCGAAGGGCCGGGCGATGTGCTGGTGTTCCTGCCTGGCGAGCGCGAGATCCGCGAGGCCGCGGAGGCGCTACGCAAGCACCACCCGCCCGGCGTGGAGATCCTGCCGCTGTTCTCGCGCCTGTCGGAGGCGGACCAGAACAAGGTGTTCGAGCCGCACGGCGCCCGTCGCATCGTGCTGGCCACCAACGTGGCCGAGACCTCGCTGACGGTGCCGGGCATCCGCTACGTGGTGGACCCGGGTCTGGCGCGCGTCAAGCGCTACAGCTACCGCAACAAGGTCGAGCAGCTGCTGATTGAAAACATCAGTCAGGCCGCGGCCAACCAGCGCGCGGGTCGTTGCGGACGGGTCAGCAACGGCATCTGCGTGCGGCTGTACAGCGAGAAGGAGTTCAACGAGCGGCCGAAGTTCACCGACCCCGAGATCCTGCGCAGCAGCCTCGCCGGCGTCATCCTGCGCATGAAGTCGCTGCACCTGGGCGACGTGGAGCGCTTCCCGTTCCTGGAGGCGCCGCGCCCCAAGGCGATTGCCGACGGCTACCAGCTGCTCAACGAACTGGGCGCCACCGATGACGCCAACGAGCTCACGCCCCTGGGCAAGGAGCTGGCCCGACTGCCGCTGGACCCGCGCGTGGGTCGCATGATCCTGGAGGCCCGCCAGCGCCAGGCGCTGACCGAGGTGCTGGTGATCGCCTCCGCACTCTCCGGGCAGGACGTGCGCGACCGGCCGCAGGAGCAGGCCCAGGCCGCCGACGAGAAGCACAAGAAGTTCGACGACGAGAAGTCGGAGTTCATGGGCTACCTCAAGCTCTGGAAATGGCTGGGCGAGAGCCGCGGTGGCGAGGGCGAACACAAGCTGTCCCACCGCAAGCACGAGGCGCTGCTGCGCGAGAACTTCGTCAGCCCGCGCCGCGTGCGCGAATGGCGCGACGTGCACTCCCAGCTGCAGACCGTCGTGGCCGAGCACGGCTGGAAGCTCAACCAGAGCCCGGCCACCTACGAGCAGGTGCACCTGTCCATGCTGGCCGGGCTACTGGGCAATATCGGCTGCAAGAGCGATGACGAGGACTGGTACCTCGGCGCGCGCGGCATCAAGTTCTACCGGCACCCGGGTGCGCATCTGAGCAAGAAGCCGGGCCGCTGGATCGTGGCCGCCGAGCTGGTGGACACCTCGCGCCTGTACGGCCGGGGCCTGGCCAACATCGAGCCGCAATGGTTGCCGCCGATTGCCGGCCACCTGATCAAGACCCAGCTGCTGGAGCCGCACTGGGAGAAGAAGGCGGCCGAGGTGGTGGCGCTGGAGCGCGCGACGCTCTACGGCATCGTGCTCTACAACAACAAGCGGGTGAACTTCGGCCGCGTCGACCCCAAGGCGGCGCGCGAGATCTTCATCCGGGAGGGCCTGGTCAACGACGACCTGCCCGAGGAGCTGGTGCGCCAGCTGCCCTTCATCAGCCACAACCGCCGCCAGATCGCCAAGGTGCAGGCGCTGGAGCACAAATCCCGCCGGCAGGATGTGCTGGTGGACGACGAGCTGATCTATGCCTTCTACGACGATCAGCTGCCGGCCCATGTGTTTTCAGGGGCGACGCTGCTCAAGTGGTGGCGCGAGGCCAGCAAGGCCGATGACAAGCTGCTGCAGCTCAGCCAGGACGAGCTCATGCGCCACGAGGCCGCGGGTGTCACGAGCGAGGCCTTCCCCAAGGTCATCCGCCTGGGCGGCGTCGACTGCGCGGCGAACTACCTGCACCAACCGGGCGATGCGCGTGACGGCCTGACCGTGACCGTGCCCATCTTTGCGCTCAACCAGGTCAGCGACGAGCGCGCCGAGTGGCTGGTGCCGGGCATGCTGGCGCAGAAGGTCACGGCCCTGCTGAAGAGCCTGCACCAGAAGCCCCGCGCGCGGCTGACGCCGCTGCCGGACTTCGTTGACGAGTTCATCGAGCTCCACCCCTTCGGCCAGGGCAGCCTGCTGGAAGTGCTGCTCAAGGCGGTGAAGGAGCGCACGCAGCTCGCCATCCAGCGCAATGATTTCAAGCTGGAGCAGTTGGCGCCGCATCTGTTCATGAACTTCCGGGTCGTGGACGAGCATGGCCGCCAGCTCGGTCAGGGCCGCCAGCTCGCCGCGCTGAAGGCCGAGCTGGGCGGGCAGGCGCGCTCGGCCTTCCAGGCGCTGGCGGCGCTGAAGCTGCCCGCGGCCGAGGCGCCCAAGGCAGCCCTGGCCCCGGCGGCTGTGGCCGGCCGTGGCGTGCGGGCCGAGATCGTCAAGAAGCCGGAGCCGGTGCGAGATGCCGCGCAGGCCTACACCGACTGGACCTTCGGCGAGCTGCCCGAGCTGCTGGAGGTGAGGAAGGGCGGTCAGACGCTGATCGGCTTCCCGGCGCTGATCGACAAGGGCGCCCACGTCGAGATCGAGGTGTTCGACGAGCCCGAAGTGGCGGCGGCCAGACACCGCGCCGGCCTGCGCCGGCTGGTGGCCCTGCAGCTCAAGGAGCCGCTGAAGTTCCTGGAGAAGAACATCCCCGACCTGCAGCGCATGTCGGTGCTCTACATGGGCGTGGGCACGGCCGAGGAGCTGCGCGACCAGATCATCGGCGTGGCGCTGGACCGCGCCTTCCTGGGCGACCCGCTGCCGACGGACGCGATGAGCTTCAAGAAGCGCATCGAGGAGGGCCGCAGCCGGCTCAACCTCATCGCCCAGGAGGTGGCGCGCGCCGCGCACGCCGTGCTGCAGGAGCTGGCCAACGCCAGCCGCAAGCTCAAGGACAGCCGCCCGGCCAAGGACGTGGCCGACGACATCGCCGCCCAGCTGCAGCGCCTGGTGCCCAAGCGTTTTGCGCTGGACACGCCCTGGGCCCAGCTGCAGCACCTGCCGCGCTACCTGAAGGCCGTCACGGCCCGGCTGGACAAGCTGCGGGCCGACCCCGCGCGCGACACCAAGCTGATGAGCGAGATCAAGCCGCTGGAGCAGCGCTACACCCGCCGCGTGGCCGAGCTCAAGGGCACCCGCGACGCGCGGCTGGAGGACTTCCGCTGGCAGCTGGAGGAACTGCGGGTGGGCCTGTTCGCGCAGGAGCTGCGCACGCCGCAGCCGGTGAGCGTCAAACGGCTGGACAAGGTCTGGGCCCAGATCGTGAGCTGATGCACGCGACGGGCCTCTGGCGAGCAGCTGGGGAGGAAATCCGTCGCATTTCGGTGCTTCGCAGCAAGGCCAGCGCTGTCAGGCTGGAGTCCAATGCGGTGATTGCATTTGTTACATGCCACTGCCTCCCACCGTGTCTGACACCCCGCCCGCCGCTTCACCGCTGAAGAGCTTCGGCCGTTTCGAGCTGCGCGCTCTGCTGTCCAAGAGCGCCCGCAGCCTCATCTGGCTGGTGCATGACCCGCGCCACGGACAGGATCTGGTGATGTGCATGCCGCGCGAGAAGCCCAACAGCGCGCCAGCGTTGGAGCACTGGCTGCGCATGGCCCACGGCGGCGAGCGGGTGCAGCATCCGAACGTGGCGCCGGTGTTCGAGATCGGCCAGGTCGAAAGCTGGCCATATGTGGCTTACGACCGGGGGCTGGGCGAGACGCTGGAAGAGCGCCTGGCTCGCCAGAAGGCGCCGCTGCCCCTGGATGCGGCCCACTGGATCGCGCAGTTCCTGGAGGGGTTGGCCTTCGCCCATGAAGCGGGCCACGCCCACCGCGACATCCAGACCGCCAGCCTCCTCATCGATGCGCAGGACAAGGTGCGCTTGATCGGGCTGGAAGTGGCGCAGGAGGTGTTCCCGGCCAGCGTGGACTTCAACACCGTCACCCGGCGCGCCGTGCGCGAATCGGCCGAAGAGGACGTGCTGTGCGTGGGGCTGCTGCTCAACCGCATCCTGAGTGGCCGGCCTGTGCTGGAGGAGAACGACCTCCAGCAGGTGGTGCAGCAGATGCAGCCGATCGGTCGTGAACTGGTGCGCCTGGGCTGGGAGACGCCGCACCCCATCCCCGACCCGCTGCGCGCCATCTGCAACCGCGCCACCGACCGCCAGCTGCGCCAGCGTTACCACCTGGCGCGCAGTTTCTGGCGTGCGCTGGACGGCTGGCGCCAGGCCGCGGCCTACGACAGCGGCGGCCCCATCGTGCTGTTGCTGGACAAGCTGCAGCGCGGCGGCCACCTGCCCACCACCATCACCGGGCTGCACCGCTTCACGGCGGGTTCGGGCCTGGAGACCCAGCACGCCAGCGCGTTGTCGGAGCTCGTGCTGAAGGACATGGCGTTGAGCCTGGAGCTGGTGCGTCGCGTCAACAACGCGCTGAAGCAGGCCGGCCATGCCGGCGAGACGGTGCTTAACATGCAGCGCGCCATCCAGATGCTGGGCCTGGACGGTCTGCAGTTCGCCGCCAATGGGCTCAAGCCCTGGCCGGGCACGCTGGCGCCGGTGGCCGCCGAGCTGCTGCGGCAGTTGATGGCCCGCGTCACCAAGGCTGCCGAAGTGGCCCAGGCGCTGCGGCCTGCCGGCTATGACGGCGAGGTGGTGCAGCTCATCACGGTGATGCAGAACCTGGGACGCCTGCTGCTGCAGTACCACTTCCCGGACGACGCCCAGCAGATCCGCCAGCTGATGGTGCCGCCGGAGCCGACCGAAGACCAACCCAACCCGCCCGCCATGAGCGAGCAGGCCGCCGCCTATGCGGTGCTCGGCTGCGACCTGGAGGCCCTGGGCGCCGCCGTGGCCCGGCATTGGGGCCTGGGTGACGAGCTGCTGCAGATGATCCGCCGCCAGCCGCTGGACGCGCCGGTCCACACGCCCCGCACCGATGCGGACACCCTCCGGCTGACCTGCAGCTTCGCCAATGAATTGGTGGACGCACTGGGCTTGCCGGAGTCGCGCCGGCGTGCGGGCGTCGAAGTAGCCACACGCCGCTATGCCAAGTCCCTCGGCGTGGGCCTGCGGGAGGTGATGGAGGCACTCAACCCTGGCGCCCACAAGCCGTCGACCGCAGCCCCGCGCACGGGCGACGCGGCCGCTCCCGCGCCCTCGCTGCGACAGCGGTTGACCCAGCGCAGCGGCTCCTGAGCCCGTCACCATGGCCGACGACGTCCCACCCCAGCTCGGCCGCTTCCGGTTGCTGCAGCGGCTGGGGGAGGGGGCGCAGGCCGAGGTGTGGCTGGCGCACGACCCGCTGCTGGACCGCGAGGTGGCGGTCAAGCTGCTCAAGCCCGAGGCCACCGGGCCCGGCACGGTCGACGAATGGCTGAACGAGGCCCGGGCCGTCAGCCGGCTGACCCATCCGAATGTCGTGCCGGTGTTCGAGGCGGACACCCAGGGAGGGCGCTCCTACCTTTTCTCCGAGTACGTCAGCGGCGGCACCTTGAGCCAGCGCCTGCGCCAGCCACCGCTGCCGACCGCTGCCGAGGCGGTGACGCTGACGCTGGGCATCCTGGATGGTCTCGTGGCGGCGCATGCCGCAGGCCTCGTGCACCGCGACCTCAAGCCCAGCAACATCCTGCTCGATGCCCGAGGCCGGCCCCGGGTGATGGACTTCGGCATCGCCGTGCGGGTGTCGCCGGACGCCAACCACCCGTCGCGCATCGTCGGCACGCCGGGCTATATCTCGCCGGAGGCCGCGCGTGGTGCGCCGCCGCATCCGCAGATGGATGTGTTTGCCGCGGCCATCATGCTGGCCGAGATGCTCAGCGGCCAGCGCCTGAACCATGATCCCGACCCGTGGCGCACCATCCAGCGCGTGCAGACCACCGACCTGTTGTTGCCGTCAGGCCTGGCGCCGGATGTGGACGACGCCCTGCGCGCCATCGTGCAACGCGGCCTGGCCCGCGAGCCCTCGGCCCGCTGGCCGAGCGCGGCGGCGATGCGCGATGCCTTGGCCACCTGGCTGCATCCGGTGGCGGAGCCCGACGCCGAGGCCCAGCAGGAAGCCCCGGTGCTGGACTTCCTGCTGCGCCGCATGCGCCATCGCAGCGACTTCCCGGCGCTGTCCGATGCCATCCAGCGCATCCAGCGCCTGACGCAGTCGGAAGACGAAAGCCTGGCCAGCCTGTCCAACGAAATCCTGAAGGACGTGGCCCTGACGCAGAAGCTGCTGCGCCTGGTCAACACGGCGGCCTACCGGCACACCGGGGGCGGCGGCATCAGCACCGTGTCGCGCGCGGTGGCGCTGATCGGCTTTGCCGGCATCCGCAATCTGGCGCTCAGCCTCGTGCTGCTGGAGCGCATGGAGAACAAGAGCCACGCGTCGCGGCTGCGCGAGGACTTCCTGCGCTCGCTGATGGCGGCCGAACTCGCGCGCGAGCTCTGTGGCAACCCGCGCGATGCTGAAGAGGCCTTTCTGGGGGCGATGCTGCATCACCTGGGCCGCACGCTCACGGAGTTCTACTTCCCGGAGGAGGCGGATGCCGTGCGCCGGCTGG
Organism: Methylotenera sp.; assembly: GCA_021738245.1. GTDB lineage: Bacteria > Pseudomonadota > Gammaproteobacteria > Burkholderiales > Burkholderiaceae_C > Pelomonas. The sequence goes on along the minus strand of JAIPCJ010000115.1, from coordinate 5,929 downwards.
TCACACCGCTGGAAGACGGCGTGCCGCCGCTGTCCGAGGCCGCGGCGTCGACCCAGGTGCTGGGCATGAGCTTCGAAGCCCTGGGCCTGGGGGTCGCGCGCCAGTGGGGGCTGCCGGAGAGCCTGCAGCGTGCCATGCGGCGCCCGGCGGGCGAATCGCCCCCGCGGCTCATCGAGGACGGCCCCGGGCGCCAGGGCTGGCTGGCCCGTGCCAGCAATGACATGGCCGACCTGATCTTGCAGACGCCGCCGGAGCAGGCCCATGCCCGGCTGCGCGCACTGGCGCAGCGGCATTCGCGGGCACTGGGCCTGACGGCCGAGAGCTTCGAGCAGGCGGCTGACATCGCACGGCGCCATCTGGCCCAGATGACCGAGGCGCTGGGCTTGCAACTGCCGCGAGAGTCGCGCGCGCAGCGGCTGTTGGCGCCGCTGACGCCGTCGGTCCAGGACACGCTCACCGAGCATGAGCTGGTTGCCACCCAGGTGCTGGAGCGCACCGAGCCCGGCGCCTTGCGGCCTCCCGCACCGTCGGGCGACCTGCTGGCCGCTGGCATCCATGAGATCACCGAGGCCATGGTCAATGGCAGCCAGCTCAATGCGGTGCTGCGCATGGTGCTGGAGACGATCTACCGCGCGCTGTCGGTGCGCCGTGTCATCTTCTGCCTGCGCGACTCCCGCGGCCAGACGCTGACCGGACGCCTGGGCGTGGGTGCGGAGGTGGAGCGTCTGGCGCCGCTGATGCGGGTGGACCTCTCGGCGCAGCCAGCCGACCTCTTCGCCGCCATTTGCCTCAAGGGCGCGGACACCCTCATCCATGACGCGAACGCGCCCAATATCGCGGCTCGCCTGCCGGCATGGGCGCAGGGCGAACTCGCCGCACCCAGCCTGCTGCTGCTGCCGCTGATGGTGAAGGGCGCGCCGCTCGGGCTGATCTATGCCGACCATCCGAAGGTCGGCGGCATCGTCGTCGACGAGAAAAGCCTGGCGCTGCTGCGCACGCTGCGCAACCAGGCCGTGATGGCCTTCCGCACCACGCCGCCTTGACCCGCGCCGGGCGCGTGGCCTGTCAGGCGATTCCGACAGGCACTGCCGCCGACGGCTGACGGGCTCGGCACAGCCCCTCGCGAATACTGATTGGCACCACCAGGACACCTCCTGGTTCCGGTGCCCACCGTCATCGCTGGCCACCGGATTCCATCCACTCAGCAGGAGCCCGTATGACGTTCCATCCGATGCAAGGCAAGACGCTGCTTGCCCTCGCCGCCGCCCTGGCCCTGGCCGCCTGTGCGTCCACGCCGCCCCCGAAGGAGCAGCTGGCCGTCGCCAATTCGGCGGTCGACCAGGCCGCCAGCAATGCTGCCGACGCGCCGGCCGAGCTGGCCGCGGCCCGCGACAAGCTGACGCGCGCCAACGCCGCGATGGCGGCCAAGGACTACGTGGCCGCCCGCCAGCTGGCCGACCAGGCCGCCGCCGACGCCGCGCTGGCCCAGGCCAAGGCCCGGTCCGCCCGCTCCGATCGCGCGCTGACCGAACTGCGCGAAAGCATCCAGGCACTGCAGACCCAGCTCAACCGCTCGTGAGCGGCCCGCCCCCGAGTGACCCACCAGGAATCAAAGCCATGAAGAAGCTCATCCCCGCCCTGTCCACCCTGACCGCCGCCGCGCTGCTGGCCGCCTGCGCCAGCGCGCCGACCGTGACGCCGCAATTGCAGGAAGCCCGCGACACCGTGTCGCGCGCCTCGTCGGACCCGGCCGTGTCGAAATACGCCGCGCTGGAAATGAAGAAGGCCACCGACTCGCTGCGCCGCGCCGATGAACTCAGCGCCAAGCGTGAGTCCCCCGCCGACATCGACTCGGCGGCCTACGTCGCGATGCAGCAGGCGCGCACCGCCCAGACGCTGGCCAAGGCCGCGTCGGATGAAGACGCCATCAAGGCCGCCGAAGCCGAACGTGAGCGCGTGCGCGCCGATGCCAACGCCGCAGCGGCTGCCCGCGCCCGCAGCCAGGCCCAGACTGCCCAGGCTCAGGCCGCCATGGCCAGTGCCGACGCCAACAACGCCCGTGCCCAGGCCGCCAACGCGCAAGCCGATGCCGCCAATGCCCAGGCGCAGGCGGCGGCGCTGCAGCGCGAGCTGGCCGACATGCAGGCCAAGCAGACTGACCGCGGCATGCTGGTCACGCTGGGCGACGTGCTGTTCGAGTTCGGCCGTGCCGAGGTCAAGCCCAATGCCGATGCGGCCATCGGCAAGCTCGCCGCCTACCTGCAGCAGCACCCGGACCGCCGTGTGCTGATCGAAGGCTTCACCGACAGCGTGGGCAGCAATGCCGCCAACCTGACGCTGTCGCAGCGCCGTGCCCAGGCCGTGGCCGCCGCGCTGCGTGCCCGGGGCATCGACGGCTCGCGCATCGACACGCGCGGCTATGGCGAAGCCTTCCCGGTGGCCAGTAACACCAGCACCTCCGACCGCGCCATGAACCGCCGCGTGGAGGTCTACATCTCCAACGACAACCAGCCGGTGCGTCCCCGCGCCTGAACGGGCGGCCGCCCGGTTCCTGAAAGGAGTCAGCGATGAAACCGAATCGATCGATGCGATGGCCGGGTGCCTTGGTCGCCGCCAGCCTGCTGGCGGTGGCCAGCCTGGCCCAGGCCGCCGGCCCCAAGCCCAAGAACGTGGACCCGGCCCGCATGGCCTACGAGCGCGAGCGTGCGAACTGCCTGACGGGCCAGTCGAGCGAGCCCCGCGACGTCTGCCTGCGCGAGGCGGCTGCTGCGTATGCCCAGGCCCGCCAGGGCAAGCTCTCAACGCCTGGCGACGGGCCGGAGCAATGGGCGGCCAACGCGCTGCGCCGTTGCCAGGGGCAGCCGCTGGAGGATCGTGAGATGTGCGAGCGCCGCGTGCGCGAGGGCCAGGTCAGCGGCAGCGTGCAGGGCGGCGGTCAACTGACGACGCTCACCGTGCGCTCCACGGACATCCCGAAGGAACCGGGTCGCTGACGCAGTGTCAGTGACCAACAAAGGTGGGGAGGGGAGGGTGACGAGCCTTACCCCCGGCACTGGTTGCAACGCTTAGGGCTGCTTGGTTCCCCACCTGACCCGGTTGGGCGCGCTTCCATGCGGGGAGGCCCGTCACGGCGCATTCTACTTGCGCTTGCGGGCTCAGCCGGGAAGGAACTGCCGATTGATGGACAAATCCATCGCCAAAGCCAGCAGGGCCAGTGCGGTGAGGTAGCCGAGCAGGTGCAAGCGCGCCTGGCTCATCGCCCAGTGGCCGCAGGCCGCATAGCCGATCAGCGCGATGAACTTCACGCCCAGCCACCAATCGCGCACCGGGTGGTAACCGATGGAGCCCCACAGGCTCAGCCCCGTCACCACGAGGCAGGCGTTCACGCCGAACACCAGCACCAACAGCCGCGCATCCTTCGCCGCGCTCTGCAGCGCAGGGGTGCCGAACTGGAAGAGCAGCCCGCGCCCGAAGAAGAGCGCGATGCTGCACCAGGCCAGCAGCACATGCCACTGGACCATCTCCGTGTAGTACCACGTCATGGCGCGTGATACGCCCGATCAGCGCAGGTGCAGGTCGTTCTCGCTGAAGCGGATGCCCAGAGGCTCGATCAGCAGCTGCTTTTCGCCCGCCTCCACGGTGCCTGCCACCCACGCGGCGATGCCGCAGTCGCGGGCGACCTGGGCGGTGCGCTCGGCGGCGGCGGCCTTCACGAAGATGGCGAAGCCCGCGCCCATGTTCAACGTGGAATAGGCCTCACGGTCGTCCTGGCCGGCCTGCTTCTGGATGAAGTCGAGCACGGCGGTCTTGGGCGGCACGGTGTGGATGCGGTAGGTCAGGGCCGAGGGGTGGCGCAGCAGCTTGCGCCAGCCGTGACCGGTGATGTTGGCGCAGTAGTGCGGCGCGATGCCGGCCTTCCAGAGCGCCTCGGTCACGGGCGAGTACAGGGCCGTGGGCGCGAGCAGGGCTTCGCCGTAGGTCAGCCCGGGTTCGATCTCGGTGAGGTAGCCCTGCGGCAGGCGCTCGGCCAGCTTGCGCGCCAGGCTCAGGCCGTTGGCATGGATGCCGCTGGAGGCCAGCAGCACGATGGCGTCGCCAGGGCCGAGCTTGTCGCCGACCGACAGCCGTTCCTTGGGGTTGATCAGCCCGGTGCAGGAGGCCGCGAGGTCGATGCGACCGTCTTCGACGATGCCGGCCAGCGCAGGCGTCTCGCCGCCGCCCCAGGCGACCTGGCAGGTGTCGCAGGCGGCCTTCCAGCCGGCCACCAGCGCCTGGGCGCGCTGGGCGTCGCCAAACCAGTCGCTGCCGCCGGCGGCCCAGTAGGCCTGCACGACCAGGGGCGTGGCGCCGACGGTAATCAGGTCGTTCACTGCCATCGCGATGGTGTCCTGCGCGATGCCGGCGAAATAGCTCTTGCCGGTCAACTTGGCCATCTCGTCGGCCACCAGAGTCTTGGTGCCCAGGCATTCGACGATGGAGGCCACATAGAACGGCCCCACGTCCACGACATAGGCCGATTCGCCCCGGGAGGCCTGCACCTCGCTGAAGCCGTGGCTGGCGAGGTGGGAAGCGGTGGCGGCAGCGGCGCGCTGGGCGGTGACCTTCAGGGGGTCGATCAGGTCGTAGTTGACGCCGGCCTGGTCGTAGGTGAGGGGGGCGGTGGAGCTCATGGCGGGGGATTATCCCCGGTGCCACCGCAGGGGCTCGGTGCCGGGCCGGCGGTCTGCAGGCTCCTAGAATCCGCGCCCATGAGTTATCAGGTCCTGGCCCGCAAATACCGTCCGCAGAGTTTCGAGCAGCTCGTCGGCCAGGAGCACGTCGTGCAGGCGCTCGCCAATGCGCTGACGCAAGGCCGGCTGCATCACGCCTACCTGTTCACCGGCACGCGGGGCGTGGGCAAGACGACGGTCTCGCGCATCCTGGCCAAGAGCCTGAACTGCACCGGCCCCGACGGCCAGGGCGGCATCACGGCGCAACCTTGTGGCGTGTGCGCGGCCTGCCGCGACATCGACTCGGGCCGCTTCGTCGACTACGTCGAGCTGGATGCCGCGTCCAACCGCGGGGTTGAGGAAATCTCGCAGCTGCTCGACCAGGCCATCTACAAGCCGGTGGTGGGCCGCTTCAAGGTCTACATGATCGACGAAGTGCACATGCTCTCGAATACCGCGTTCAACGCGATGCTCAAAACGCTGGAGGAGCCGCCGGAGTACCTCAAGTTCGTGCTCGCCACCACCGACCCTCAGAAGGTGCCGGTGACGGTGCTGTCGCGTTGCCTGCAGTTCAACCTGCGCCCCATGGCTGCGGCCGACGTGCAGATGCACCTGGGCAATGTGCTTGGCGCCGAGAGCGTGCCGGCGGAACCCGGCGCCTTGCGGCTGCTGTCGCGGGCGGCGCGCGGCTCGATGCGGGATGCGTTGTCGCTGACCGACCAGGCGATTGCCTTCGGCGCCGGCCAGCCCACCGAGGCCGGCGTGCGCCAGATGCTCGGCAGCGTGGACCGCGGTCATGTGGTGGCCATCGTCGATGCGCTGGCGGCGGCCAGCGGCGAGGCGGTGGTGGCCCAGGCGGATGCGCTGCGCGGCGCCGGCCTGTCGGCCGCCGGCACGCTGGAAGACCTGGCCACGCTGTTCCAGCAAATGGCCCTGGCCCAGGCGGCCCCCGCCGCGCTGGACGATGCCGATGCCGAAACGGCCGAGATCCGGCGCCTGGCGGCCTCGCTGCCGGCCGACGAGATCCAGCTGATGTACAGCATGGCCCTGCATGGCCGGGCCGAGCTGCACCTGGCGCCGGATGAATACGCCGGCCTGTTGATGGTGCTGCTGCGCATGCTGGCATTTCGGCCGGCAGGCACCCAGCCCAAGGCCGTGAAGGCCGCCGCGCTGGTGCGCCCGCCCGTGGTCGCCAAGGCGGCCGTGCCGGTGCCGTTGCC
>JAIPCJ010000007.1 GCA_021738245.1 Methylotenera sp. | reverse complement strand
GGCCTAGCACATCGATAGGCGCCTTGACCGCACCCGAGGTGATGTTGACGATGCGGCCGAAGCCACGCGCCGCCATGCCGTCCACGGTGGCCTTGATCAGCTCGATGGGCGTCAGCATGTTGGCCTCCAGTGCCGCGAGCCATTCCTCGCGCCCCCAGTCGCGGAAATCGCCGGGCGGCGGGCCACCGGCGTTGTTGACCAGGATGTCCACCTGCGGGCAGGCCGCCAGCGCCGCGGCGCGCCCCTCGGGCGTGGCGATGTCACCCACCACGCTGCGCACCTGAACGGCCGGATTCAGCGCGCGCAGCGCTGCCGCGGTGGCCAGCAGATCCGCCTCGCCACGCGCGGTGATGACCACATTCACGCCCTCACCCACCAGCGCCTCGGCGCACCCGCGCCCCAGGCCCTTGCTCGCCGCGCACACCAGCGCCCAGCGCCCCGTCAATCCAAGATCCATCGCAAGCTCCAACAAAAAATGCGGCCGTGCCAGGCACGCCGCATCATCGCGCGAGTTCAAGACCCGCCCCATCGCAACAACCGCAGCGCGCTTAGCGCCGCCGCCCCTCAAGCCGCTTGCGCGGATCCGGCTCCGCCGGTCCGCCGCAAGCGCCCCCTTGAGGGGGCGGCCGTCAGGCCGTAGGGGGTGGGCTGATCACCTCCAGAACTTGCCATCGGGCCCGACGATGGACACGTCGGTGAACTCCAGGCCGTTGTGGTCCTTGTCGCCGTAGTGCACCTGCAACCCGCCGATGTCCACGCGCGCGGTTTCCAGCGCCTTGGTGAAGCCCTCGCGGGTGATCTCCTTGCCGTTGGTGCGCTTGAGGGTCTCGACCACCAGCTTGGCCGCCGCGAAACCTTCCAGCTGCGCCGGCGTCAGTTCAGAACGACCGGCAGCCTTGGCCAGGCTCAGGGCCTCTCGCACCAGCGGGTTCGCCGTGGAGCGCTCGTACGGGAAGAGCTGTGTGACGATGGTGCCGCGGGCGTTCTCGCCGAGCTGCTTCACGAAGTCGCTCGAGGCGTTGTTGGACAGCGTCGCGACGTGGGCGGTGGAGCCGGCGGCACGCAGGGCGTTGATGCCTTCGACGACGGCGTAGGCCGGGCCGATCAGCACCACGGCCTCGATGCCAGCCTTGGCAATGGCCTGCATGGTGGGGCCGAGATCCGGCTTGTTGCGGTCGTAGCGCAGGTGCGAAAGCGCCCGCAGCTTCATCTCGTCCAGGCCCTTGATCGCGCCTTTGCCCGCGTCGTTGCCGAAGTCGTCATTGACCTGCACGATGTTGATGCGCTTCACGCCGATGCCTGCCAGGTGCTTGACGGCCCGCTCGGCTTCCTTCTCGTAGCTGGCGCGCAGATGAAAGACCCAGGGCTGGACGGGCTCGCGCAGGCTGGCCGCACCGGTGGCCGGTGCGATCAGTGGCAGCTTGTTTTCCTTGAGCACCGGCAGCATGGCCTCCGTCGGGCCGGTGCCGCGGCTGAGGATGAGGGCCAGCGCGCCCTGGGCGGCCAGGGCCTTGGCGCCCGCGGCGGCCAGCGCGGGCTGGTACTTGTCGTCCTGCGTGACCAGCTCGAGGGTCTGGCCCTTGATGCCCCCCTGGGCGTTGACCGAATCGAAATAGAGCTTGGCGCCTTCAGCGCTCTCCTGCACGAGGCCGGCCACCGGGCCCGAAAAACCGGCCACCATGCCAATGCGCAAGGAGCCCTGAGCCCAGGCGCCACTCGAACCGATGCAGGCAGCGAACAATGCCGCCAGGCCAACCCAACGCTTCACTGTTTTTCTCCAGACCAAGCGCCCCACGGCGCGTTACAGGCGGCGGATTGTGGGGCCAGCCCCCCGGGCCTAGGGGGGGCTTGATCCCCGGGAAAAACCCGGCCTACGGGGCACCTGAATGCGCATTTCCACCGCTTTTGCCGGCCCTACACTCCGGCGGCGCACCCGCACGATCTGAGCGCTAGGCAAGCCATGCCCCAGAGTCCCCTGCAGTCGACCGCCATCGCCGTGCCCCCCGTCGTTAGTCATCGTTTTGGCTGGCAGCGCAATTCCCTGACCTTTGCCGTGGTGCTGGCCTTGCTGCTGGGCTTGCTGCTGCCGACCACCGCCGTGCTGCTCTACGACGGGCAGAAGACGCGCGCGACCGCCATGGAGGATCTCAAGCGCGACCTCACCCGGGCCACCGAGGTGATGGCGCTGTCGCTGGCCGAGCCGGTCTGGCAGGTGTCGCCCGACCTGGCCGACCCCATGGTCAAGGCGCAGATGGATGACCCGCGATTCGTGTCGGTGCAGGTCACCGAGCCGGCGTCATCCGCGCCTTTCCTGTCGCAGCAGCGGCTGGGTGACCCGGCGGATGCCGACCTCGTGCTGAGCCAGACCCGCCCCATCCAGCGCGATGGCCGAGAGATTGCCCAGCTCACCGTGCGCATGAGCGCTGCACCGCTGCTGCAGGCCAAGCAGGCCGAGGTGTGGCGCACCGTCTGGCGCAGCGGCCTGACGCTGACGCTGTCGCTGGTGCTGATGCTCTGGGTGCTGCAGCGCTACGTGCTGCGCCCGATGACCGAGCTGACCGGTGCGGCCGAGGCACTGGCTGCGGGTCGTCTCGAACAACCGCTGCGCGTGGGCGGCGCTGACGAGATCGCTCGCGTCGGCGTGGCCATGGAGCGCATGCGCCAGGCGCTGCTGTCGGCCTTCGAGGCCCTGCGCCAGCACAACCTGAACCTGGAAGAGACCGTCAACCAGCGCACCGCCGAACTCACCGCCAGCAATGCCGAACTGCACGAGGCGCTCGACACCTTGCAGAAGGCGCAGCGGGAGCTGGTGGAGTCGGAGAAGCTGGCGTCGCTGGGCCGCCTGGTGGCCGGCGTGGCGCATGAGCTGAACACGCCCCTGGGCAATGCGCTGACCGTGGTCTCAGCCCTGGATGACCGCTACAAGCAACTCGAGGCCATGCTCAGCGGCGCGGCGCAACTGCGCCGCAGCACGCTGGAGGAGCTCGCGCGCGATACGCGGCGCGGCCAGGACATCCTGCAGCGCAATGTGCAAAAGGCGGCCGACCTGGTGCGCGACTTCAAGCAGGTGGCCATCGACCAGACGGCTGACCTGCGCCGCGACTTTGAGCTCGCCAAGGTGGTGGAGGACGTGCTGGTGATGGTGGAGCCGAGCTTCAAGCACACGCCCTACACCATCGACACCGATCTGTGCCGCGGCGTGATGATGAACAGCTACCCCGGCGCCCTCGGCCAGGTGCTGACCAACCTGCTGATGAATGCCCTGCTGCACGCCTTCGAGGGGCGTGCCGAGGGCCGCGTGGTGGTGCGCTGCGTGCCGGCGGACGGGACCGAGGTGGAGCTGAGCGTCAGCGATGACGGCCAGGGCATGGAGGAGTCGGTGCGGCGGCGCATCTTCGACCCCTTCTTCACGACCAAGCTCGGCACCGGCGGCTCGGGCCTGGGCATGCACATCGTGCACAGCATCGTGATCAATGTGCTGGGCGGCCAGATCGAGGTGAGGTCCACCCCCGGCCAGGGCACGCAGATGCTGATGCGCCTGCCGCTGGTGGCGCCTCAGCGCACCGGCGGCGAGGCCTCAGCCACTCACTGAGACGCGGCAGACGCGGGCGCTGCGACGCTGGCGGCGGACGCTGCGGCCTCCGCGGGCGCCGAAGCCGCCGCGTCGTGGCCGCCCCCCACGTCATGCTTCTCGCCGGTCAGGTCGATGTTGCCGCCGCTCTTGCTGAGGATGAACAGGGCCAGGGCGGCAAAGGCGATGAAACCGACGACCAACTTCCACATGAGGGGACCTCCACAGATTGAAACTGTGGCGGATTCTGCGGGTGAAGGCTGACGCTCAACTGAAGGCAAACGACGCCAGACCACCCGCAGCGCTGTAAGTCAGCGCATGGGTGCCGGCTGCGAAGTCGACCCGCAGCTCGGCCCAGTCGCCGCCGTGCGCCCAGCGCAGGTGCAGGACCGTGTCCCCACTGTCCAGCAGCGTGAACTCGCCCTGGAAAGCGGCGTGCTGGTTGCGCAGGCGGATCAGCTCGATCAGCCGCCGCACCACCGGCCGCTCGCAATCGCGGGCGATCTCGTCCTCGGTGTAGTAGTGCCGGTTGATGTCCCGACCCACCTGGCTGCGGGCGAGCAGGTCCATGTCGTTGTGGCCGGCCAGCAGGCCGACGTAGTAGACCTGGGGCACGCCCGGCAGGAAGAACTGGATGGCCCGCGCCAGCAGATAGGCCGTTGCGTCGCGCCCCATGGCGTCGAAGAAGGTGCAGTTGACCTGGTAGAGGTCGAGGTTGCTCGCAGCCGCCCCGGTGGCCTTGCGGCTCTGGCCCTGGCTCGCGGCATGGATGCGCTCGACCAGCTCGTCCAGCTCCTGCGGCGGCACCAGGCCCGGGTGGGCGGCGCGGTCGCTCGCATCGGCGCCGATGTCGATGATGCCGATGCCGTCGTGGGTGTCGAGCACCGTCAGCGCGTTCTTCGGCCGGATGGCCACCCAGCGCTTGAGCGCCGTGGCCGTGCGGAAGTTGAAGGCATGCAGCACGAGCGGCGGCAGCGCAAAGTCATACACCCAGTCCACCCGCGCTGCGATCTCGATCTGGCGCTGGTAGTAGGAGTGGATCTCCACCAGCACCTCGATGCCCAGCGACCTCGCCTCCTGCGCGAACTCGGCGATGAACTCGAAGGTCTCGGGCATCATGAAGCAGCTGTCGCCGGCCTTCTTGATCGCGTAGCCCACGGCGTCGAGCCGCACCATGCGGATGCCGTTGTCGGCGAAGGTGCGCAGGATGCCCGACAGGTAGGCGCGCCCCTGCGGGTGGTGCACCGCAATGTCGATCTGCGCGGCCGTGAAGGTCGTCCAGAGGATGCGGCGCTCGCCGTTCTTCAGCGTGGCGTAGGTCAGCGGCAGGCCCGGTCGCGGGCGGTAGACGGCCAGCAACTCGCGCTCGCTCGCCCCTTGCGGAAAGACCGCATCCAGCGTCGGGAACAGGCCGGCGTACGGTGACGCCTCGCCCTTCTCGGAATAGTCGAGGAACTGCGGGGACTCGCTGGACATGTGGTTGACGATGACGTCGGCCATCACGTCCACCACCTCGGTCAGCGACTTGATATCGGCCCAGCCGCCCAGGCGTGGGTCGACCTGGGTGTGGTCGATGGGGTCGAAGCCGGCATCGGCGCCATCGATGGCATGGAAGAACGGCAGCAGGTGCACGCCACCGAACACGCCGGCCAGCGGCGCCCCCGGCTCAGACACCAGGCGCTTGAGCCGGGCCAGGTCGGCACCGTCGCGCCGGCCTCCCAGACGGTCGACGTAGGTGATGAGCTGGACTTGGTTCTTCATGTCGATTTCTCCGTGCGCACACGCAGCACGCACACTGCGGCCAGGGCCAGCAGCACGCCGGCCAGGCGGATGACGTTCTCGGGGCGGCCGCCGAGCAGGCTGTCGTAGAACAGCGGCAGGGTCACGGCCTGGATGAGCATCGGGATCACGATGAACATGTTGAAGATGCCCATGTAGACCCCGGCCCGCTCCGGCGGGATGCTTCCGGCCAGCAGCACGTAGGGATTGCCCATGATGGAACCCCAGGCCAGGCCGATGCCCACCATGGGCAGGAAGAGCAGCCAGCCCTCGCTGCGGATACCGGGCAGCGCCCACATGCCCGCCGCCGCGGCGAGCAGCGCGAAGGCATGCACCCATTTCGCCCCCAGCCGCTTGGTGAAGGGCACCATCGCAAACGCTGCCACGAAGGCCACGGCGTTGTAGAAACCGCCGACCTGACCGTTGAGCAAGGCCGCGTCCCGAAAGCCCGGGCTGTGCGGGTCGTCGGTGCCGAACACGGTCGCGGCCAGCGTGGGCACGATGTAGATCCAGTAGCACATCATCCCGTACCACTGGAAGAGCGCCATCCACCACAGCCGCCGCATCGTGGGCGGCATCTCGCGCACGGCGCTCCAGATCTCGGCGAGTGCCGGCATCAGGCCGCGCGGCAAGGCGCGCAGCCGCGCCAGCTCCTCGGCCGGCAGCGGCAGTTCGGGCACCTTGCGCACCGACCACCACACGGTGGTGAACGACAGCAACGCACCGACGATGAAGGCCAGCGTCGTGACCACCGGAATGCCGTTGGCCCCGAGCGCGTCCTTGTTCATGCCGAAGAACACCAGCAGGCTGGGCGTCAGGTAGGCCAGCGTCTGCGCCAGCCCCGTGAATGAAGCCTGGGTCAGGAAGCCGGAGGCATGCTGCTCCTCGCGCAGCCGGTCACTGACGTAGGCGCGGTAGGGCTCCATGGTCACGTTGTTGGCGGCATCCAGAATCCACAGCAGCCCCGCCGCGAACCACAGTGCCGGGCTGAACGGCATGGCCAGCAGCCCGAGCGAGCACAGCAGCGCACCGATCAGGAAGTACGGCGTGCGCCGGCCCCAGCGGTGGGTCGTGCGGTCGCTCAGCGCGCCGACGATGGGCTGCACCAGCAGGCCGGTGATGGGGCCGGCAAGCCACAGATAAGGCAGGTCCTTGCCCTCGGCGCCGAGCATCTGGTAGATCGGGCTCATGTTGGCCTGCTGCAGGCCGAAGCTGAACTGGATACCCAGGAAGCCGACGTTCATGTTCACGATCTGCGTGAACGACAGATGGGGCTTGGTCATGCGCGAGCCTCTTCAGGGGGCAAGGCGTGCAGGGCCTCGCGCCAGGGCGAGAGCGTGGCGGGGTCAGCCGGCAAGGGGCCGCGTACGCCGCAGATCATCGCGGCATAGCGGTTGGCCAGCGCGAGCGTGTCGGGCAGCTGGCGCTCCAGGGCCAGACCCGCCAGCAGCATGGCGGTGAAGGCATCACCCGCCCCCACGGTGTCGACCAAGGCGGGTTGCGGCACGCCCTCCCCGCTCGCCACGAGCCGGGCCTGCTCTGCGTACATCGCATAGCCGGCCGCGCCCCGCGTGACCACGACCCGCTGCAGCGCGAAGCGGTCCATCAGCCCGGCCAGATCGGCCTCGAACCAGGCCTGCAGCCGGTCGAGTTCGTCCTCGTTGATCTTGACCCAGTCCGCCAGCATCAGCGATTCGGCAGCCAGCGATGGCGTGTCGGTGCCTGGGCGCAGGTTCAGGTCGAGCAGCCGCAAACCGAGCGCACGCTTGACGGCGGCCCGGACCGCAGCGCGGGACGGCGCATGGCGCTGCGCGAGGCTGCCGAAGTACACGATGCCGGCTGCGGCACCAGCGGGCGCTTCGAGATGATCCCAGGCCGCGTTGGCATGGATCTCGAAGCGGTGCCCGCCGTCGCCCGACTCGTGCACGCTCACGCGGCCGGTGGCGTGCTGCGCATCGCACTGGATGCCCGCGACGTCCAGACCGAAGCGCCGCGCGCTGTCGAGCACCAGGCGGCCGGCGGCGTCGCTGTCGCCGATGCGGCTGATGAAGCGTACCGGCGCGTGCAGGACCGCCAGCGAGCGCGCCACATTGAAGGGCGCGCCGCCCGCGACCGGGCCGTCGTGGAACTCGTCCACGAGGGCCTCGCCGATCACATGGACGAGGCTGGGCATGGCCACGCGCTTCAGAAGTTGTAGCGCAGGCTGGCCTTGACCGTGCGGCCGGTGTAGGCGCGCGCGGCACCGCGGCCATCGTTGCTCTCGGTGTAGGCGATCTCGTTGAACAGGTTGTTCGCCGCGAGCGTGAGCGTGGCCTTGGGTGTGAGGCTGTAGCTGACGAAGGCGTTGACCACCGTGTAGGCCGGCAGCGTGATCGTGAGCGGGCCGGTGGGACCGTCGTCCTGGCTCTTGGTGGTGCCGACGATGCCGACGCCGGCGGTCAGCTCGTCGCTGAAGTTCAGCGTTGGCGTGAGCTGGTAGACGATCTTGGCCTGGCGCTTGGGCGCGCGGCCGTCGGCCTGCTTCGCGTCGGTGTAGGTCAGGCCTCCGAGCAGGCTCACCAGGCCGAAGCGCGCCGAGCCTTCCAGCTCCAGGCCCTTGCTGCGGTAGCTGTTGGCCTTGGCGACGATCGGCGTGGTGGTCACGTCGACGTTGACTTCGTCGGTCTTGGCATCGAACAGTGTGGCGAAGAGGCTGTAGCCGTTGCCGCGCACCTTCACGCCGATCTCGGTCTGCTTGACCTTGTTGACCGGAATGGTCGTGCTCTTGCCGTTGACGAGGTTGGGGTTGTTGAAGAAGGTGATGCGGTCGGCGTTGTAGGCCGCGCCATCGGAGTAGCGGGCGAACACCGACAGATCCTTGGTCAGCTCGTAGTTGCCGCCCAGGGAGTAGGAAGTGCGGCCGAAGTCGTAGTCGATGACGTTGGGCTTGGTGAGGTCGTAGGCCACCCCGGCGTTGGACTGGTAGTAGTTGCCGCTGGCCTTGTTGTTGTCACGGCGCAGGCTGACGTCGCCCGAGAAGGCGCCGGAGTCCAGATTCAGCACCAGGTAGGGCGCATTGGTCGTGTACTTGCTGTCCTGGAAGTTGCTGCAGCAGCCGCCGAAGCCTGGCGCGCCGTTGGTGACGCCGGGCACGTTGAGCACGCGGGCGCCGCTTTGATCGGCCGACAGCGAGTATTGGTTGAAGTTCCAGGTCAGGTCCAGCTTCTGCACCGAGGTGTAGAGGCCGGCGACGGCGCTCAGGCGGTTGCCGGCGCCGAGGTCGAAGTCACGCGAGAACTTCAGGTCGTTGGCCAGCAGCCCGGCGTCGTCGACCTTGGTGTTGAAGACGACCGCGGTGAACTTGCTGCCGGTGTAGGTCTTGCCAGCGTCGGGGCCGATGGCGATGGTGGTGCCAGCCGGCGCGGCAGAGACGTCATCGCCCGGGAAGATGCCGATGAAGCGGCCGCTGTTCTTGCTCCAGCTGAACTTGTTCTGCAGGCGGAAGCCTCCGCCGGCATCCAGGCTCACGTCGGCACCGAAGGCGTCGCTCTTGGCCGACAGGCCATCACGGATATTGCTGAGCGCGCGGCCGTTGGTGTTGGTGAGCGTGTTGTCGAGCGGCCAGCCGGCGTTGTAGAAGGCCGTGCGGCGCGGGTCCAGGCCCGGGATCTCCTGGATGCTGCCGTTCACGTAGCGCACCGGGGTGGGCATGAAGGTGGGCGTGTGGTCGTCCAGGTGCTTGAAGCTGAAGCGGACGTAGTCCTTGCCCGAGAGCTCAAACGTGACGTTGCCGCGGATCTGGCCGCCGTTCTCGGCGCCATCGGCACCCTTGCGGCCGCCGTCGCCGACGCGGTAGAAGCCGCCGATGAAAAAGCGCGTCTTGGGCGAGAGCCGGCCGCCGTAGCCGTAATCGACGCGGGTCTGGTCGAAGTCCAGGCCCTTGGTCAGCTGGATGCTGCCGCCCTGCTCGATGCCGGTCTTGTTGATGAAGTTGATGATGCCGCCCGGGGCGCCGGTGGCCAGCGTGGAGGCCGAGCCACCGCGCACCACTTCCAGCCGCTCGAAGGCGGCGTCGGCGCGCATCCAGGTGTCGGGCGTGGCGAAGGCGATGTCGCCGAACTGCAGCACGGGCAGGCCGTCTTCCTGGAACTGGATGTAGCGCGCGCCACCGGCGGAGACCGGGATGCCGCGCACCGCGACGTTGGCGTTGGACTCGCCGCCGCTGGCCTCGGCCCGGATGCCGGGCACGGCGCGCAGCACATCAGTGGCGCTGGCTGCGGTGACCGCCGTGACACCCTCGCTCTCGATCGTCGAGATGGCCACGCTGCTGCGCATCTTGGACTTGGCGGTGGACGTGCCGGTCACGACGACCGCATTCAGCTTGAGGCCGTCGGACTTGTCAGCCGGTGTGGCGGCCTCCTGGGCCTGCACGCCTGCGCTCAGCAGCGCGACGGCAGCGGCCGAAGCAGCTGCAACGGCATGGTGGCGGAAGGCGCGCGCGCCGGAATGGAATTGCGAAAGGGAGCGGTCCATGCGTTGTCTCCTGGTTGTCTGTGTTTGGGCCTTCTGCGAGGCGGTGCGGCTGCTGGACCGCCAGCGCGATCCTTGTCCGTGCCGCAATTCTGCGCAATGCCGCATCGTTTTGCAATCGATTGCATTTCAGTAGAAGCCATTAGGCATTGGCGATACAAGGCACTTTTCAAGTGAACCTGAAAACGATAAACGCGAGGCCCCGCCAAGCAGAAGTGACTCGCCGCACCTGCGTGCGGCGAGCGGCTTCACGGCGTGGCGCCCGGCGCGCTGTGGCGCAACTTCAGGTAGACCGGCAGGGTGCGCGGCCCGGAGCGCTCGCCGCGCAACTGCCCGAGCAGCGCTTCCACCAGCTCGGCCCCGGCTTCGGCCACGGGCTGGTGCACGGTGGTCAGCGGGGGGTCGCAATAGGCCGCGAGAGGCATGTCGTCGTAGCCCACCAGCGCCACATCCTCGGGCACGGTGCGGCCGGCGGCGCGCAGGCCCTGGATGGTCAGCAGCGCCAACACATCACTGCAGCAGACCACCGCGTCGAAGTCGCGCCGCGCCAGGCAGAAGTCGCGCACGATGGCCGTCGCCACGCCGGGCTCGAACGGCGCGGCCAGTTCCAGCGCGGTATCGGGCTGCAGGCCTGCTTCTGCCAGCGCCTGCACATAGCCCTGGCGGCGCAGCCAGACCTCGGGCAGGTTGGCATCGCCGACGAAGGCAATGCGTCGGCGCCCCAGCGACAGCAGGTGCCGCGTGGCCAGCAGCCCGCCGAGCACGTTGTCGCCGCCGACGCTGGCATACAGCTGCTGCGGCATCTCGCCCCCCCAGACCACCAAGGGCAGCTTGCGGGCCGCCATCTCGTTGAGCTGGTCATGGTGGCGCCACTGGTCGATGAGGATGACGCCGATTGCCTTGCCCGAGTCGAACCAGTGCGAGGCCAGGTCCAGCCGCTCGGCGTCCACGCGCGAGAGCAGCATGTCGTAGCCACGGTCGGTCAGCGCGTCGGCGATGGAGCCGACGATGGACAGGAAGAAGGGGTCGGAGATGTGCTGCCGCGAGGCAGCGTCGAAGGGCACGACGACGGCGACCGTCTTGTTCTCCTGCAGGCGCAGGTTGCGGGCACCGAAGTTGATGGAGTAGTTGAGGGACCGGGCCAGTTCGGCCACCCGCTGGCGCGTCTCGGCATTGACCAGTTCGCTGCCATTGAGCGCGCGGGAGACGGTCGACACGGACACGCCCGCCAGGCGAGCGATATCGACCATCTGCAGGCGGCGCTGCTCGCTCGCAGTGCCTGCCGGTGAATCGGAAGAACGTTTCGTTTTGGCCATCCCGCAAATCGTCGCAGGCCGCGCGGCCCGCCACAAGCGGGTTAATCGGAGCACACAAAGCAGAAGGCCGGCTTGCGCCGGCCTTCCTTGCAGCTTGCATGACAGGCGGCTGGGCCGCCTGCGGGCATCAGTCCTTGGCGTAGATGTCCACGTCCTTGGTTTCGCGCACGAACAGCATGCCGATCACCAGGCTCATCACCGCGATCACGATCGGGTACCAGAGGCCGTGATAGATGTTGCCGTTCTGGGCCACCATCGCGAACGTGATGGAGGGCAGCATGCCGCCGAACCAGCCGTTGCCGATGTGGTACGGCAGGCTCATCGAGGTGTAGCGGATGCGGGTCGGGAACATTTCCACCAGCATGGCAGCGATCGGGCCGTACACCATGGTCACGTAGAGCACCAGGATGAACAGGATGCCGATGACCATGGGCACGTTGGACTTGCTCAGGTCAGCCTTGGCCGGGTAGCCGGCGGCCTTCAGGGCGTCAGCCAGGTCCTTCTTGAAGGCTGCGATGGCCTTGGTGCTGGCTTCGTCGAACTTGTGCTCGGTCAGCTTGGAGGCCGTCGGGACGGCGATCTCCTTCTCACCCACGCGCACCACGGTCGGCGCACCGGCCGGGGCTTCAACCGTTTCGGACGAAGCGGACGACACGGCCAGCGCGCGCTTGGCGATGTCGCAGGCACTGGTGAAGTCCACTTCACGAGCCAGCGGGCTGCCCTGGAAGGAGCAGCTGGCCAAGTTCGTGCTCAGCGTCACCTTGGAGGTGGCCTGGGCCTTGGCGAGGTCGGGGTTGGCCGCCTCGGTCAGGGCCTTGAACAGCGGGAAGTAGGTCACCGCGGCGAGCAGCAGGCCGGCCATGATGATGGGCTTGCGGCCGATCTTGTCAGACAGCGTGCCGAACACCACGAAGAACGGCGTGCCCAGGATCAGCGAGATCGCGATCCAGATGTTGGCCGACGAGGCGTCCACCTTCAGCACGGAGGTCAGGAAGAACAGGGCGTAGAACTGGCCCGAGTACCAGACCACGCCCTGACCCGCCACCAGGCCGAACAGGGCCAGCAGCACGATCTTCAGGTTCTTCCACTGGCCGAAGGACTCGGACAGCGGCGCCTTGGAGGTCTTGCCCTCGGCCTTCATCTTCTGGAAGGCCGGCGATTCGTTCATCGACAGGCGAATCCACACCGAAATGCCCAGCAGCAGGATGGACACGATGAAGGGCACGCGCCAGCCCCACTCGCCGAACTCCTTCTCACCCAGCGCCGTGCGGGTGCCCAGGATGACCATCAGCGACAGGAACAGGCCGAGCGTGGCCGTCGTCTGGATCCAGGACGTGTAGGCGCCACGCTTGCCATGCGGCGCGTGTTCCGCCACGTAGGTGGCGGCACCACCGTACTCACCGCCCAGGGCCAGGCCTTGCAGCAGGCGCAGGCCGATGAGGATGACCGGCGCTGCGGCGCCGATGGTCGCGTAGGTGGGCAGCACGCCGACGATGAAGGTCGACAGGCCCATGATCAGGATGGTGACCAGGAAGGTGTACTTGCGGCCGATCATGTCGCCCAGGCGGCCGAACACCAGCGCGCCGAAGGGGCGCACGATGAAGCCGGCGGCGAAGGCCATCAGCGACGCGATGAACGCGGCCTGGGGATCGAGGCCCGCGAAGAACTGCTTGGCGATGATCGGCGCCAGCGAGCCATACAAGTAGAAGTCGTACCACTCGAACACCGTGCCCAGCGAGGACGCGAAGATGACCTTCTTCTCCTCTTTGGTCATCGGCGCGGCGGCCGTCGAAGTCGCAGTTGCCATGAAATGTCTCCGGTCAGTTGTCGGGCCGCCCCAGAGGCTTCCCTTGCCGTGACTATTCACACGACCTCTGACCGTGTTCTGACGCGAGTCTGAATCGAGACTGACAAACTCCGCAGGAACCCGGAGTCAGCATTTCTCAATGCGAGAGAAGCCGGGCCTCACGGGTAAATCCCGAGCCCTGGCTTCAGTGCTTGCGGACGACGCCCGGCCGTGGCTGGCCGGCCGCTTCCCAGGCGCCGCTGCGAAACCACGGGTCGCCGGCCAGCGCCGCCCGCAGCATGGGCAGCGCGTCCTGCCCCCAGAACAGCCGCCCCTCGAAAGCCAGCGTTGGCACGCCGAACACACCCAGGGCCAAGGCCGCCTCGGTCTCCTGGCGCAGCCGCTGCTTGATGGCGTCACTCGACGGGTCCTGCTGCGGCGCCAACCGCTCGCGCAGGGTGGCCAGACGGCCGGCGTCATTCGCATCCGCCCCGGCCCCACGCCAGACATGGTGGAAGAGCTGCTCCACCACCCACCGCCCGGGGGTGTCACCTGGCTCGCCTGCCGGCGCCGCGCAGGCCCAGGCCAGGCGCAGCAGCGGCAGCGGGTTGAAGGGATGTTGCGCCGGTGGGTCCAGCACCACGCCCTGGCTGTGCGCCAGCCAGGCCACCTGGCGGAAGGTCCAGCGACGCTTGGCCTCGATCTCGGCCGGCCCCTTCTGGCCCAGCGCCTGCAGCAAGGCGGCGAACAGGATGGGGCGGTAGGTGACCTCCACGCTATGCCCGGCAAGTGCCTCGGGCAAGGCCTCGAAACCCAGCGCGGCGTAGGGCGAGATCGGGTCGAAATAGAAGGTCAGCTGCTTCATCACGCGCCCTCGCCTGCCACCGACGCCGGACCCAGCCAGCGCCCAAGCCGCTGCATCTGCGCCTGACGCGCCGGCAGTTCAGCCATCACCTGCTGACGCCGGGCTGCCGGCACGCTGCCCCAGCCGGCGATCTCATCCAGCCGTCTGGCGCATCCCCGGCACCAGCCGGTCGCCTCGTCCATCTCGCACACGTTGACACAAGGCGACACGATCGGGTTCATGCCTGCACCACGTCAATCACCGGAGCGCCGGTCAGCGCCTCCAGCTCGGCCGGCGTCAGCTTGAAGACCCCATTCGGATGGCCGGCCGCCGCCCAGATGATGTCGAAGCGAAACAGCTCCCGGTCGATGAACAGCTGAGGCGCCTCGAAGCCCTCGGCCGGCGCGAAGCCCGCCGGGGACACGCCGCCGATCGAGAAGCCGGTGCGCGCCTTCACGTAGTCGGCATCCGCCCGGCCCAGCGGCCCGGTGTGCGGCTTGGGCTTGGCCTCGTCCACCCGCTTGTCGCCCGAGGTGATCACCAGCACCGCCGTGTCGTCGGCCTTGCGCCGGAAGACGACCGACTTGGCGATCTGTCCGAGCGTGACGCCCAGGGCATCGGCCGCCTCCTGGGCGGTGCGGGCCGCCACGTCGAGCCAGAGGGGTTCATGGGGGTGCGCGCGCTGTGCGAGCGCGGCACGCACGCGCTGGAAGCCTTCGGGGCGGGAGTCGATGTCTGCCATGGCCGCGATTGTCACGCGGCCCGGCCGCCGTCTCGCTCAGTCGCGGTCGCGGCCCTTGTCCTTGTCACGGCCGTGCCCGTGGCCGCGGCCGTTGCCCTTGCCGCGTTCGGCGTCAGGCCCGCGAGGCGGCTCGGCCGGCTGGGCGTAGCGCGACTGATACCAGTCCTCCCGCACGAAATACACCGGCACGCCGCAGGCGTCGTAGCGCGCGCAGTGCTTGGCCCAGTTCTTCTGGTGGCCGGGCGGAATGCGCATGTACACCGGCGCCACCTGCACGGGGCGTCGTTGCACCCAGACCGGCTCGGCCAGCACCACCGGCGGTGGCGCATTGCCGATGTCGATGCGGCCATAAAAGCCCGGTTGCCCGACCTGGATGGACACGCCGACATCCGTCGCATGGGCCGCAGCTGCGCACAGCAGCGCCGCACTGAAAAGTCCCCATCGCTTCATCTTGTCTCCTTGCATGCGAGCCCTGCAGGGGCCCAGGGTCATGAGGGTGCCACGGCGTGCACGACGTGGGGCTGCTCCGCGGTCAGGGGCGTGAACAATGGCTCGGCCACCCGCACCGGAATCACGTCCAGCCGCGCGCCCAGCACGGTGTATTCCTCGCAGCCACGCGCAGCACTGCGCCAGCCCATCAAGCCAGGGCCCCGGTGCAGGCGGAACTCGAAACCGATGTCGCCCGCCGGCTCGGCCTGCCCGAGCCTGGCCCGAAAGGCCAGCCCCTTGACCTCATCGAAGGCGCCATGCAGCAACTGCACCATCGCGGCCAGAAAACAGCCCTCACCCAGGATGTCGAGGAAGTAGCGCTCCGACCGCGTCACTGGCTCGAAGCCTGCGGCGCCAGGCTCGATGCGGGGCTCGCGTCGCTTGTGTTCGGCCGGCGTAGTCTGGCCTGTGGCCAGGTCATGCCTGTCGCCATGGTCGAGGTAGCTCAGCCGCGCGCCGCGCAGGTTGAACATGGGCAAAGCTGCGTCATGCACCGCATCGCGCAGATCCACCACCACCGCGCCGCTGCCACCGATGACTTCGAGCAGGTTGCCGCGAATGACCACGGCCGCGTTTTCGTCCACGCCCAGGCCCAGCGGGTAGCCGAGCGCCCGCATGGCCGGGAGCATGCGCCCGATGCGCCCGCGCTTCAGAAAGTGCTGGTCCACCAGCAACTGCGGCGCCACGAAGCCAAAGCCGCGGTCGTACTCCTGGCCGGCGCGCCATTGGCCGCGCAGCACCGCGAGGTTGTCCATCGCGTCGCGGAACATGACCCGGCTCATGACCGCCGCACCTGCACTCGTGCCGGCAATCACGCCGCCCGCCGCCGCCACCTTGCGAACGGCCGCCAGCATGGGCGTGTCCTGCCCATCGGGCTGCAGGGTGTCGACCAGGTACTCCTGCGCACCTCCGGAGAAGAACACACCGCGCGATGCAGCCACACGGGCGATCAAGGCCGGGTCGTCGAGCTTGGCCTGCAGGTCCACGCCGGTCAGATGCGGCGCGATGGGGACCATCTCGGCCTGCGCGCCGCAGCGGTTCAGCGAGGCCACGATCTGGGACGCGATGCGGGCCGGCTCGTAGGCCGCGGTCGGGAAGACGGCAATGCGCGAGCCCGGCCCGCCGGCTTCGTCGACGATGCGCTGCCAGACCGCCTGGCTGTCGGCTTTCAGCGCACCGCCAATGACGATGACGGTGCCTGGCTGATGGGGGCTAAGCAAAGTGGCGCAACGGTCAAGAAGTACGGCCTGCCATCTTGGCAGGCCGAACGGATTTTCAACAGCGGGTCGAGCCCAGGGTCTGCAACGCTTGTGACCAAACGCTGCAGGCGGCAGCCGGCGGACGCTACTGGCCGGTGGGCGCCGACGCCGGGGGCGCGGCGGCCTTGGCCCCACCGCCCGCGCCAGGCGGTGCCGCCTTGGCAGGTCCGGCCCAGCCGCCGTACAGCGGCATCGGCAGCCGCACCGGCGTGATGTCCAGGTAGAGGTTGGTCACCGTGAACTGCTCGCCGCCGAACTCCTCGGTACTCCATCCCAGGGAGTCAGAGCCCTTGTAGAGGCGGAACAGGAAGCCCAGCTCGGCCAGCGGGTCGTTGGCGCGCGGCAGCACGTCGAAGGCCAGACCCTTGACCTCCTTGCGCACGCTGTCGATGAGCCGGCTCATGGCGCCGGAGATGGTCGAGTCGCCCAGCATGTCGAGATGAAAGACGTCGTCGGTGTAGTAGGGCTTGAAGTTGGGCGACTCCGCGTCGTGCACCTCACCGCGCAGCTTGGGCGCAGACGGCGTGGTGGAGCGGGCGCGCATGTGATAGCGGTCGCCGTGCTCCAGGTAGGACACCCGCGCGCCCTGCACGTTGAAGGCGCCGAGCGTGGCGTCGGTGCGGGCTTCCGTCAGGTCCACGATCATGCAGCCACGGTCGCCGATGACCTCGATCTCGTCACCGCGGATGATGGCCGCCGTGTTCTCGTCCACGCCCAGGCCGAGCTTGTAGCCCTTGGCCATCATCAGCGGAATCATGCGGCCGAAGCGGCCACGCTTGAGGAAGTGCTGGTCGACGAACAGGTGCGGCCCGACAAAGCCCAGGCCCCGGTCGACCTGCTTGCCGTCCGCGAACCGACCCTTGAGCACGTTGATGACGCTCGGCGCGTCGCGGAACATGATGGTGCTCATGATGGCCGCACCGGCCGAGGTGCCAGCCACGACGCCGCCTTTGCGGTAGACATCCCAGATGGCCTCCAGCATCGGCGTGCTCTGGCCACCGGGCTGCAGCACGTCGACGATGCGCTCCTGCACGCCGCCGGTGAAGAAGATGCCCTTGGCCGCCTTGACCTTGGCGATCAGCGCCGGGTCGCGCACGACCTTGTTCAGGTCCACCCACAGGAACTTGGGCGCCACCGGCAGAGCCTCGGCCACCGCACCACGGCGCTGCAGCAGATCGACCACCTGCTTGGCGCTGGCTTCGGGATCTTCACTGGCCGTGCCGAAAACGACGAAGCGTGCCCCCTTGCCGCCCGCCAGTTGCACGATGCGCTGCCAGACCTCTTCGTTGTCGGCCTTGAGGGCGCCACCGATGGGCACCGCATAACCGCGAATGGCCGCGGGATCGGACTCCGGCAGGGGCTGCAAGGCGCCCGAGGGCGCCGACGCCGCGGCCGGTGCCGCCGGCCGGGCGGGCGTGGCGGCCTTCTGGCCCGTGCTGGCAGGGGGAGTGGCCGCCGCCGGACGCAGCAGTCGCAAGGCCTGCGGCGCACTCGCCGCCGGTGCCGTCGTTGCAGGCGCGGCTTGCACACCCATGACCATCGTCATGGCCACCACGCCGACCCAGATCCATGCCCTCATGCCAACAACCCTCCTTGGTCAGGGCGCACATCATGACAGAGGCCGAAGGACGTTTTGCCCCTAATCCTGAGAACGCGGGCGTGGCGCGCGCGAGACGAAACGACGGCTGGACACAGGTGAGCTGCCGGCACCGTGCCTAGACTGCGGCGAATCAAGGAGAGCTGCTCATGAAGACCCCCTGCCCTTCCCGCCTCGCCACTGCTGCAACCCTGCTCGCGCTGAGCTGCGCAGCACAGGCCCAGACCGCCCTCGAACGCGTGGAGGTCACGGGCACCGCCATCAAGCGCATCGACGGCGAGACGGCGCTGCCGGTGCAAGTCATCACGCGCGCTGAGATCGACAAGGCAGGCGTCACGACCGCGGCCGAGCTGGTCGCGCGCCTCAGTGCCAGTGCCAACAACCTGACCGACGGCGGCAGCGTGGGCTACGGCGGCTTCCGGTCGCAGACGGGCCTGAACGCCGCCAACCTCCGCGGCCTCGGCGTCTCCTCGACCCTGGTGCTGCTCAACGGTCGCCGCATGGCCAACTTCGCGTCGCCCGGCGATGCGGCGGGCGTCGACCTCAACAGCATCCCCGCCGCCGCCATCCAGCGGGTGGAGGTGCTGCTGGACGGCGCCTCGTCGCTTTATGGCTCCGACGCCATCGGTGGCGTCATCAACTTCATCACACGCAAGGACTTCAGCGGTGTCGACCTGAGCGCGATGGCCGGCAACACGACTGAAGGCCATGGCGGCGACAAGCGCTCCGCCACCGTGTCGGCCGGCATTGGCGACTTCGGCCGCGACGGCTTCAATGTGTTCGGCGTGCTGGACTTTCAGAAGACCAAGAGCCTGAACGCCTCCAAGCGGCAGTTCATCAAGGACCTGGACATCCCCGGGCGGTTGCCGGACCTGCTGTCCAGCGCCACCTTCCCCGGCAACATCCGTCTGTCACGCTCGCAGTTCAACACGCTGGCCGACGAGGGCTACTCCAGCAACGGCAGCACCGTCATCGATTCGCGCACGGTCAACCCCGCCGCAGCCACCGGTTGCAACCCGCCCGCAACCCTTTACCTGCCCGACGGCATCGGCGGCGCTGACGGCTGCACCTTCGACTACATGCGCGACCTGGAGCTGTACCCGAAGTCCACCAAGAGCAGCGCCTTCACCCGCGGCATCCTGAACCTGGGTGGCGGCCATCAGCTGTTTGCCGAAGCCTCGGTCGCCCGGGCGCGCACCTTCTACACCGGCACGCCCAACCGGATCGATGCGGACATCGACGTGGCCCTCGTGCCCGCGTTCAAGGGCAGCGCGCTGAACAGCCTGCCGGCTGACGACGAGGACCGCGTGATCACCGTGCGCACACGCCTGGGCGAGGCTGGCCTGCGCACCAGCGAACTGGTGGCCAACAGCACCCGCTTCGTGATCGGCACGCAGGGCATCGTGGCCGGCTGGGATTACGAATGGGCGCTGAACCACAGCACCAGCAAGGTCTCGGACCGTGACTACCAGGGCTACCTGAACGAGCAGATGATCCGCGACGGCTTCACGGCCGGCACCATCAGCCCCTTCAGCAAGTCCGACGCCAAGGGCCGGGCCCTGTACGAGGCCGCCCAGATCCGCGGCGAGGTGCGCCGTGCGACCGGCACCATGGACAGCATCGACTTCAAGGCCTCCAAGGCCCTGATGGCGCTGGCCGGCGGCGACCTGGCGGTGGCGGTCGGTGGCGAGTACCGCCGCGAGAAGCAGGATTACCACCAGTCCGATGCGCTCAAGCAGGACCTCATCCTCGGCGAGACCTCACAGGGCCCTGACTCCGATTTCGGCAAGTCGCGCAAGGTCGGCGCCGTGTTCGGCGAGCTGGTCGCGCCCCTCACCAAGCAGTTGGAGCTGGCCGCCGCGCTGCGCTACGAGCGCTACCAGGTCAGCGGCGGCGCGGCCAGTCCCAAGCTCGGCCTGAAGTACGTGCCCATGCCCGAACTGCTGCTGCGCGCCTCGGTGGGCAAGGGCTTCCGCGCGCCCAGCCTGTCGGACCTGTACCGCCCGGTCACGCAAGGCAACTCGGCCACGCTGGTCGACCCGGTCTGCCTGGCCGCCGACGCCAGCAACACCGTCACCGACTGCTCCGACATCTGGAAGACGCTGAACTACAGCAACCCCAACCTGAAGCCCGAGAAGTCAAGGCAGTTCTCGCTTGGCCTGGTGTTCGAACCCAAGCCGGGCGTGAGCCTGAACCTCGACTACTGGAACATCGAGAAGCGCAATCTGATCAGCACGCTGGGTGAGGACGTCATCCTGGGCAACCTGGGCAAGTACGGCCAGTACGTGATCCGCGACGAAGACGGGGTCATCGACCACATCGACCTCAAGAAGGAAAACCGCGGCAAGGAACGCATCGCCGGCCTAGACCTGGGCGCCAAGCTCGGCGGCCTGAAGACATCGTGGGGTGAGTTCGGCCTGCGCCTGAACGGCACGCTGACGCTCAAGTCCGAGCGCCAGACGGGGGATGGCGACCCCTTCATCAGCAACCTGGGCGTGTTCATCAACGACGGCGTGGTGCAACGCTGGCGCCACAGCCTGTCGCTGGACTGGGAGAGCGGCCCCTTCTCGGCCACGCTGTCCAACAGCTACCTGCAGGGCTACGACGACCAGCACATCATCGGCAAGCCCGACCGCAAGGTGGCTGCCTACTCGCTGTGGAACCTCTCCGGCGGCTGGGACGTGACCAAGGCGCTCACGCTGCGTGCCGGCGTGCAGAACCTCGCCAATACCGCGCCGCCGTTCTCGCAGCAGGCCTGGTTCTTCATCTCGGGCTACGACCCGAGCTACACCGACTCGCGCGGCCGCTTCGTCTATGCGAGCGTGAAGTACACCTTCCGCTGAGCTCGGTCAGCGCGCGTCGTCAGCTGACGATCGCGCGCACCCAGTCCGGCAGGGCCACGGCCCGGTCGGTCTGGGCGTCGAACCACAGCGTCGTCGCCCCGCCTTCGGCATAGATGGCTCCGGGCTCGTCGGCGCGCTCCAGCGTGATCCAGGTCTCGAAGCTGGTGCGGCCGGGGTCGCTGACGTAGTGCCTGGCGAGCACCTCGCCCGGGCACTTGAGCTGTCGGTAGAAGTTGCAGAAGGCATTCACGATCACTGGCCCCTGCCCGCCCGGATTGGGCGGCGCCCCGATGGCGGTGAGCCAATCCACGCGGGCGATCTCCAGGTAGCGGAAATAGATCGTGTTGTTGATGTGGCCCATGGCGTCCATGTCGCCCCAGCGCATCGGGATGCGGCACTCGTAGGTGAGCTTCTTGTCGGCCGGGACGGTGTATCTCATGGCTGGATGCCCAGTTCTGCGGCGATACGGTTCACCAGCTGGCGCAGTGACGCCACCTCGGCACGCAGCAAGGCCACTTCCTCGTCACGCGGCTGGGCCACCGCTGCCGCCTGCTCGACGGACGCCACCGGCCCGCTGAGCAAGTGCGCCCAGCGTGCCTCGCGGGCGCCGGGTGCCTTGGGCAACTTCACGGCCATGGGCGGCTCGCGGGTTGCCAGTTCTTCCAGGAAACCTTCCACCGAAGAGACATCGGCAAAGCGGTGCAGCCGCTCGGTGTTCTGCCGCAGCTCGGCCGCTGTCTGCGGGCCACGCAGCATCAGCTGGGTCAGCAGTGCCACGGCCGCGCCGGGCACGCCCATGGCCCGCGCGAAGTTGTGCTCGTAGCGCAGCACGCGGCTGCCGCTGACGGTGTTCACCAGCGACAGGCTCTTGAGCTCCTCCACGGTCGCCAGCACCTCGGCTTCGGACACGTCCATCACCGGGTCGCGCGCGGTCTTTTGGTTGCAGCCCGCGGTCAGCGCGTTGGCCGACAGCGGATAGCTGTCGGGCACCGTGTGTTCCTTCTCGACGAGGACCGCCAGCACGCGGGCCTCCAGGGGGGTCAGGTCTCGACGGGTCATGCGCGCTCAGACTCCAAAGCCGTCGTCCGCCTGAATCACGGCGCCATTGATGAAGTGGCTTTCGTTCGCGCAAAGCATCAGCAGGGCCGTGTCGAGGTCCTGCGGCTGGCCCACGCGCTTGCGCGGCAGCAGATCGATGAGCTTCTTGCCTTGCTCCGTGCCCCAGTGGTGGTGGTTGATCTCGGTGTCGATGTAACCGGGGCAGATGGCGTTCACGTTGATGCCGTACTTGCCCCATTCCAGCGCCATGGCGCGGGTCATGTGGATGACGGCGGCCTTGCTCATCGCGTAGACGCCGATCTGGCTCAGCACGCGCAGGCCTGCCATCGACGCCACGTTGACGATGCGTCCGCCAATGAAGGTGCCCGGCGCCGCGCCGCGGGCCCGGGCCAGCATGCGCTTGCCCACCTCCTGCGCGACGAAGAAGGCGCCGCGCGTGTTGGTGTCCATCACATAGTCGTAGTCGTTCTCGGTGACATCGGTCAGCCGCTGCGTGGTGGACACGCCGGAGTTGTTGATCAGGATGTCCAGCGTGCCGACCTCGGTCTCGGCATGCGCGACGGCGGCCTTGATGCTGGCCACGTCGGTCACGTCCAGCTGCACGACGTGAGCGTCGCCGCCGTTGCCTTCGATCTCGGCGCGCAGGTCCTTCAGCCGCTCGATGCGGCGTCCGGCCAGTACCACGCAGGCGCCCGCTTGCGACAGCGTGCGGGCGAACTGCGCGCCCAGGCCGCTGGAAGCGCCGGTGACCAGGGCCACGCGACCCTCGAGGTTGATGGAATAGCTCATGGGACTGCCTCGTGTGTGAATTCCGGCCATCCTAGCGGGCTAGAGCCCGGGCACTAAAAAAGCACGGTCGTTCGATTCCTGCTCCAGCCTCTCTAGAATCGCGCGCAATTTCAATGCTGCTGGAGACGTGCGCATGACATCCGAAGAAATCCTGGCCCAGTTCGGCCCCCGCGAGTCCATGGAGTACGACGTGGTCATCGTCGGCGGCGGCCCGGCCGGCCTGGCCACGGCCATCCGGCTCAAGCAGCTCAAGGCCGATGCCAACATCGTCGTGCTCGAAAAGGGCTCGGAGCCCGGTGCCCACATTCTGTCGGGCGCCGTGATGGACCCACGGGCGCTGACCGAACTGCTGCCCAACTGGCAGGAACTCGGCGCGCCGCTGAACCAGCCGGTGAC
Source organism: Methylotenera sp. (assembly GCA_021738245.1). Classification (GTDB taxonomy): domain Bacteria; phylum Pseudomonadota; class Gammaproteobacteria; order Burkholderiales; family Burkholderiaceae_C; genus Pelomonas. The sequence goes on along the minus strand of JAIPCJ010000007.1, from coordinate 37,319 downwards.
CGGTGACGACGTGCTCTTCCTGAGCGAGACGGGCAGCACCCGCACGCCCGACTGGCTGGTGCCGCGCAACTTCCACAACGACGGCTGCTACGTCATCAGCCTGTCGGACGTGGTGAAGTGGCTGGCCCAGCAGGCCGAGGGCCTGGGCATCGAGATCTTCCCGGGCTTCGCCGCGGCGGAGGTGCTGTACGACGACCAGGGCCGCGTGAAGGGCGTGGCCACCGGCAACATGGGCCTGGGCAAGGACGGCGAGCCGACCGATCACTTCCAGCTCGGCATGGAGCTGCTCGGCAAGTACACCATCTTTGCCGAGGGCGCCCGTGGCCACCTGGGCAAGCAACTGCTCGCCAAGTACAAGCTCACCGAAGGCAAGGACACGCAGACCTTTGCCATCGGCATCAAGGAGCTGTGGGAGATCCCGGCGGACAAGGCCCAGCCCGGCAAGGTGGTGCACACGGCCGGCTGGCCGATGGAGGGCGACAACTTCGGCGGCGGCTTCCTCTACCACCTGGCCGACAACAAGGTGACGCTGGGCTTTGTCATCGGTCTGGACTATGACAACCCCTACCTCAGCCCCTTCGAGGAAATGCAACGCTGGAAGGCGCATCCCGCCATCCGCGCCCACATCGAAGGCGGCAAGCGCATCGGCTACGGCGCGCGCGCCATCAACAACGGCACGCCGCAAGCCCTGCCCAAGACCGTCTTCCCGGGCGGCGCGCTCATCGGCTGTGATGCCGGCTACCTGAACGCCGCGCGCATCAAGGGCAGCCACGCCGCCATCAAGAGCGGCATGCTGTGCGCTGAAGCGCTGGCCCCCGCGCTGGAAGCCGGCCGCGCCCAGGACGAACTCAGCGCCTACCCCGAGGCCTTCGAGAAGAGCTGGCTGAACGAGGAACTGCAGCAGACCCGCAACTTCAAGCTGTGGTTCAAGAAGGGCAAGACCACCGGCCAGCTGATGGCTGGCATCGAGCAGTGGCTGCTGCCCAAGCTGGGCGTGACCACACCGCCCTGGACGCTGCACAACCACAAGGCCGACCACACCGCGCTGCGCCCGGCCTCGGAGTGCAAGCCCATCGCCTACCCCAAGCCGGATGGCAAGCTGACCTTCGACCGCCTCTCCTCGGTGTTCATCTCCAACACCAACCACGAGGAAAACCAGCCGGCCCACCTGACGCTCAAGAGCGACGCGGTGCCGGTGCAGGTCAACCTGGCCAAATACGCCGGCCCCGAAAGCCGCTACTGCCCGGCCGGGGTGTACGAGTTCGTGCCCAACGAGGCCGGCGGCGGCGAGCGGCTGCAGATCAACGCGCAGAACTGCGTGCACTGCAAGACCTGCGACATCAAGGACCCGACGCAGAACATCGTCTGGGTCACGCCTGAAGGCGGTGGCGGCCCGAACTACGCGGGCATGTAACGCCACAGTGGTGGGCTGCTGACAGCCGGCGGCCCCGCCTGCCTAAACTTGCCGTTCGACGGACATCGACACGGCAGGAGCAGGCATGGCCCCAGGCAGCATTCGCGTCGGCATCGGCGGTTGGAACTTCGAGCCGTGGCGGGAGGCGTTCTACCCTGCAAGTTGGCCGCAAGCGCGTGAACTCGAATACGCCAGCCGCCGCCTCTCCGCGATCGAGATCAACAGCACGTACTACGGCGCCCAAAAGCCCGCGACGTTTGCCAAATGGCGTCGGGAGACGCCGGAGGGCTTCGTGTTCTCGGTCAAGGGCATCCGCTACGCCACGCAGCGCCGCGTGCTGGCCGAAGGGGCGGAGTCGATGCGGCGATTCATCGGCAGCGGCATTGCCGAGCTGGGCGACAAACTCGGCCCTCTGCTGTGGCAACTGGCGCCGACGCACCGCTTCGACGCCGCCGACCTGACCGCCTTCCTGGAGCAACTCCCCGCCCAGGTCGACGGCCTGCCTCTGCGACATGTGCTGGACGTGCGGCACGCGAGTTTCCAGAGCCCCGACTACCTGGCCCTCGCGCGGCGCTTCGGCGTCGGCACGGTCTTCACCGAATCCGACGACTACCCGCCGATTGCCGAGCCCACGTCGGACCTGGTCTATGCCCGCATCATGCGTACGCTGGAGAACGAGCCGCTGGGATGTGCACCGGAGGTCTTCCCGGCGCTGGCGGCCTCGGCCCAGGCCTGGGCCAGCGGGGGTGAACCTGCGGGGCTGCCGCGCATCGCGTCCACCTCGGCGACATCGGCCGTGCCGCGCGACGTGTTCGTCTTCTTCATCAGCGGTGCCCAGGCGCGCGCCCCGGCTGCGGCAATGGCCCTGCGCCGAGCCCTGGGTGACACGCTGCCACCCTGAGGCCTCGCCCCACACTGGCCGCGATCAGGCACGCGCATCGGGCGCGGCGCCCCACCGCGGGGCGCGCGCGCCGGCAACGGGCGTGGCCGTCCTGCCTCGGTGACCCAGCCTGGGGATGGTGCCCGCACGAACGATCACCGCTTCAGCGGCACGAATGCACGCTTGCACCGCACCGAAAGCACCGCGCACCAAGTTCGCGTTGAGGCCGGCATGTACCTTGCTGAAACGCCCGGTTTTGGGCGATGGCCCATGGACGTTTGCTCGAGAGTTCCGAACTGATGACGAAGATCTGGCACAAGGGCTTGCCCTTCAGCCCTGAAGTGGCCCCGTACCTGCAGCGCATGGCGCTGGTGGAAGAAAACCGAGAAGCCCTGCTGCGACTGCAGGGCGTGTGGGACAGCCTGGCGCTGCTGGGGCAGATGAGTGGCACCGCCACCGACATCGCACACACGCGCAGCGCCTTCCAGAACCTCACGAGCGCCTTGCTCGACAGCCTCGCTCGCCGACTGCGCACGCATGCCCTGGCCCGCATGCAGGGGCGTGCGCGGGTGGCGATCGACATCCTGGTGCGCAACCTGTTCGAGCGCACGGCCGACGTGGGCTTCCTGGCCTCGGACGGCCCGCTGTGCGCGCACGCGGCCCTGGCTCCGGATGACCCGGGCCAGGCGGCAAGCCGGGCGGCGCTGCAGTTGCGCTTTGCGGCCTATGCCGCCAAGTATTCTGTCTACGACGACATCATCGTGCTGTCGCCGCAAGGCCAGGTCCTCGCACGGCTCGACGATGGTGTCGACCTACCCACCTGCACTGAGGGCTGGATTCACGACGCGCTCGCCTCGGATGCGCCCTACGTCGAACACCATGGGCCCACCGCGCTGCTCGGCGGCCGTCACGGGCTGCTCTACGCTCGTGCGCTGCGTGGCCCCGACGGGGTGCTGGGCCTGCTGTGCCTGTCCTTCCGCCTCGCCGACGAGATGGATGCCATCTTCCGTCAGCTGCTGGGCGAGCAGGAGGCCCACACCGTCATCTGCCTGCTGGATGCCGACCAGCGCGTGCTGCACAGCGCCGACACCTGGCAGATTCCGCCCGGCGCCGTGCTGCAACCGCGCGGTGAGCGACTGCGCTTTGCCGGCAGGGACTACCTCTGCGTCCAGGCCGCCGCCAGTGGCTACGAAGGCTACATGGGCCCGCCCGGCTGGACCGCCTGTGTGCTGGCACCGCTGGAATCGGCCTTCGACGACCGCGACGCGGGCAGCGACACCCCGGGGGCCGGCCACGGGCTGCAACGGCTGGACAACATCGACACCACGCACCTGTTCGACGCCGAGCTCCAGGGCATCCCGCTGGAAGCGCGCCGCATCCAGCGCAACCTGTCGCGCACCCTGTGGAACGGCAAGCTGCGCAGCTACCGCCAGAGCCCAGGCGCCGAGGTCACCGCAGGCTTCGCCACCACGCTGCTCAATGAGGTGCAGCGCACCGGCGCGCAGCTGCGCCAGGTGTTCGAGCAGGCCATCGCTCGCCTGCAGGGTGCGGCCCTGAGCGCGGTTTTCGATACGGCCGTGTTCCAGGCCCGCCTGGCCATCGACATCATGGACCGCAATCTCTACGAGCGCGCCAACGACTGCCGCTGGTGGGCGCTCGATGTCCGGCTGCAGCGCGCCCTCGCGGCCCAGGGCACGACCGAGGCAGGTGCCGCTGCGGCCCAGGCGCAGCAGGTGCTGCAGCAGATCAATGCGCTCTACACGGTGTACGCCCTGCTGCTGGTCTATGACGTGCACGGCCGCGTGGTGGCGGTGTCCGACCCTGCGCAGGCCCACCACGTGGGCCAGAGCCTGCAGGGTGACTGGGCCGGTGCAGCCCTGGGCCTGCACGACCCGGAGCGGCATGTCGTGTCCCGGCACGAGACGAGTCCCCTGTACCCCGCCAGTGGCACGTCGCTCAACGCCGAGGGCCAGCCGACCTACATCTACGCGGCCTCGGTGCAGCATCAGGGCGTGATCGTCGGCGGCATCGCCATCGTGTTCGACGGCGACCCGCAGTTCGCCGCGATGCTGCGTGATGCGCTGCCAGCGCCCGAAGGCAGCCACGAGTTGCCGCCTGCCGGGCTCTTCTTGGCCCGGGACGGCCGCGTCGTGGCCAGCAGCGACGCCCGCTGGGCGCCCGGCGCCCCGGGGCCGCTGGCCGCAGCACTGCTGGCCCCTTTGGCCGCAGGCGAAACCACCCGCTGCGATGTGACGATCGACGGCATGGTCTACGCCGCAGGTGTGGCGATGTCACAGGGCTATCGGGAATACCGGCGTGGCCAGGCACCGTCGAGCGAGGACGTCGCGGCTGTGATGCTGTCGCCGCTCGGGCCGCGCCTGCCCGCCTCGCTGGATGACGGGGACGCCAGCTTCACGCCGCCCGCGCCGCTGGCCCAGGGCGAACGACTGGACATCGCGGCCTTCACCGTGGGCGGCGAATGGCTGGGCCTGCCGGCCGGCCTGCTCGTCGAGGCGCTGGAGCAGCCCCGCCTGACCGCCCTGCCCAATGCCCCGCGTGCGTTGATCGGCATGCTGCAGCACGCCGGCCGCATGGTGCCGGTGCTGGATCTCGGCATCGCGCTCTATGGCCAGGCGGGCGACCCGCGCGAGGCCCCGGTGCTCATCTGCCGCAATGAGGCGGGGCAAAGCCTGGCCCTGAGGGTGGAGGAACTGGGCCCGGTGTTCAGCATCGCGGCCAGCCAGGCCCTGCCCGGCCCAGGCAACCGGGCTCGGCTCGTGCGGGGCGGCGAAGCCTCGGGCCACCGCATGCTCACGCTGCTGTGTGCGGCAGATTTGTGGTCCCATCTGGGCATTGACCTCGCGCCCGACGCCGCTGCCCTGCCCGCCCCCTGACGACACCGCGACCCCTAACGTCACCGGGCGGTGGAGGCGCTCCTATGATGGCGTGATGCCCGCCATCGCCCCCTTGACCGCCGCCGCCGACCTCCCGAGCCCGCTGCTGACCCTGTCCTTGCCGGGCGGATCAGGGGATGAATGCGTGGCCGTGGAGTTGCCCGTGGCGCTGACGGTCAACGGCATTTCTCAGGCCGTCATGCTGGCCACGCCCGCCGACCTGGAGGACTTCGCCCTCGGATTCGCGCTCAACGAGGGCTGGATCGGCAGCCGCCAGGACTTGCTGGACGTGGAGGTGCTCGCGCAGCCTGAGGGCATCGAGCTGGCCCTGCAGGTGACGGCCGCGCGTGAGCAACAGCTCAAGGCCCGGCGCCGCATGCTGGCCGGCCGCACCGGCTGCGGGCTGTGCGGCCTGGAGAGCCTGTCGCAGGTCTCGGCGGTGTCGCCCCAACCCGTGCAGGCACCGTCTCTCGCACCCGGCGCCCTGGACCGGGCCGTGGCGGCCCTCCCATCAGCGCAGGTGCTGAACGCGCGCTGCGGCGGCCCCCACGCAGCCGCCTGGTGCGACGCCACCGGCGCCTTGCTGTTCGCCCGCGAAGACGTCGGCCGCCACAACGCGCTCGACAAGCTCTGCGGCGCACGGGCCCGCCGAGCCGAGCCGGCTGGCGAGGGCTTCGTGCTGATGTCCAGCCGCGCCAGCTTCGAACTCGTGCACAAGACGGCGATGGCCGGCGTCGGCCTGCTGGCCTGTGTGTCCGCGCCGAGCAGCCTGGCCATCGAGACCGCGCAGAAGCTGGGCCTGCAACTCTGGGCCTTTGTGCGTGAAGGACGGGCGACGCGCTACGCCTGAGGCAACTGCAGGCGTGCAATCACCGCGGCGGAAAAGACAAAGCCCGTCACGAGGACGGGCTTTGGGGTTTTGGCGGAGTCGGAGGGATTCGAACCCTCGATGCAGGTTTTGCCCACATACTCCCTTAGCAGGGGAGCACCTTCGGCCACTCGGTCACGACTCCAGCGAAGCCCTGCATTCTACATCAGGATTTCGGGCCCGCTTTTGAATTCTCAGGCCGCGGACGCATCCTGGTCCAGGTCGAAGGCCTTGTGCAGCGCGCGCACGGCCAGTTCCATGTACTTCTCGTCGATGACGACGCTGGTCTTGATCTCGCTGGTGGAGATCATCTGGATGTTGATGCCCTCCTCGCTCAGCGCGCGGAACATCTTGCTGGCCACGCCGACGTGCGAGCGCATGCCGATGCCGACGATGGAGACCTTGCAGATCTTGGGGTCGCCCGCGACCTTGGCGGCATTGGTTGCCGGGCCCACGGTGTTCTGCAGCAGTTCCATCGTGCGCGCGTAGTCGTTGCGGTGCACGGTGAAGGAGAAGTCGGTCTTGCCGTCGTGCGAGACGTTCTGGATGATGACGTCGATGTCGATGTTGGCCTCGGCCACGGGGCCCAGGATCTGGAAGGCGATGCCCGGCTTGTCCGGCACGCCCAGCAACGTCACCTTGGCCTCGTCACGGTTGAAGGCAATGCCCGACACGACGGCTTGTTCCATTTTTTCGTCCTCTTCAAAACTGATCAGGGTGCCGGACTTGGCTTCCTCGTTGATGTCGATGTCCCAGGGCGTGAAGCTGGACAGCACGCGCAGCGGCACGCGGTACTTGCCAGCGAACTCCACCGAGCGGATCTGCAGGATCTTGGAGCCGAGCGACGCCATCTCCAGCATCTCTTCGAAGCTGATGGTGTGAAGGCGGCGCGCCTCGGGGACGATGCGCGGGTCGGTGGTGTAGACGCCGTCCACGTCGGTGTAGATGAGGCACTCATCGGCCTTCATCGCGGCGGCGATGGCCACCGCGGAGGTGTCGGAGCCGCCACGGCCGAGGGTGGTGATGTTGTTCTCGCCATCCACGCCCTGGAAGCCGGCGATGACGACCACCTTGCCGGCGGCGAGATCAGCGCGCACGCGCTTGTCATCGATGCTCTCGATGCGCGCCTTGGTGTAGGACGAATCGGTGGCAACGGGCACCTGCCAGCCGGTGTAGCTGACCGAGGGAATGCCTTCCGCCTGCAATGCAATGGCCAGCAGGCCGACCGAGACCTGCTCGCCCGTGGCCGCGATCATGTCGAGTTCGCGGTTGACCTCGGGGCTGCTGCTGGCGGGCGAGAGTTCCTTGGCCAGGCCCAGCAGGCGGTTGGTCTCTCCGCTCATCGCCGAGGGCACGACCACCATCTGGTGGCCGGCGCGCACCCATTTGGCGACGCGCTTGGCCACGTTGCGGATGCGATCGGTGGACCCCATCGAGGTGCCGCCGTACTTGTGGACGATCAGAGCCATGTGTTTGAGCGAAGGCTGAAGTTGAGCGGCCGGGACGGCCCTGCTCGCAAACCCCTGATTTTATGCGCCAGGCGGGGTTTCGCCTTCGCTCTGCGGCAAGGCTGAGTCCTCGACCCAGCGGACAGCCAGGGCTGGCTCATCTCGCGCGGCGAAGGCACGTGCATCCATGCCCAGCCCTGCCGCAGCCACCAATTGCCCCTGCGCACTCACCAGCAGCGGTCCTTGGCGGCGCCACGGCGGCAAGCCAGCGCACTGCGCTGCCTTCTTGAAGCTGCGCGTCGCCGCCTTCGGCGCAGCCTGGAACTGGTCGCCCTCCGCTCGCGCACGCTGGGTGAGCGCCGCCAGGCGCGCAGGCGCAATGCCCTGCCCCGCGGGCTGCACAAGCCACGCGCCGTGCCAGGCCGGCTGCGGGTACCGCCCCGGCTGGCTCAGGTCGAGCGTTGACGGCGCCGGAGGCACGGCGAGGCGAGGCTGCCAGAAGAGCCCGTCACGCCAGGCATGGAGCTCGCCGCCGGGCGCGGGCCAGCTCAGGCTGGCGCCGGGCTGCCATTCCGCAAGCAGCCGTGCGATGAGGCTGGCGGGCGCGGCAGTCTGGCCAGACAGCCAATGGCGCAGCGCGTTGCTGCGGCGGGCGGGCGACAGCTGCATCAGGCCCGGCAGGTCCAGCCGAGCGCCGGCCGCCAGGTGTGCCAGGTCTTGCGTCGCGATCTCCTCAGCCAGCGCGTCAGCCTCCTGGGCCCAGCGGGCTGCCTGCGCGAGGCCAGACTCCGCCGCCGGAAAGGCCGGCCACAGCTGCTGCCGCAGGCGGTTGCGGGCCAGGCGGGCATCGGCGTTGCTCGGGTCGTCGATCCAGCGCAGGCCGTGCATCAACGCATAGGCCTCGATGCTCTCGCGGGGCCTGTCGAGCCAAGGGCGCGCCCAGCAGACGCCATGGCGCCATTGCGCGCGCGGCATACCGGCAAGCCCCGCCAGGCCCGCGCCGCGCATGGCCTGCAACACGAAGGTCTCGGCCTGATCGCGGCGATGGTGGGCGAGCAGCAGCAGATCAGCGCCGGCAGCCACGGCCATGTCGTGCAAGGCCTGGTGGCGCCCGGCGCGGGCCCAGGCTTCGAGGCTCTCGGCCGGGCCGGGCTGGCCGTTTAGCCGGGTGCAGACAAACGATGCGCCCCAGCCCTCGGCCACGGCACGGCATTGCGCCGCCCAGGCATCTGCCTGGGGCTGCAAGCCGTGGTGCACATGGAGGGCGACGACCCGCTGGGCCGTGACCGTGCGGGTCACGGCATGCAGCAGCGCCGTGGAATCAAGCCCGCCGCTGAACGCGACCGCGACAGCGGGGGCGGTGGGGTCAGCGGTTCTTGGTGTCGCCGAAGCGGCCATAGGCCTGCAGGCGCTCGTAGCGGCGGTCCAGCAGCTCGGGCGTCTTCAGGTCGGACACCTGGCGCAGCGCATCGCTCAGCGCGCGCTTGAGGTTGGACGCCATCTGCTTGGCATCCCGGTGCGCGCCGCCGACGGGTTCGTTCACGATCTTGTCGATCAGGCCCAGGGCCTTGAGCCGGTGGGCGGTGATGCCCAGCGCCTCGGCCGCGTCAGACGCGCGCTCGCTGCTCTTCCAGAGGATGGAGGCGCAGCCTTCGGGCGAAATGACCGAGTAGGCCGAGAACTGCAGCATCAGCACCTGGTCGGCCACGCCAATGGCCAGCGCGCCGCCCGAGCCACCTTCACCGATGACGGTGGCGATGATGGGCACTTCAAGCTGCGCCATCTCGAGGATGTTGCGGCCGATGGCCTCGCTCTGGCCGCGCTCCTCGGCACCGATGCCGGGGTAGGCGCCCATGGTGTCGATGAAGGTGAAGACCGGCAGGCCGAACTTCTCGGCCAGCTTCATCAGGCGCAGGGCCTTGCGATAGCCCTCGGGGCGCGGCATGCCGAAGTTGCGCAGCGTGCGCTCCTTGGCGTCTGCACCGCGCTGGTGGCCGATGACCATGCAGGCCTGGCCATTGAAGCGGGCGATGCCGCCCACGATGGCAGCGTCATCGGCAAAGTGGCGGTCTCCGTGGAGTTCCTGGAACTCGGTGAAGACTTCGGCGCAGTAGTCCAGCGTCTGGGGGCGCTGCGGGTGGCGGGCGATCTGATAGACCTGCCACGGCGCCACGCTGGCGTATACCTCCTTGGTCAGCTGCTGGCTCTTCTTGGAGAGCCGGTCGATCTCTTCGGAGATGTCGACCGCGGATTCGCTTTGCACGTAGCGCAGCTCTTCGATCTTGGTCTCGAGTTCAGCGATCGGCTGCTCGAATTCCAGAAAGTGTTTCTTGCTCATCAGTAGTCCACAGGTAGCGGATCGAGGCTGCGCCAAATGTACCAAACCGCGACAGAACGGTACGGCGCCCAGGCGTCGCCCACCTCCCTCGCCTCGGCGCGGGAGACGGGCTCGCCGGAAAAATAGTTGAGGCTGATGCCCTTGAGCAGGCCCACGTCGTCCAGCGGCATCACGTTGGGGCGCATCAGGTGGAAGATCAGGAACATCTCCGCCGTCCAGCGGCCGATGCCGCGGATGGCGACGAGCTCTTCGATGATGGCTTCGTCATCCATCTGCGCCCATTGGCGCACATGCACCTGGCCGGAGGCGAAGTGCTCCGCCAGGTCTCGGAGGTACTCGACCTTGCGGGCGGACAGGCCGGCCGCGCGCTGCTCTTCGACGCCCAGGCCCAGCACCGCGGCGGGCTGGAACTTGGGCGTGAGCGCCACCCATTTGTTCCAAACCGACTGCGCAGCCTTGACCGAGATCTGCTGGCCGACGATGGAGCGGGCGAGCGTGGCGAAGGCATCGCCGCGGCTTTGCAGGCGCGCCTCGCCGAACTGCGGGATCAGCTTCTTCATGACCCGGTCGCGCTTGACCAGGTGCTTGCAGGCCTCGTCCCAGTACGACGGGACGACTTCCGAGACGACCGCCATCAGCTCTTCACCCAGGTCGTGCCGCCCGCGCCGTCCTTCAGCGTGATGCCCTTGGCTGAGAGTTCGGCGCGGATGGCGTCAGCCCCGGCGAAGTCCTTGGCCGCCTTCGCAGCAGCACGCGCGGCAATGCGGGCTTCGATCCAGGCCGATTCATCGCCCGAGCCACCCTGCAGATAGGCACGCGGCGGCGGCTGCAGGATGCCGAGCACGCCGGCCAGCGCCTTGAGCAGGCCGGCCTTCTCGGGCGAGCGGTTGCGGTTGACCTCGTTGACGAGGTCGAACAGCACCGCCACGGCGCCGGGCGTGCCGAAGTCTTCGTCCATGGCCGTCTTGAAGGCCGCCGCGCTCGGCTCCGACCAGTCGATCGTGACCTCGGCCGGCGGCACGGCATCGAGCGCGGTGTAGAGCCGCGTGAGCGCGGTGCGGGCGTCTTCGAGGTGGCTGTCGCTGAAGTTGAAGGGCCGGCGGTAGTGGGTGCGCAGCATGAAGAAGCGCAGGGTCTCGCCGTCGAACTTCTGCAGCACGTCGCGGATGGTGAAGAAGTTGCCCAGGCTCTTGGACATCTTCTCGCCGTCGACGTTCAGGAAGCCGTTGTGCAGCCAGTACTTGGCAAAGTCATAGCCGGCACCCTGGCTCTGCGCGATCTCGTTCTCGTGGTGCGGGAACTGCAGGTCGGCACCGCCACCGTGGATGTCGAAGCTCTCGCCGAGCAGCGCGCAGCTCATGGCGGAGCACTCGATGTGCCAGCCGGGGCGGCCTTCTCCAAAAGGCGCCGCCCACTTGGCGTCGGCCGGCTCCTCGGCCTTGGCGGCCTTCCAGAGCACGAAGTCCAGCGGGTCGAGCTTGCCGTCGTCCACCGCCACACGCTCACCGGCGCGCAGGTCGTCCAGGCTCTTGCCGCTGAGCTTGCCGTAGCCCTCGAACTTGCGCACGGCGTAGTTCACGTCGCCGCCTTCAGCCCGGTAGGCCAGGCCCCGCTGCTCCAGGCGATCGATGAGGGCCAGCATCTGGGGCACGTATTCGGTCGCGCGAGGCTCGTGGTCAGGGCGCAGCAGGCCCACGGCGGCAAAGTCTTCGTGCATCGCGGCCGTCATCTCCTCGGTGAGCTGGCGGATGGTGATGCCGCGCTCGACGGCGCGCTTGATGATCTTGTCGTCGATGTCCGTCACGTTGCGGACATAGGTCACCGCATAGCCACTGGCGCGCAGCCAGCGGTAGATGACATCGAACGCCATGTTCATGCGCAGATGCCCCATGTGGCACAGATCGTAGACCGTGATGCCGCAGACATACATGCGCACCTGGCCAGGCACGAGCGGCTGAAAGTCTTCGAGGGTGCGACTGAGGGAGTTGTAAACGCGCAAGGACATGGGACGCTGAGGAAGGGCTGGCGCCGGTATCGAGGCGTGGACGCCACCAACAAGAAGCCCCGCACCGGGGGCGGCCAGGCGGGGCTCATAGAATCGTTTCAGTATAGCGGCCACCCCTGACGCTGCTCCCCGCTCCAACCCTCATGCGCCTGCCCCTCCCCACCCTTGCGCTGCTCGGCGCCCTGCTCGCCGCGGCCGCGCTGCCCGCCCGTGCCAACGACCTGCCCAGCGCCCAGCGGCTGTGGCTGGCCGGCCAGAAGACCCAGGCCGTCGAGCAGGTCGAGCAGGCGCTGCAGCGCACGCCCGACGACTTGCAACTGCGCTTCGCGCTGGGCGTGATGCGCATGGAGCTCGGCGAACGCGCCAAGGCCCTGGACATCTTCACCCGCCTCACGCAGGACTTCCCCGATCTGGCCGACCCCTACAACAACCTCGCCGTGCTGCATGCCGCCGCGGGCGAACTCGACCAGGCCAAGGCCGCCCTCGATCAAGCCCTGCGCGTGCAGCCCGACCATGCCCAGGCGCAGGAGAATCTCGGCGATGTGCTGGTGCGCCTGGCCCTGCGCGCCTACCAACACGCTCAAAAGGTGTCCGTCGCCCCGAGCGACGCCCTGGCCGCCAAGATCAGCCGCACGTTGTCGCTGACCCGCGAGTTGACCCCGAAACGCTGACCCCACCCCATGAAAAAACCCGCCCTCTTTCTCGCCGCCCTGCTGGCCGCCGCTGGCGCTTGCGCCCAGGTCGTGAAGCTGCAGACCACCGAAGGTGACATCCGCATCCAGCTCGATGCGCAGAAGGCGCCCAAGACGGTGGCCAACTTCGTGCAGTACGTGAAGGCCGGCCACTACAACGGGGTCGTGTTCCACCGCGTCATCGAGAACTTCATGATCCAGACCGGCGGCTACGACGCCAAGCTGGCCCAGCGCCCGAACCAGGTGCTGCAGCCTCGCCCGACCAAGGCGCCCATCCCGCTGGAATCGCACAACGGTCTGTCCAATGTGCGCGGTACCGTCGCCATGGCCCGCACCGCAGAACCCAACTCGGCCACGGCCCAGTTCTTCATCAATGTCGTCGACAACCCGATGCTCGATGGCCAGCCCGACAATCCCGCCACCGGCTACGCGGTATTCGGGCAGGTCATCGAGGGCATGGACGTCGTCGACAAGATCCGCACCACGCCCGTCTCGCCCTACCAGGTGCACCAGCACCTGCCCGAGAAGGCCATCCTCATCAACAAGGCAACCATCGAAAAATGAGCAAGATCGAACTGACCACCAACCACGGCCGCATCGTCATCGAGCTGGACCACGAGAAGGCCCCGCTGTCGGCGGCGAACTTCCTGAGCTATGTGCGCAGCGGCCACTACAACGGCACGATCTTTCACCGCGTGATCAAGGGCTTCATGATCCAGGGCGGCGGCTTTGACGCCAAGATGAACCAGAAGCCCACCGAGGCCCCCATCCAGAACGAGGCCAACAACGGCCTCAAGAACGACAAGTACACCCTGGCCATGGCCCGCACCAACGCGCCGCACTCGGCCACGGCGCAGTTCTTCATCAACACCGTCACGAACGATTTCCTGAACTTCAAGTCCGAGTCGCCCTCGGGCTGGGGCTATGCGGTGTTCGGCAAGGTGGTCGAAGGCACGGACATCGTCGACAAGATCGGCACCGTCAAGACCGGCCGCGGCCCGGGCGGCCATGCCGACGTGCCGGTCGAGGCGGTTGTCATCCAGGAAGCCAAGGAAATTTGATTCCCGTCCTCGCGGCCCCGGCGCACTGGGTCCACATCGACCTGTTGTCGGACCTGCACCTGGGCCCCGGGACGCCGGCCACCCTCGCCCGGCTGGCCCGGCATCTGGCGCAAACGCCTGCGCAGGCGGTGTTTCTGCTGGGGGACATCTTCGAAGTCTGGGTGGGTGACGACGCCCGCCACGAGGGCTTCGAGGCCGAGGTCACGCAGCTGCTGCAAGACGCCGGACGCCAGCGTGAGCTCTTCTTCATGGCGGGCAACCGCGACTTCCTGCTGGGCACCGACATGCAGGCGGCCACGGGCTTGAAGCCGCTGTCCGACCCGACACGGCTCGACGCCTTCGGCCAGCGCTGGCTGCTCGCTCATGGCGACGCGCAGTGCCTGGACGACACCGCCTACCAGGACTTCCGCCGCCAGGTGCGCTCTGACGCCTGGCAGGCCCAGTTTCTGGCCCAGCCCCTGTCAGCACGGCAGGCCCTCGCGCGGCAGATGCGCGAAGGCAGCCGCGCGGCCCAGGCGAGCGAGTTGATGTCGACAGACCTCGACGCGGACGCCTGCCGCGCGATGCTCCGCGAGGCGGGCGCGGCCACCTTGATCCACGGCCACACGCACCGCCCGGCCGAGCATGACCTGGGCGACGGCCTGCAACGCGTCGTGCTGTCGGACTGGGATCTCGAAGCCTCACCACCGCGCGGCGACGTCATCCGCCTGTCGGCCGCGGGGCTGCAGCGGCTGCCGCTGTGATCCTCAAGGCACTGCGCGACTGGCGCGAACGGCGCGCCGTCGAGAAGCACGCCATCCCGGACGCCCTGTGGCAGTTGACGCTGCTGCGCCATCCCTTCCTTGCCCAGCGGAGCGACGCCGACCTCGCCGAACTGCGCCGGCTGTGCAGCCTCTTCCTGGCCGCCAAGGAGTTCCACGGCGTGAATGGCTTCGAGGTCACCGACGAAGTCGCCGTCGCCGTGGCCGCCCAGGCCTGCCTGCCGGTGCTGCGGCTCGGCCTGGACTGGTACGACGGCTTCGTCGGCATCGTCATGCACGAGGGCGAAGTGGTGGCCCAGCGCCGCTTCGAGGACGAGGACGGCGTGGTGCACGAGTACGACGAGGAACTCGCCGGCGAGGCCATGGAAGGTGGGCCGCTGATGCTCAGCTGGAACGCCATCGCTGCCAGCCACGACCCGGCACAGTTCGGGGTGGACGAGGTGTTCAACGTGGTCATCCACGAGTTCGCCCATGTGATGGACATGCGCGACGGCGTGGCCGATGGCGTGCCGCCCCTGCCTGTCGCCGAGCGGGAGCGCTGGATCGAGGTCATCGACACCGAGTGGGCGCGCTTCTGCGAGCGTGTCGACGCGGGCGAGCAGACGCTGATCGACCCGTATGGCGCCGAGGCGGTCGAGGAATTCTTCGCCGTGGCGGCCGAGGCCTTCTTCGTGGCGCCGCAAGCCCTGCGCGCCGAGGAGCCGGCGATGTACGGGCTGCTGGCGGGCTTCTTCCAGCAGGACCCGGCGGCAGGCGCCTGACCGCGGCGTCGCGGCCCGCATCGCGGCGGCCAACAGCCAGGCATGAAAAAGGGGCGCCGAAGCGCCCCTTGCCTTGATCTCACGAGCCTCAGGCTGCGGTAGCCGGCTCGGCCTTGGGCTTGTTGTCCTTCGCGGCCTTGGGCGGCGTGGGCTGGATGTCCAGCACCGTCTCGCCCTTGTCGTCCACATCCACGCTCAGGCGGCCACCGTCGACCAGGCGCCCAAACAGCAGCTCGTCGGCCAGCGCGCGACGGATGGTGTCCTGGATGAGGCGCTGCATCGGCCGGGCGCCCATCAGCGGATCGAAGCCCTTCTTGGCCAGCTGCTTGCGCAGCGCGTCGGAGAAGCTGACTTCGACCTTCTTCTCCTGCAGCTGGCTCTCCAGCTGCAGCAAGAACTTGTCGACCACGCGCAGGATGATCTCCTCGTCCAGCGCGCGGAAGGACACGATGGCGTCCAGCCGGTTGCGGAACTCGGGCGTGAACAGGCGCTTGATGTCGGCCATCTCGTCGCCCTGCTGGCGCTGCGTCGTGAAGCCGATGGTCGCCTTGTTCATGATCTCGGCGCCCGCGTTCGTCGTCATGATGATGATGACGTTGCGGAAGTCGGCCTTGCGCCCGTTGTTGTCGGTCAGCGTGCCGTGGTCCATGACCTGCAGCAGCACGTTGAAGACGTCCGGATGGGCCTTCTCGATCTCGTCGAGCAGCAGCACGGCGTGCGGCTTCTTGGTGACCGCCTCGGTCAGCAGGCCGCCCTGGTCGAAGCCCACATAGCCCGGAGGCGCGCCGATCAGCCGGCTCACCGCGTGGCGCTCCATGTACTCGGACATGTCGAAGCGGATCAGCTCGATGCCCAGGATGTAGGCCAGCTGCTTGGCGACTTCGGTCTTGCCCACGCCCGTGGGGCCGCTGAACAGGAAGGAGCCGACCGGCTTGTCGGGCCGGCCCAGGCCCGAGCGCGCCATCTTGATGGCGGCAGCCAGGGCATCCACGGCCGGGTCCTGGCCGAAGACGACGCTCTTGAGGTCGCGGTCCAGCGTCTTGAGCTTGCTGCGGTCATCGCTGTTGACCGAGGCGGGCGGGATGCGCGCGATCTTGGCAACGATGTCCTCCACCTCGGCGCGGGTGATGGTTTTCTTCTGCTTGCTCTTGGGCAGGATGCGCTGCGCAGCACCGGCCTCGTCGATGACGTCGATGGCCTTGTCGGGCAGGTGGCGGTCGTTGATGTACTTGGCCGACAGCTCCGCCGCGGCCTGCAACGCGCCCAGCGCGTACTTGACCGAGTGGTGCTCCTCGAAACGGCTCTTGAGGCCCTTCAGGATCTCGACCGTCTGCTCGACCGACGGCTCGGCCACGTCCACCTTCTGGAAGCGCCGGCTCAGGGCCGCGTCCTTCTCGAAGATGCCGCGGTACTCGGTGAAGGTGGTCGCGCCGATGCACTTCATCGCGCCGGAGCTGAGCGCGGGCTTGAGCAGGTTGCTGGCGTCCAGCGTGCCGCCCGAGGCCGCGCCGGCCCCAATGAGGGTGTGGATCTCGTCGATGAACAGGATGGCGTGAGGCTGCTCCTTGAGTGCCTTGAGCACCGCCTTCAGGCGCTGC
The DNA here is from genome assembly GCA_021738245.1 of Methylotenera sp. Classification (GTDB taxonomy): domain Bacteria; phylum Pseudomonadota; class Gammaproteobacteria; order Burkholderiales; family Burkholderiaceae_C; genus Pelomonas. Next base: position 20,599 of record JAIPCJ010000007.1, on the reverse strand, counting down.
TCGAAGTCGCCGCGGTACTTGGTGCCGGCGAGAAGCGCGCCCATGTCGAGCGAATACACCACGCTGTCGGCCAGCACCTCGGGCACCTCGCCCTCGGTGATGCGCCACGCCAGGCCTTCGGCGATGGCCGTCTTGCCCACGCCGGCTTCACCCACCAGCAGCGGGTTGTTCTTGCGGCGGCGGCACAGCACCTGCACCACGCGCTCGACCTCGGACTCGCGGCCGATCAGCGGGTCGATCTTGCCGTCCTTGGCCTGCTGGTTGAGGTTCTGGGTGAACTGCTCCAGCGGCGAGGCCTTGGCATTGCCGCCCTCGCCGTCTTCGCGCTCGCCTTCCTGGTTGTTTTGGGCCTGACCCTCCGGCGCCTTCGGCGGCTCGGGGTCGGTCTTCTTGATGCCGTGGGCGATGAAGTTGACGACGTCCAGGCGCGTCACGCCCTGCTGGTGCAGGTAGTAGACGGCGTGGGAGTCCTTCTCGCCAAAGATGGCCACCAGCACGTTGGCGCCGGTCACTTCCTTCTTGCCGCTGCCCGTGCTTTGCACGTGCATGATGGCGCGCTGGATGACGCGCTGGAAGCCAAGCGTCGGCTGGGTGTCCACCTCGTCATTGCCGCCCACCATGGGCGTGTTTTCCTTGATGAACTGCGTCAGGCTCTTGCGCAGGTCGTCCAGGTTGGCGGCACAGGCGCGCAGCACTTCGGCTGCGCTGGGGTTGTCCAGCAACGCGAGCAGCAGGTGCTCGACGGTGATGAATTCGTGCCGCTGCTGACGCGCCTCGACGAACGCCATGTGCAGACTGACTTCAAGCTCTTGCGCAATCATGCGGCCTCCATAATGCACTGCAGGGGATGGCCGGCACGCCGGGAGGCGGCCAGTACCAGCTCCACCTTCGTGGCAGCAACGTCCTTGGTGAAGACACCGCAGACGCCACGCCCCTCGTGGTGGATTTTGAGCATGATCTGCGTCGCCGTATCCAGGTCATGCCGGAAAAATTCCTGCAGAACCATGACTACAAACTCCATCGGCGTGAAATCGTCGTTCAGCAGCAGGACCTGGTAGAGCCGCGGCGGCTCGGTCTTCTGGGTCTGGCGCTCGATGACGACCGCGCCGTCGCCTTCGTCACGGCCGGGCTTCTGCGGAGGCTCGGGCGGAGGTGGGGCCGACTGGTTTCGCGGTGAAAAGACGGGGAACACAGGCATGAATCGATTCTATCGACGGGGTGTTTCCCCTGCCGATGGGGGGCAAGTGGCGCCGCGCCCTGAAATTGCAAGCAGCTTCGGGTGAACCCGGCCGGGAAGGTCCCGAATTGACGCCATTTATTGCGCTAACAGAATCCATCCCCGCCTCCCCGGGAGGTGCCACAAAGAATGGAGACAAGATGATGGCGCTGGGCAAAGTCAAGTGGTTCAACGATGCCAAGGGCTTTGGATTCATCGAGCCGGAGGCCGGCGGCGATGATGTCTTCGCCCATTTCTCGGCGATCCAGATGGAGGGTTTTCGCACCCTCAAGCAGGGCAGCCAGGTGCAGTTCGATCTCGTCCAGGGGCCCAAGGGTCAACTGGCCCAGAACATCACGCCCCTGGAAGCCGCGCGCAACAGCCTGGAGCCCCAGCCGCAGCAAATGGCGTCCTGACCACCACCCCCGCACGACAAGCCCCGTGAGCCCGCCGGCCACGGGGCTTTGTCTTGGGCGGCTGCCGGGCGCGTCAGCAAACTGCCGGAGTGGCTTGCTAGAGTTCAAGGTTCGCGTGACGGTGCCGCACAGAGCGCCGCGCGGATTGCACCCTTACTGGAAGACCTCATGACTGCCGACAAGACCCAGATTGTTTACACCCTGACCGACGAAGCCCCACGCCTGGCCACGGCCTCGCTGTTGCCGGTCGTCCAGCGCTTTGCGGCGCAGGCCGGGATCGACGTCGTCACCAGTGACATCTCGGTGGCCGGCCGCATCCTGGGCCAGTTTCCTGAACTGCTGACCGAAGAGCAGCGCGTGCCGGACAACCTGGCCGCCCTGGGCAAGCTCACGCTCAAGCCTGAAGCCAACATCATCAAGCTGCCCAACATCAGCGCCTCGGTGGCCCAGCTCAAGGCAGCGATCAAGGAACTGCAGGACAAGGGCTACAAGATCCCCGACTTCCCCGAAAAGCCGCAGACGGACGAGGAAAAGGACATCCGCGCCCGCTACAACAAGTGCATCGGCTCGGCCGTGAACCCGGTGCTGCGCGAGGGCAACTCCGACCGCCGCGCGCCCAAGGCCGTCAAGGAATACGCCCGCAAGAACCCGCACCGCATGGACGAGTGGAGCCAGGCCTCGCGCTCGCACGTCTCGCACATGCACGGCGGCGACTTCTATCACGGCGAAAAGTCCATGACGCTGGACCGCGCCCGCAGCGTGAAGATGGAGCTGATCACCAAGAGCGGCAAGACCATCGTGCTCAAGCCCAAGGTCGACCTGCTGGACCGTGAAGTCATCGACTCCATGTTCATGAGCAAGAAGGCCCTGCTGGCCTTCTACGAGAAGGAGATCGAGGACGCGCGCAAGACGGGCGTGATGTTCTCCCTGCACGTGAAGGCCACCATGATGAAGGTGTCCCACCCCATCGTGTTCGGCCACTGCGTGAAGATCTTCTACAAGGAAGCCTTCGAGAAGCACGCCAAGCTCTTCGACGAGCTGGGTGTGAACGTCAACAACGGCATGGTCGACCTCTACACCAAGATCGCCACCCTGCCCGCCTCCAAGCAGGAAGAGATCAAGCGTGACCTGCACGCCTGCCACGAGCACCGCCCCGAACTGGCCATGGTGGACTCCGCCAAGGGCATCACCAACTTCCACTCGCCCAATGACGTGATCGTGGACGCCTCCATGCCCGCCATGATCCGCAGCGGCGGCAAGATGTACGGTGCCGATGGCCGGCTGAAAGACGTGAAGGCCGTGATGCCCGAGTCGACCTTCGCCCGCATCTACCAGGAGATGATCAACTTCTGCAAGTGGCACGGCGCCTTCGACCCGCGCACGATGGGCACGGTGCCCAACGTGGGTCTGATGGCCCAGCAGGCCGAGGAATACGGCTCCCACGACAAGACCTTTGAGATCTCCGAAGACGGCGTGGCCAACATCACCGACCTGGAGACTGGCGAAGTGCTGCTGAGCCAGAACGTCGAGGCCGGCGACATCTGGCGCATGTGCCAGTGCAAGGACGCCGCCATCCGCGACTGGGTCAAGCTCGCCGTCAACCGCGCCCGCAACTCCGGCATGCCGGTGGTCTTCTGGCTGGACAGCTACCGTCCGCACGAGGCGCAGCTGATCCGCAAGGTGCGCATGTACCTGCATGAGCACGACACCACCGGCCTGGACATCCAGATCATGAGCCAGGTGCGCGCCATGCGCTACACGCTGGAGCGCGTGATCCGCGGCCTGGACACGATCAGCGCCACCGGCAACATCCTGCGCGACTACCTGACCGACCTCTTCCCCATCATGGAGCTGGGCACCAGCGCCAAGATGCTGTCCATCGTGCCGCTGATGGCCGGTGGCGGCATGTACGAGACGGGTGCGGGCGGCTCGGCGCCCAAGCATGTGCAGCAGCTGGTGGAAGAGAACCACCTGCGCTGGGACTCGCTGGGCGAGTTCCTGGCCCTCGCCGTGAGCCTGGAAGAAACCGGCATCAAGAACAAGAACGGCAAGGCCAAGGTGCTGGCCAAGGCTCTGGACGCGGCCACCGGCAAATTGCTGGACAACGGCAAGGGCCCGAGCCCCAAGACCGGTGAACTCGACAACCGCGGCAGCCATTTCTACCTGACCCTCTACTGGGCCCAGGAGCTGGCCGCACAGACCGAGGACGCCGAGCTGGCGGCACGCTTCAAGCCGGTGGCCGAGGCCCTGGCCGCCAACGAAGGCAAGATCGTGGACGAGCTGAAGGCCGTGCAGGGCAAGCCAGCCGATATCGGCGGCTACTTCCTGCCGGACGATGCCAAGCTCGAACAGGTCATGCGCCCGAGCGCCACCTTCAACCAGGTGCTGGCCTCGCTGGCCTGAGGCCAGCGTGCGGGGTTCAGCCCCGCCGCATCCACTGAACGCCGCTGCGCAATCGCTGCCAGCGGCGTTTTTCATGGCCCGCCCTCCACCACTTCGGCCGCAGCGCGGAAGGCATCCACCGCCGCCGGAAAGCCGCAGTAGACGCTGGCATGCAGGAAGATCTCCTGCAACTCCTGCACGGTCGCGCCATTGTTCAGCGCGCCGCGCACATGCGTCTTGAGCTCATGCATGCGCCCCAGGGCCACCAGCATGGAGACGGTCACGAGGCTGCGCGTGCGCAGGTCCAGCCCGGGGCGCTGCCAGGTGTTGGCCCAGGCGTGCCGCGTGACGAGCTCCTGCAGCGGCTCGGTAAAGGGCGTGACCTTGGCAAGCGCAGCATCGACATAGGCATCGCCCAGCACCGCGCGACGGGTGGCCAGGCCTTGGGGGTCGAGATCCATGAGAACTCCTTGGTGATGCGGTTCAGCATACCGAGCGGGCCCTCTTGCGGGGTTCAGAAGGCAGCAAGCCCATCGCCGTGTCCGACGATGGGCTCGCGCAATGGCGTTGCGGGCACCGCCCGCAGGCTTCATTCCATGCAGTCGATCATGACCTGGCCGAAGCCGGAGCACGACACCTGGGTCGCGCCGTCCATCAGGCGGGCGAAGTCGTAGGTGACCTTCTTGCTCAGGATGGCTTTCTCCATGCTGCTGATGATGAGATCGGCCGCCTCGGTCCAGCCCATGTGGCGCAGCATCATCTCGGCGGACAGGATCTCGGAGCCGGGGTTGACGTAGTCTTTGCCGGCGTACTTGGGCGCGGTGCCGTGGGTGGCCTCGAACATGGCGATGGAGTCGCTCATGTTGGCACCTGGCGCGATGCCGATGCCGCCCACCTGGGCCGCCAGCGCGTCGGAGATGTAGTCGCCATTGAGATTGAGCGTGGCGATGACGCTGTACTCGGCCGGGCGCAGGATGATCTGCTGCAGGAAGGCGTCAGCGATGCTGTCCTTGATGGTGATGTCCTTGCCGGTCTTCGGGTTCTTGAACTTGCACCACGGGCCACCATCGATGGGCTGCGCACCGAACTCCTTCTGCGCGAGGGCGTAGGCCCAGTCGCGGAAGCCGCCTTCGGTGTACTTCATGATGTTGCCCTTGTGCACGATGGTCACGCTGGGCTTGTTGTTGTCGATGGCGTATTGGATGGCCTTGCGCACCAGGCGCTCGGTGCCTTCACGGCTGACCGGCTTCACGCCGATGCCCGAGGTCTCGGGGAAGCGGATCTTCTTGACGCCGAGTTCGTCTTGCAGGAACTTGATGAGCTTCTTGGCCTTCTCGCTCTCAGCTTCGTACTCGATGCCGGCGTAGATGTCTTCCGAGTTCTCGCGGAAGATGACCATGTCAACCTTGTGCGGCTCCTTCACGGGGCTGGGCACACCGTCGAAGTACTGCACGGGGCGCAGGCAGATGTAAAGGTCCAGCTCCTGTCGAAGCATCACGTTCAGCGAGCGAATGCCGCCGCCCACCGGCGTCGTCAGCGGGCCCTTGATGGAGACGATGTAGTCCTTCACCACCTGCAGGGTCTCGTCGGGCATCCAGACATCGGGGCCGTAGACGCGCGTGGCCTTCTCACCGGCATAGATCTCCATCCAGTGGATCTGGCGCTGACCCGCGTAGGCCTTGGCCACGGCAGCATCGACCACCTTGAGCATGACTGGCGTGATGTCGGCGCCCGTGCCGTCCCCCTCGATGTACGGAATGATGGGGTTGTGAGGCACGTTGAGGGAGAAGTCGGCGTTGGCCGTGATCTTCTGGCCGCCTTCCGGCACTTGGATGTGTTGGTACATGACAGCAGCTTTCGCAGCGAAGCGACAGAAACGAAACCCGCGAAGTTTAGGGCGCGCGCCGGGCGCTGCTCAGCACAGGAGCTGTGCCCGCTGCCACACCCCGTGGACCAGGGCCCAACCGGAGGCCGCCACCAGCCCGAGGCCCGCCAGGCGCAAGGCCGGCGAGGCATCACCCACGCGGCGGGGCAGCCGTGCCACCCACGCCGGCGCGACCGCCAGGCCCAGGGTGCTGGTGATGGCAAAGGCCGCCATGGCCAGGCCGCCACTCCAGGGCGAGTTCGACAGTGCCGACAGCAGCAGCGCGCCATGCAGCAGGCCGCAGGGCATCGCCACCCAGGCCAAACCGGTCATGAAGGATCGCCCCGGCTGCGGGCGCCAGCGCACCCGCGTCAGCCACACTGGCACCTGCCCGCGCAGCAGCAGGCTCAGGCCCAGCACCAGCAGCGCCGCCTGCAGCATCGCCCACAGCGGCTGAAGCACGGCGACGCCGGTCGACATCTGCGCCAGCGCCTGCGCCGACAGGGCCGCCACCACGCCAGCCGCGCTGTAGCTGACCAGTCGTCCCGCCAGCAACCGCATCTGCTGCGGACGCCCGCGGGCCGCCAGCGCGCAGGGCGTGCTGCACATGAGGGCGCAGTGCGGCGCGCCGGCCAGCCCCATCAGGGCGGCAGAGCCGATCAGCGCAGCGTCCAGCGACATCTCGCCCGCGTCAGATGATCTTGGAGAAGCGCTCGCGACTGGCGTCGGCCTGCAGGTAGCGGTCGAACACCAGCGCCACCGCCCGCACGAAGTACCAGCCGAGCGGCGTGATCTGGATCGCGCCGGGCTCCATCACCAGCAGGCCCTGGCCGGCCAGTTGCTGAAGCCGCTCGAACTCGGGCGCGAAATAGGTTGGCACGTCCACGAGGTAGGACGCCGCGATGGACTCGAACTCCACCCGGCCCTGGCACATCAGCGCCATGATGACCGCGCGGCGCAGCAGGTCGTCGCGCGTCAGCGCCAAGCCGCGCTGCACGGGCAGCTGGCGCTGGCGCAGCGCGTCTTCGTACTCTTCCAGCGTCTTCGCGTTCTGGGCATAAGTCGCGCCCACGCGGCTGATGGACGACACGCCCAGGCCGACCAGGTCGCAGTCGGGCTGGGTGGAATAGCCCTGGAAACCCCGGTGCAGCAGGCCCTGGCGCTTGGCCACGGCGAGCGGGTCATCGGGCAGCGCGAAGTGGTCCATGCCGATGTAGGTGTAGCCCTCGCCGAGCAGCGCGCTGATGGCACCCGACAGCATGGCCAGCTTGTCACCCGCAGGCGGCAGCAACTCGGCCACGATGCGCCGCTGCGGCTTGAAGCGCTGCGGCAGGTGGGCATAGGCATACATCGCGATGCGATCCGGGCGCAGCTCGGCCACCTGCGCGATGGTGTGCGCAAAGCTGGCCGGCGTCTGCAGCGGCAGGCCGTAGATCAGGTCGACATTGGTGGACTGGTAGCCCAGCTCGCGCGCATGCCGCATCAGCGCCGCGACCTGCTCGAAGGGCTGCACCCGGTGCACCGCCTTCTGAACGCCGGGGTCGAAGTCCTGCACCCCGAAGGACAGCCGGTTGAAGCCCAGCGAGCGCAGGTGTGCCAGCCGCGCGGCATCCACCGTGCGCGGGTCCACCTCCACCGACAGCTCGGCACCCGGCAGCAGCTTGAAGCGCTGGCGAAGTGCAGCCATCAGCGTGGTGAGTTCGGCGTCTGACAAGAAGGTGGGCGAGCCACCGCCCAGGTGCAGCTGCGACACCGGCGCCTGGCCCCCGATGGCCTCGGCCACCAGGTCCATCTCAATCGCCAGCGCATCGAGGTAAGGCTGGGCCCGCTCGTGGTGCTTGGTGATGATCTTGTTGCAGGCGCAGTAGTAGCAGAGCTGCTCGCAGAACGGGATGTGCACGTAGACCGACAGCGGCTGCGCGGTGCCTCGCTGGCGCAGCGCCTGCAGATGCTGGCCTCCCTGGTGAGCCTCGACGAAGCGGTCGGCCGTGGGGTAGGAGGTGTAGCGCGGCCCCGCAACGTCGTGGCGGCGCAGCAGGTCGGCATCGATGGGGCGGTCAGTGACAGCAGGCATGGCTGCACTGTGGCGCCAGCCCCTGCCTGTGGCGTTGATCCAGGTCAAGGCCGCAGCGGGACCAGCCAAGAACAATCAGCCGCATGCTGACCACCCTCCACCCCCCCATGAGCGTGCCCATCCACCCCGCCGTGCCTGCGTCCACATGCAGCGGCACGCTGGAGCCGCTGAAGGTCGCCTGCGCCAGTTGCAACCTGCGCGAGCTCTGCCTGCCCGTGGGCCTGAACGCGGCCGACCTGCAGCGCCTGGACGGCCTGGTGGAAAAGCGCCGCAGCGTGCCGCGTGGTGACCACCTGTTCCGCAACGGCGACCGGTTCGAGGCGCTGTACGCGGTGCGCACCGGCTTCTTCAAGACCTGCGTGGGCAGCGAAGACGGCCGCGACCAGGTGACGGGCTTCCAGATGGCGGGCGAGCTGCTCGGCCTGGACGGCATCAGCAGCGACCAGCACCACTGCGACGCGGTCGCGCTGGAGGACTCGTCTGTCTGTGTCATCCAGTACCGCGACCTGGAAGACCTGTCGCGCGAATTCACCGTGCTGCAGCACCAGTTCCACAAGATCATGAGCCGCGAGATCGTGCGCGACCACGGCGTGATGCTGCTGCTGGGCAATATGCGAGCCGAGGAGCGCCTGGCCGCCTTCCTGCTGAACCTGACGCAGCGCCTGCAGGCACGCGGCTTCTCGTCCAGCAGCCTCGTGCTGCGCATGACCCGCGAGGAGATCGGCAGCTACCTCGGCCTGAAGCTGGAAACCGTGAGCCGCACCTTCTCCAAGTTCCAGGAAGACGGTGTGCTGGAGGTGAAGCAGCGGCAGATCACGGTACTGGACCCGCAGGCGCTTCAGCGCCTTGTCTCCAACGCCGCAGGCTGAGCAGGCCCCTCGCCCAAGGGGTACCTTGGGCGGCCCCCCGAGGGGACGGCGATGCAGCCGGCAGTGAGCCGGCTGCACATCGCCCCAGCGGGCCGGCTTGGGGCGGCCCGGCGCTCGGCCCGTAACGGTGCGTTTGCTGCAACGCAGCAAGACCGGCGTAGCATGGGCTCATGCGACCTCAAGTCCTGATCATCGGCTGCGGCTTCGGCGGCCTGGAGGCGGCGCGGGCCCTGGCCCATGCCGACGTCGACATCACCGTCGTCGACAAGACCAACCACCACCTCTTCCAGCCCCTGCTCTACCAGGTGGCGACCGCGGGGCTGTCAGCGCCCTCGATCGCCGCGCCCATCCGCCATCTGTTCCGTCGGCAGCGCAATGTCACCACCTTGCTCGGTGAGGTGGTCGGCCTCGATGCCCAGGCTCGCACCGCGACGCTGAAGGATGGCGCCTTGCTGCACTGGGACCACCTCATCGTCGCGGCCGGCGCCACCCACAGCTACTTCGGGCGCGATGACTGGGCCCCCTTCGCGCCCGGGCTCAAGACGCTGCAGGACGCGTTCGAGATCCGCCGCCGCGTGCTGCTGGCCTACGAGGCCGCCGAGCGCGAAGACGACCCGGCCCGGCGCGCGGCGCTGCTGCAGTTCGTCGTCGTGGGCGGCGGCCCGACCGGGGTGGAACTGGCCGGCACCTTCGCCGAGATCGCCCGGCACACCCTGCCCGGTGAGTTCCGTCGCATCGACCCTCGCCAGGCGCGGGTGCTGCTGGTGGAGGGCAGCCCGCGCGTGCTGCAGGCCATGCCCGAGGCGCTGAGCGAGCGGGCGCGAGAGCAGCTGACGGCGCTCGGCGTCGAGGTCAAGCTCGGTGCGCGCGTCACCGGCATCGATGCCGAGGGGCTGGACATCACCACCGCCGACGGACCGCAACGCCTGCACAGCCGCTGCGTGGTGTGGGCGGCTGGGGTGGCCGCGTCGCCGCTGGGCCGCGTGCTGGCCAGCGCCACCGGCTGCGCGCTGGACCGTGCCGGTCGCGTGGTGGTGGAGCCCGACCTGAGCCTGAAGGGCTTTGCAGCCATCCAGGTCATCGGCGACCTCGCCTCGGCCCAGAGCCATGTGCCAGGGCACGAACCGCACCCCGTGCCCGGGGTGTCGCCCGGGGCCAAGCAGATGGGGCGCCATGCGGCCGCCAACATTCGGCGGACCCTGGCTGGCCAGGCCACCCTGCCCTTCCGCTACCGCGACTACGGCAACCTAGCCACCATCGGCCGCAACAGTGCGGTGGTCGACCTCGGCACGCCGGCGGGGCCGCTGCGCTTCTCAGGCTACTTCGCGTGGCTGTTCTGGCTGTTCGCCCACGTGTACTTCCTGATCGGGTTTCGCAACCGCTTCGTGGTGCTGCTGGACTGGGCCTGGGCCTACTGGACCCACGACCGGCACGCCCGGGTCGTCAGCGAGGCCAACCCGGGGCCCGACGCGCCGGCTTAGGGTCGTCCGACGGCAGGTTCACCAGCAGCAGGGCCAAGCTGGACGCCAGCGCGATCACGCCCCAGAACACGAGGAAAGCGAGCGTGTAGACCGCGTGAGACGACAGCTCGACAGGCGCTGCGCCGAACCAACGCAGCTCGGCGGGGTCGACCACCGCGAACACGAGCAACTCCAGCACCCCGGCGCTCAGGAAGGACGACCAGGCCACCGCCATCGCGAAGCGGGCGATGCGCGAGGGGCCGGCCGGTCCGGTCACCGCTTCACTCCCGCCGTGCCTGTGGCCGCGTGATTGCGCGCGATCAGGGCGGGTACGTCGCCCTCCTTGGCGCGCATGTCGGCCGGCTCGACGTCATCGGCCGAACGCGCCGCGGTGGCGTGCAGGTCCAGCGGCGGGTCGGGATGCTTGAGCGCCAGGGCCAGCGTGAAGAAGCTGGCCACCACGACGGCTGCCGGGCCGCCGACCACGAGCCAGACCATGGGCTCGCGCCAGGCCGGCTTGGATGCGACTGAGGACATGCGGTTCTCCTTGCCGTTCATCGCGGCAGCATAAAAGTGGACTTCTCGACCAGTGCCTCCTGGGCACCGTCAGCGATCCGGCTGATGCGCCACTGGATCGGGTGCGCACCGGGCTTGAACTGCTGGGCCGCGCTCGGCGGCAGCCTGAGGGCCACGGCCACCCAGCGGGCCTCGGCCGGACCGAGGTCGACCGTGGTCGCCTGGCTCAGCGTCAGGCCAGGCAGGCCTTCGGCTTCGATGCGGTAACGCTGCGGCGACTCGGTCGCGTTCATGACCTGCAGCCGATAGACGTTCTCCACCCAGCCGTCTTCCACCAGGCGGGCCAGCGACGCGCGGTCGCGCACCACATCCACCCGGAAGCCATGCCGTGACGTCAGGCTCCACAGCAACGCCGCACAGATGACGAGCAGCACCGCGGTGTAGATGATCACGCGCGGCCGGAGCACATTGCGCCAGCGTTGTGCACTGGAAAGGCCCTGCTCCAGGCCGTTCTCGGTGTCGTAGCGGATCAGGCCGCGGGGCGTGCCCATCTTGTCCATCACGCCGTTGCAGACATCGATGCAGGCAGCGCAGCCGATGCATTCGTATTGCAGGCCCTTGCGGATGTCGATGCCGGTGGGGCAGACGTGAACGCACAGTTCGCAGTCGATGCAGTCGCCAAGCCGCTCGCTGCTGGCAGCGCCCTTCTTGCGCTTGGCGTTGTTGCCGCGCGGCTCGCCGCGACCGGGGTCGTAGCTGACGATGAGCGTGTCGCGGTCGAACATCGCGCTCTGGAAGCGCGCATAGGGGCACATGTACTTGCAGACCTGCTCGCGCATGTAGCCGGCGTTGCCATAGGTGGCGAAGCCGTAGAACAGCACCCAGAAGGTCTCCCACGGACCGGTGCCGAGCGAGAGCACCTCCGCGCCCAGCGTGTGGATGGGCGTGAAATAGCCGACGAAGGTGAAGCCGGTCCACAGGCCGATCGCGACCCACACGAACTGCTTGCCGGCCTTGCGCCAGAGCTTGTCGAGCGACCAGGGGGCCTTGTCGAGCCGCAGCCGCGCATTGCGGTCACCCTCGAACCAGCGCTCCACCTTCATGAAGATCTCGGTGTAGACGGTCTGCGGGCAGGCATAGCCGCACCACAAGCGCCCCGCCACCGCGGTGAACAGGAACAGCGCGTAGGCCGAGATCATCAGCAGGGCCGTGAGGTACACGAAGTCCTGCGGATAGAGCACCAGGCCGAAGATGTAGAAGCGCCGGGCTTCCAGATCGAACAGCACGGCCTGCCGCTGGCCCCAGTCGAGCCAGGGCAGGCCGTAGAACACCGCTTGAGTCAGCGCGACGATGACCCAGCGCCAGCGGGCGTAGAAGCCATCCACCGAGCGGGGATGGATCTTGTCTTCCGACTTGTAGAGCCGGATGACGTGGACTGCATCACCCGTGGCGGGTGCGGAAGGGGCAGGCATGGGAGATCACTTCGCGGCTGCGACGCCCTGCGGTTGCGATAAGCCCCAGACGTAGGCAGCCAGCACGCGGATCTGCTCCGGCGTCAGGCGCTCGCCGTGGGCGGGCATCACGTTGTGCTTGCCGTTGTTGACCATGGCCATCACGGCCTCTTCGCCCCAGCCGTGCAGCCAGATCCTGTCGCTGAGGTTGGGGGCGCCGAGGGCCTGGTTGCCCTTGCCGCCGGGACCGTGGCAGGCCGCGCAGACGACGAACTTCTCCTTGCCCAGCTGGGCGTAGAGCGCGTTGTGCGGGCTACCCGACAGCGACAGCACATAGTGAGCGACGTTGCGCACGTCTTCGCTGGTGCCCACCGCGGGCGCCATGACCGGCATGTTGCCTTCACGACCCTTGGTGATGGTCTCGACGATGGTGTCGTAGTTGCCGCCCCAGAGCCAGTCGTTGTCGGTCAGGTTGGGGAATCCCTTGGAACCCTTGGCGTCCGCACCGTGGCATTGCGCGCAGTTGTTGGCGAACAGGCGCTCGCCGATGGCGTGGGCCTTGGGGTCCTTGGCGAGCTGCTCGGGCGCCATGTCCTTGAAGGCGGCGTAGACCGGCGCCATGGCGGCACGGGTTGCGGCCAGTTCCTTGGCATGCTCGCCCTCGCTCGTCCAGCCCAGCTTGCCAGCCTGGCTGCCCAGCCCCGGGTAGAGGGCCAGGTAGACACCGGCGAACACGATGGTGATGACGAACAGGCCCATCCACCACGCGGGCAGCGGGTTGTTCAGCTCACGCAGGTCTTCGTCCCAGACATGGCCGGTGGTGTTGTCTGCCGCCATGACCTGGCGCCGGCTGGCGATCACCAGCAGCACGCCGCAGGCGATCAGCCCGCCGATGGTGACGGCGGCGATGAAGAGAGACCAGCCACTGCTGAAGAAGTCACTCATTGCTCATCTCCTTCAAACGGGAGGCGGGCAGCGTCGTCGAAGCGGCCACGCCAGGCCCAGGCGACGATGCCGAGGAAGACGGCCAGCGACACCAGGGTCACGGCCACACGGAGTTCGTTGATGCCCATGGTTGCGGGCTCCTTACTTGTTCGCGGTGCCGAGCACCTGCAGGTAGGCCACGAGCGCGTCGAGCTCGGTCTTGCCCTTCACCTCTTCGGCCGAGGCCTTCACCTCGGCTTCGGTGTAGGGCACGCCCAGGGTGCGCATGGCCGCCAGACGGGCCGGCATGCCGGCGGCGTCCACCGGAGCCCCAGCCAGCCATGAGTAGGCCGGCATGTTGGATTCGGGCACCAGGTCACGCGGGTTGTTCAGGTGGATGCGGTGCCAGTCGTCGCTGTACTTGCCGCCCACGCGCGCCAGGTCGGGGCCCGTGCGCTTGCTGCCCCACTGGAAGGGGTGGTCGTACACGAACTCACCCGCGGTGGAGTACTTACCGTAACGCAGCGTCTCGGCGGCCAGCGGGCGGATCATTTGCGAGTGGCAGTTGTAGCAGCCCTCGCGCAGATAGATGTCACGCCCGGCCAGCTGCAGCGCGGTGTAGGGCTTCAAGCCCGGCGCGGCCTGCGTGGTGGAGCGCTGGAAGAACAGCGGCACGATCTCGACGATGCCACCGACCATCACGGTCAGCAGCACCAGCACGATCATCAGCAGATTGCTGGTCTCGATGCGCTGGTGGCCGGAGACGGCTTGGGAATGGTTGCTCATGAAATCTCCTTCAAGCGTGAGCCAGTGCAGGCGTGGGGATGCGCACCGCCTGTGCGCGGCCGGCCTGCACGGTCTTGATGACGTTCCAGCTCATGACCAGCATGCCGCCGAGGTACAGCAGGCCGCCGCTCAGGCGGATCACATAGAACGGCCAGGTGGCCTTCACGCTCTCGACAAAGGTGTAGACCAGGGTGCCGTCGGGGTTGACCGCACGCCACATCAGGCCTTGCATCACACCGGCGATCCACATCGCGGCGATGTAGAGCACGATGCCGAGCGTTGCGATCCAGAAGTGCAGCTCGATGGCGCGCTTGGAGTACATCTCGGTGCGACCGAACATGCGCGGGATCAGGTGGTAGAGCGAGCCCATCGAGATGAGGCCCACCCAGCCCAGGGCGCCGCTGTGCACGTGGCCCACCGTCCAGTCGGTGTAGTGCGACAGCGAGTTGACCGTCTTGATCGACATCATCGGCCCCTCGAAGGTGGACATGCCGTAGAACGACAGGGCCACGATCAGGAACTTCAGGATGGGGTCGTCACGCAGCTTGTGCCAGGCGCCCGACAGCGTCATGACGCCGTTGATCATGCCGCCCCAGCTCGGCGCCAGCAGCACCAGGCTGAAGATCATGCCGATGCTCTGCGCCCAGTCCGGCAGGGCCGTGTAGTGCAGGTGGTGCGGGCCCGCCCACATGTAGGTGAAGATCAGCGCCCAGAAGTGGACGATGGACAGGCGGTAGCTGTAGACGGGACGCTCAGCCTGCTTGGGGATGTAGTAGTACATCATCCCGAGGAAGCCGGCGGTCAGGAAGAAGCCGACTGCGTTATGGCCGTACCACCACTGCACCATGGCGTCCTGCACGCCGGCATAGGCGGAGTAGCTCTTCGTGAGGCTGACCGGGATCTCGGCGCTGTTGACGATGTGCAGCAGGGCCACCGCAATGATGAAGGCGCCGAAGAACCAGTTCGCCACATAGATGTGCCGGATCTTGCGGGTGCCCACCGAGCCGAAGAACACGACGGCATAGGCCACCCACACCACGGCGATCAGGATGTCGATCGGCCACTCGAGCTCGGCGTATTCCTTGCCGGTCGTGAAGCCCATCGGCAGCGAGATCGCGGCCAGCAGAATGACGAGTTGCCAGCCCCAGAAGGTGAACCACGCCAGCTTGGGCAGGAAGAGCCGCGTCTGCCCGGTGCGCTGGACCACGTGGTAAGACGTGGCGAACAGCGTGCAGCCGCCGAAGGCGAAGATCACCGCGTTCGTGTGCAGCGGTCGCAGGCGACCGTAGCTGAGCCAGGGGATGCCGAGGTTCAACTCGGGCCAGGCCAGCTGGGCGGCAATGATGACGCCCACCAGCATCCCCACCACACCCCACAGAACCGCTGCCAGCGCAAATGCGCGTACCGGTCCGTCCTCGTATGTCGCCCCAGTGGTGGCCAGGGCCTTGTCGTTCGCCATCGCGACTCCTTCAGTCTGATGCGAACCATTCTTCGCGCGTAGGGCGCTAGGGGCCTTGATCCTCGTCAAGCAGGATACGTTCGCCCTCTCGGGAGAGGTCCTCCAGTTGCCCGGAGTTCACAGCCCAGCCGAACACCGCCAGGATGAGCAGCACCAGCACGACGGAAAAGGGGATGAGGAGGTAGAGGATGTCCATGTCGCAGCGACCCGGATTCAGCGTTGCAGACGCTGTGCGTTGAGCACCACCAGCAGCGAGCTGCTCGCCATGCCGATGCCGGCTGCCAGCGGGGGCAGCCA
This sequence comes from Methylotenera sp., assembly GCA_021738245.1. Classification (GTDB taxonomy): domain Bacteria; phylum Pseudomonadota; class Gammaproteobacteria; order Burkholderiales; family Burkholderiaceae_C; genus Pelomonas. The sequence goes on along the minus strand of JAIPCJ010000007.1, from coordinate 4,885 downwards.
GCCGGCCAATGCGAGCGGCACGCAGGCGAGGTTGTAGAGCGCCGCCCACGCGAGGTTTTGCCCCAGCACGCGGCGCGTTCGGCGCGCAAGGGCCAGGGCCTGCGGCACGGCCATCAATCGGTTCGACACGAGCAGCGCATCGGCCGCACTGCGGGCCAGCATGGCGCCCTGCCCCATCGCGATCCGCACATCGGCTGCCGCCAGCACCGGGGCATCGTTGATGCCATCGCCCACCATCAACACGCGCTCGCCCGCAGCCTGCCAGCCGCGCACGGCGGCGAGCTTGGTGTCAGGGCTTGCGCCGGCGCGCCAGTCGTCGATGCCGACACGCTCGGCCATGCGCGCTACCGGCATCGGCTGATCACCGGACAGCAGCCGCACCTGGCGACCCTGGGCGTGCAATGCCGCCACCGCATCGGCGGCATCGGCGCGCGGCGCCTCTTCGAGGTCGAGCCAGAGCACCACGCCTTCACGGCCAAAGGCCAGGCGGGCCCGGGCCTCCGGATGATCCGACACCCAGGCCGGCGCGCCCAGGCGCCAGACACGCCCTTGCGCATCACACGCCTGCACCCCGCGGCCCGGCACTTCCTGCACATCGCCCCAGCCGGCCCCTTCGCCGCCTTCGGCCAGCGCCAATGCATGCGGGTGGCGCGAGAACGCGGCCAGGCTGCGCGCGCGTTCCAGCAGTTCGTCGGCGTCGCCACCTGTGCTCCAGTGCGCGCTCAGGCGCAGGCGGTCTTCGCTCAGCGTGCCGGTCTTGTCGAACACCACGGTATCGACCGTGCACAGCCGCTCCAGGGCCGAGAGGTCGGCCAGCAGCAGGCCGCGACGCGCCAGCGCGCCGCTGGCGGTCAGCCAGGCGGCGGGCGCCGCCAGCGTCAGCGCACAGGGGCAGGTCACGATCAGCACCGCGACCGCCACCGCCACCGCGCGGGCCGGGTCGATCCACCACCAGGCCAGGCCGGCGCCCAACGCCAGCATGAGCACGACGGCCGTGAAGCCCGCGGCCACGCGGTCCAGCAGGCCGCTGCCGCCCGGGCGCTGGCTTTGCGCCTGCTGCATCAGCCGCACGATGCCTTGCGCCGTGGTGTCGGCACCAACGCGCTGAACAGCCACGGTGAAGATGCCGTCCAGGCTCAGGCTGCCGGCGACCACCGCGGCACCGACGGCCTTGGCCACCGGCGCCGACTCGCCCGTCAGCAAGGCCTCGTTGACCCAGCCCTGCCCCACCAGCACCCGGCCATCGGCTGCAAATGCCTCGCCCGCCTTCACGCGAATGCGGTCGCCCACAGCGAGCACCTCGGCAGGAACCTGCTCGCTGCGGCCATCGGGCAGCAGCCGCTCGGCCGTGGTGGGCAGCGCGCCGGCAACCGCCTCCAGGGCTTCGGCCGCGCGGTGGCGGGCTCCCAGCTCGAACCAGCGCGCCAGCAGCAGCAGGGCAACGAACATGGTCAGGGAGTCGAAGTAAACCTCGTGGCCGAGCGGCCCGGTGGGGTCGAACAGCGCCCCGGTGCTCGCCGCAAAGGTCACCGCGATGCCCAACGCCACCGGCACGTCCATGCCCAGGCGGCCGGCGCGCAGCTGGCGCCAGGCACCGCTGAAAAAGGGCCCGGCCGAGAACACCATGACCGGCAGCGCCAGCACCCAGCAGCCCCAACGCAGCAGTTGGTCCAGGTCCGGCGCCAGCTCGCCGGCAGCGGCCACGTAGGCGGGCGTGGCGAGCATCATGACCTGCATCATCAGGAAACCGGCCACGAACACGCGCCACAGCGCCTGACGCCGTTCGCGGCGCCGCAGTTCGCGCGCCGAGGCGGCCACATCGGGCGTGGCCTGGTAGCCCACGGCCTGCAGGGCCGCCAGCACATCGGCCAGCGGCAGTTGCGAGGGCTGCCAGCGCAGGGCCAGCCGGGCCGAGGCGGCATTGACACTGGCGTTCTGCACGCCCGGCAGCCGCCCCAAGGTGTCCTCGATGATTCCCGAGCAGGCCGCGCAGTGCATGCCCGCGACCTGGAACTGCGACACGGCAGCGCCACCCGGGCCATCCGGCCAGGCGGTGAAGGGGGCGAGAAGGCGCGCGTCGGCTTCGGCCGCGTGCAACCCAAGAGGTGGAGCGCTCACGCTGGCAATCTAGCGGCGCGGGCCGCGGCGCCCCATGACATGAATCAAGGCGCAGGCAATCGGCCTGCGGCCGACGCGGGAACGCATATTGCGTGCTGCCGGTCACCTGCCGCTTTACAGGAGCCTGGTCATGACGGATCTGTCGATCCCCGTGGGCGCTGCGAACGACGCCTCCACCACCGAGTTCTCTCACGTCAAGCCCGGGGACACGCCCTGGCGCAGCGACGGGCTGAGGGATTTCTTCCTCTACCGCGACCTCGGCGTGGCTGCCGCCACCCATGGCCGGGTCATCGCGCACCTTGTGAAGGCGAACATGGCCCCTGAAAAGGGCACAGGATGGCACCGACATGAGGCGGACTTCCAGATCGTCATCATGACCAAGGGCTGGGCCAAGTTCATGTATGGCGACCAGGTCACGCTGGTGGAGGCGGGCGACTGCGTGCACCAGCGCCCGGGCATCGTGCACTACCTGTTCGACTACTCGCCCGACATGGAGTACCTGGAGATCGTGTCGCCCGCCGACTTCAAGACGGTAGACGCGCCAGCCCCCTGCGAGGTGCCGGCGCCCTCGACCTGGGCCTGAGTCCCCGGGGGGCCCGGCCGCGGGCGCTCAGAAGTCCATGTCCAGCTGCTCGATCTCGTCGGGCTCCAGCCGGGCTGCGGCGATCCATTCCTGCAGCTCGGGCATGGCCATCACGGTGTCGCAGTAGGCCAGGCAGGCTGGGTTGACCGGCACGTCGTAGGTCAGGAAGCGCGTGACGACGGGCGCGAACATCGCGTCGGCTGCGCAGCGCTTCTTGCCGAAAAGGTAGGGGCCACCGTAGCGGGCCAGGCACTCGCTCCAGATCTCGACGATGCGCTCGATGTCGGGCTTGGCGCCGGCCCAGATCTTGTGGCGCGGGAAGTGCGCCTTGAGGTTCATGGGCAGCGAGGCGCGCAGGTTGGCAAAGCCCGAGTTCATCTCGCCGCAGATGGCACGGGCGTGTGCGCGCGCCACCCGGTCGGCGGGCCAGAGCCCGGCCTTGGGAAAGGTCTCGGCCAGGTATTCGGCCATCGCCAGCGTGTTCCAGACCGTCGCGCCATCATGGCGCAGGCAGGGCACAAGGATGGAAGGCGCCAGCAGCAACAGCTCCTTGCGGGCGCTCTCGTCATCGGTCGGCAGCATGACCTCCTCGACGGGCAGCCCCGCAAAACGGGTCAACAGCCAGCCCCGCAACGACCAGGACGAGTAGTTCTTGCTGCTCAGCGTGAGGCTCGCCGCGGGTCGCGCCGAGGCGCGCGGCGCCGGGCGGGGTCTGGGTCCGGGTGCCGGCGCGGCTGACGCAGCGGCTGCAGCCTTGGCACCCCGCGGGCTCTTGCGGGCGGCGGGTCGGGTCGGCGTGGCAACGGGCATCGGCGTCTCCTCGGCGGTGGGTGGTGAGCCTTGTCGCAAGGCCCATGCCATGCCCCGCTGGCGCGCTCCTTGCGTTCAATGAGCCGTCACCGCCACGCAGGAGTTGCCATGTACCCCGCCTACCAGGCCCAAGCCGACCTCCTCTGGCCCCTGCGCACGCTGAACCGGCTGACGCTGCCCCTGCTCGATCAGCCCGGTCTGGACGACCTGCCCTGGCTGCCCACCCGCCCGTGGCGGGCGGCGAGCAAGGTGTTCGACCTGGCCCAGGTCACGCACACCCGGCCGCCCTGGCGCATCGGCGAGGTGACCCAGGGCGGCGAGCGCTGGCCCGTCACCGAGGAAGCCGCGCTGACCACCCCGTTCGCCACGCTGCTGCGCTTTCGGAAGGACGGCGCGCCGGCCCAGCCCAAGGTGCTGGTGGTGGCGCCGATGTCCGGGCACTTCGCCACGCTGCTGCGCGACACGGTGCGCACCCTGCTGCAAGACCACGACGTCTACGTGACCGATTGGCACAACGTGCGTGATGTCCCGCTGGCCGCAGGCCGTTTCGGGCTGGACGAGTACACCGGCCATCTGATCGACTTCCTCGCCGCCATCGGTCCGCAGGCCCACGTCGTGGCGGTGTGCCAGCCCTGCGTGAGCGCGCTGGTGGCGGTGTCGGTGATGGCCGAGGACGACCATCCCGCCACGCCCGCCAGCCTCACGCTGATGGCCGGCCCGATCGACTGCCGCGTCAGCCCCACCGCCGTCAACCAGCTGGCCACCAGCAAACCGATCGAATGGTTCCGCAAGAACCTCATCAGCCATGTGCCTTGGCAGCACGCCGGTGCGGGCCGGCGGGTCTACCCGGGCTTCGTGCAACTGTCGGCGTTCATGAGCATGAACAAGGACCGGCATGCGAACGCCTTCAAGGACTACTACAAGCACCTCGTCGCCGACGAGTTCGACAAGGCCGAGGTGACGCGCACCTTCTACGAGGAATACCTCGCCGTGGCCGACCTCGCGGCCGACTTCTACCTGGAGACGGTGGAGCGCGTATTCCAGACCTTCGACCTGCCGCGCGGCGAGATGACCTACCAGGGCCGTCGAGTGAACCCCGCGGCCATCCGCCGCACCGCGCTGCTCACGATCGAAGGCGAGCGGGACGACATCTGCTCCGTCGGCCAGACCCTGGCCGCGCAAGACCTCGCCAGCAGCCTGAAGCTCTTCATGCGCACCCACTACATCCAGCCCAATGTGGGCCACTACGGCGTGTTCAGCGGGCGGCGCTGGCAGCACCAGGTCTACCCGCTGGTGCGCCACGTCATTCAAGTCTCGCAATGAAAGAAGCCGGCTCGATGCCGGCTTCTGTCAGGGGTTTCGGGCCGGGCGCCG